>CAJYXO010000249.1 GCA_913778765.1 uncultured Massilia sp. | reverse complement strand
CGGCGACAAGACCGCCTTCTCCTATTCCGACGAGATCTCCCAGGCCGCGCTGCTCGACGCCGCCGCGGCCACCCGCACCATTGCGCGCGCCGGCGCCGGCCGCGTCAAGGTCGCGAACCAAGCACAGCCGAGCGGTGGCCGCTCGCTCTACCTGCCGCACGATCCGCTGAATTCGCTCGACGCCACCGCCAAGGTCAAGCTGCTCGAGCGCATCGAAAAGATCGCCCGCGCCAAGGATCCGCGCGTGGTGCAGGTGATGGCCGGCCTGGCCGGTGAATACGACGTGGTGCTGGTGGTGCGCAGCGACGGCGTGCTGGCCGCCGACATCCGACCGCTGGTGCGCGTGTCCGTCACCGTGATCGCCGAGCAGAACGGGCGCCGCGAGATCGGCTCCTCGGGCGGCGGCGGCCGCTACGACTACGGCTATTTCAGCGAAGAGCTGCTCGACAAGTATGCCGACGAAGCCGTGCAGGCGGCGCTGGTCAACCTCGAAGCGCGTCCGGCGCCGGCCGGCCCGATGACTGTCGTGCTCGGCCCGGGCTGGCCCGGCGTGCTGCTGCACGAAGCGGTCGGCCACGGCCTGGAAGGCGACTTCAACCGCAAGGGTTCGTCGTCCTATTCGGGCATGATCGGCCAGCGCGTCGCCGCCAAGGGCGTGACCGTGGTCGACGACGGCACCCTGCAGGACCGCCGCGGCTCGCTCAACATGGACGACGAAGGCAATCCGACCCAGTGCACCACGCTGATCGAGGACGGCATCCTGAAGGGCTATATCCAGGACACCATGAACGCGCGCCTGATGAAGATGCCGGTCACCGGCAACGCGCGCCGCGAGTCCTTCGCCCACCTGCCGATGCCGCGCATGACCAACACCTACATGCTGGCCGGCGACAAGGATCCGCAGGAAATCCTGGCCTCGGTGAAGAACGGCCTGTACGCGGTCAACTTCGGCGGCGGCCAGGTCGACATCACCAACGGCAAGTTCGTGTTCTCGGCCAGCGAAGCCTACATGATCGAAGACGGCAAGGTGACCTACCCGGTGAAGGGCGCGACCCTGATCGGCAACGGCCCGGACGTGATGAACCGGATTTCGATGATCGGCAACGACATGCGCCTGGATTCGGGCGTGGGCGTGTGCGGCAAGGAAGGCCAGAGCGTGCCGGTGGGCGTGGGGCAGCCGACCTTGCGGATCGATGGGGTGACCGTGGGCGGCACAGCCTGATCCAGCGTTTCTCCGGAAAAGAAGAAAAATGCCTGCGTTTCCGCAGGCATTTTTTCTTGCACGCGCGCGTCTTCAGAAGGTATAGCGCGCCCCCAACTCATAGTAGCGCCCGCGCGCCCCTGTGTAGTCGAGCGGGTTGTAAGCCTGGGCGCCGTAGGTCAGCGGATCGAGCGGCGCCACCTTGTCGAACAGGTTTTGCACCGAGCCGTAGACTTCCCAGCGCGGCGCCGGCTTCCAGCGCGCCACGAGGTCGAAGGTGGTGAAGGACGGCAGTTCGCAGCCGTTCGGCGCATCGCGGCCATCGGCGAAGTGGCTGGCGCAGCCGTCCGGGTCGCCACGGAAGAAAGTGTTCTCCAGCTTGCCGCGGTAATTGATGTTGAGCGACACGCGCCAGTCCTTGCGCTCCCAGCCGAAGCGCAGGTTGGCCTTGTTGTCCGGCGTACCCGTGCAGTTCGTGACGTCGCAATTGCCGTGGGTGCCGGCGAATTCGCGCGAGGTCCCGTCCTGCTCGGTGCGCAGCCATTCGAACAGGTGGGTGTACTTCAGGTCGATGGTGGCCAGGCCGTAGTCGTCCGGCAGCTTGTGGGCGTAGCGGGCGTCGACGTCGAGGCCGCGCACCTTGGTCTGGGCCGAGTTGACGTAGCGCGTCAGCACCGCGACGATGGCGCCGGGGTCGCCCGGGATGCCGCTGGTGCTGGTCGGGTCGCGCACCACGCTGCCGGCGGCGATGGCGGCGTCCACCTGCTGCTGGTTGATCTCGTCGGAGCGCTTGATTTTCCAGTAGTCGACCGAGATGCTGGTGCGCGGCAGCGGATCCCAGATCATGCCCAGGGTATAGCTCTTCGAGTGCTCCGGCGACAGGCCCGGGTTCGGCGAGGTGATCAGGGCGATGGCCGCCGGATCGCAGGTGCCGGGCACGCCCAGCGCGCAGCGCAGCGGGTCGGAAGCGGTCGAGAAAGCCGCCAGGCCGCCGACCCCGTTCTCGGCCGGGCTCGGCGCCCGGAAGCCGCGCGCGAAGGTGCCGCGCAGGGCGAAGGATTTCGCCGGCGTCCACTTCAGGCCGGCCTTCGGTGTCCACGCGTTGCCGACGTCGGTGAAGTGGTCCCAGCGCAGCGCCGCCGACGCTTCGATGTTGTAGGGCAGCGGCGCCAGCGCCTCGGCATACAGGGCGAACACGTCGCGCTGGCCGGAGTAGGCCGAGTAGCCGAGGCCGATGATGTTGCCGCGCTCGGTGCCGGTGGTCGGCTGCAGCTCGGTGAACTCGTGGCGCGCCTCGCCGCCGACCGCCAGGCCCAGCGGACCGGACAGGTAGGGCAGGCCGGCGAACTCGCGCGTGCCCTTGAAATCCCACTGGCCGATCTTGCTGTTGGCGGTGTTGTGGACGGTCGGCGACAGCGCCGCGTACATGGCCGGCGAATTCAAGAAGGCGTTTTCGCCGATGCGCCACACCGTGCCGGGAGGCAGGGCCGCGTAGGCCGGGCTGGTGGCGGTGGCCGCCGCCACGTTGGCCGCGGTCGGGTTCAGCAGGGCGAAGGCGACGTCGCGCTGCAGGTAGCCGGTCTGGGTGTTGTTGACGTGGTTGTGCGAGAACAGCAGGGCGGTGTCCCAGTCCCAGCCGAAGCTGCTGCCCTTGGCGCCGACGACCCAGCGGATGAAGTTCGAATCGATGTTGGAGACGCGCGGACCGACGTCGGCTGCCAGGTAGCGCAAACGCGCCGCGGTGCCGAAGTAGGGGTTGTCCGGGTGGTCTGCGCCGAGCGCGGCGATGGCATTGTTGACCGGCCCGCCCGGATAGCCGACCGAGGCGCTGACCGAGGATGGGGTGGTCGCGGTGTCGGTCTGGCTGCTGTAATAGTTCAGGTCGCTGTACAGCTGGATCTCGGGGCTGTACTGCCAGGCGCCGCGCGCGTAGAAGCTCAGGTTCTCCTGCTTCGGCTCGATCTGGTTGTATTCCAGGGTGCCGTCGATGATGCAGCCGCCGCCGGGGTCGCCCTGCGGGTGGCTGGTGAAGTTCGAGCAGGCCGCGCCCGGGAAGCTGCGGGTGAAGCCCGGCCCGAGCAGGTTGCCGCGGTTGTAGTAGTTGGCGGTGTCGAAGGGGTTGCGCACGTTGCCGTTGATGGCGTTGCCGGCGGCGCCGCTGTTCGGGACGATGGCGCCGGTGCCGCCCAGCGCCTCGTTGGCCGAATAGCCCCAGGGCCGCAGGTCGATGCGGCCGATGTAGTCGCGGTCGCGGCGGTCGCGGTACCAGATTTCGTCGAATTTCTTGTATTCGATGCTGAACAGGCCGGCGTAGCGGTCGGTGTCGAGATTGCCGAAGCCCTTGGTGAAGGCGAGGTTGGTGCGCTTGCCGTCCCATTCCTCGGTGGCGCCGCGCGAGAAGCGGAAGGTGTTGCCCTGGTAGTCGCGGCGCAGGATGATGTTGACCACGCCGGCGATGGCGTCGGAGCCGTAGATGGCCGAGGCGCCGTCCTTCAGCACCTCGACGCGTTCGACGGCGTCGGTCGGGATCGAGTTCAGGTCGACGAACTGCTTCTGGCCGTCGTCGGCCAGGCCGTAGGGCGCCGAACGGCGGCCGTTCACCAGCACCAGGGTCGAGGCCGTGCCCAGGCCGCGCAGCGAGATGCCCGAGGCGCCGGCGGCGAAGCCGTTGCCGAAGGTGGTCGGCACCGAGCCCTGGTTGTCGACCGCCAGGGTCTGCAGCAGTTCGGCCACCGTGGACTTGCCGGATTTTTCGATGTCGGCGCGGTTCACGGTGATGACGGAGGACGCGGTTTCGGCTTCGGAACGGCGGATGTTCGAGCCGGTGATTTCGACGCGCTGGATCGGCTTGGGCGCCGTTTCCTGCAACTGCGCCTGGGCCCAGGCCGGCAGCGGCAGCGTTGCCGGCAGGGCCAGCAGCGCCAGTCCGGCGGCGCCGCCGCCCGCGAACAGGCGGCGGATCGATCGGGATATCGGGGTTTCAGTCATGATCCAGACTCCAATGGCAAGTGAGGGTGTCCCTGCCCAGCTCGCGCACGGAGCAGATTCGGCCGGGGTATGTCGCGACTTTTGCACTGGAAGCAAAGGAATGCCTGACATCTCTCAACCGTGCTCCGCTCATCCACAAAGGCTGTCAGCTTCACGCAACCGATCGCCTGTCTTGACAGTCGCACGCGACGGATAAAGAGCTTGCCAATGCTCATATATTGTTGTTATAGTCAATCGACCATCCCGGACGACACCATGCGCCACACTGCCTTCTTTACCTTTTATTTTTGGTTTAGCCATTCCAGCCCGACGGCGGTGGAGTAGCGGCAGGTTCACGCAAGATCAGAACGAAGTCCGACGCAAAATTCCAGAAAAACCGCCCCCGGGGCGGTTTTTTCGTTTCCAGCACAGCACAACGGAGAACAGCAATGCCACGCACCGACGATCTACGCATCCGAGAAATGAAGGAACTGACGCCGCCGTCGCACCTGATCCGGGAGTTTCCGGTGACGCCGGCCGCCGAGCAGACCGCGGCCGCGGCGCGGGTGGCCCTGCACCGCATCCTGCACGGCCAGGACGACCGCCTGATGGTGGTGATCGGCCCGTGCTCGATCCACGACCCGAAGGCGGCGCTGGAATACGCGCGCCGCCTGGTGGAGCAGCGCCGGCGTTTCAAGGGCGAACTCGAGATCGTGATGCGCGTCTATTTCGAGAAGCCGCGCACCACGGTGGGCTGGAAGGGGATGATCAACGATCCCTACATGGACAACAGCTTCCGCATCAACGACGGCCTGCGCATGGCGCGCGAGCTGCTGCGCGACGTCAACGAGATGGGCCTGCCGGCCGGCACCGAATTCCTCGACGTGATCAGCCCGCAGTACATCGCCGACCTGGTGAGCTGGGGCGCGATCGGCGCCCGCACCACCGAGTCGCAGGTGCACCGCGAGCTGGCGTCCGGCCTGTCCTGCCCTGTGGGCTTCAAGAACGGTACCGACGGCAACATCAAGATCGCCGCCGACGCCATCAAGGCGGCCTCGCAGCCGCACCACTTCCTGTCCGTCACCAAGGGCGGCCATTCGGCGATCGTCTCGACCGCCGGCAACGAGGATTGCCACATCATCCTGCGCGGCGGCAAGGCGCCGAACTACGACGCCGCCAGCGTCGAGGAAGCCTGCCGCCAGCTGGCCGCGAACGGCCTCGCCAGCCGCCTGATGATCGACGCTTCGCACGCCAACTCGAGCAAGAATCCGCAGAACCAGGTGCCGGTGTGCGCCGACATCGCCGGCCAGCTGGCGAACGGCGACGACCGCATCGTCGGCGTGATGGTGGAGTCGCACCTGGTGGGCGGACGCCAGGACCTGGTGCCGGGCCAGGCACTGACCTACGGCCAGTCGGTCACCGACGGCTGCATCGACTGGGAGACCAGCGTGGGCGTGCTGGAAGGGCTGGCGCAGGCGGTGCGCCAGCGCAGGCTGCGTCAGGACTGAGGGACCGCGGCCTGCGCCGCCAGCGCCGCGGCGGCGTCCCCGGCCGCCAGCGGGCGGTAGTAAAAATAGCCTTGCACGAAGTGGCTGCCCATGTCGCGCAGCAGCGCCAGTTCGGCTTCGGTTTCGACCCCTTCCGCGACCACGTCCAGCTCCAGCAGGCGCGCCAGCATCAGCACCACCTCGACGATCTGGCGCTTGTCGTCGAAGCGGTCGAGCTGGCTGACGAAGGAGCGGTCGATCTTCAGCGTGTCGATCGGCAGGCGGCGCAGGTAGCTGAGCGAGGAGTAGCCGGTGCCGAAATCGTCGAGGCTGACCCGCACCCCCAGCGCCTTCAGGCGCGCGAACACGGCGAGCGCACGCTCGGCGTCGCCCATCACCGCGCTTTCGGTCAGTTCCAGCTTGAGGCCGGCCGGCGCGATGCCGCTGGCCGCCAGCACGCTCTGCACCACCGTCACCAGGTCGCCGCGCGCGAACTGCACCGCCGACACGTTCACGCTGATGTCGAGCTGCGCACCGTAGTCCCGCTGCCATTCGCGCAACTGGCGGCAGGCCTGCTCCAGCACCCAGGCCCCGACCGGCTCGATCAGGCCGGTTTCTTCCATGACCGGGATGAATTCGTTGGGCGGCACCAGCCCGTGGACCGGATGCCGCCAGCGCAGCAGCGCCTCGAAGCCGCGGATGCGGCCGTCGCGCGGCGAGACCACCGGCTGGTAGTGCAGGAAGAACTGGCCGCGCGCCATGGCGTCGCGCAGGTCCGCTTCCAGCTGCAGGCGGCGCACCGCCTGCAGCTGCATGGTCTGGTCGAACATGACCCAGCGCGCGCGTCCGGTCTGCTTGGCGTGATACATCGCGATGTCGGCGTCGCGCAGGATGTCCGCGACGTCGGCATAGCCGCTGGCGCTCAGGGCGATGCCGACGCTGGCGGTGACGAACACACGCTGGCCGGCGATCTCGAAGGGCTCGGCCAGCACCTGCATGATGCGCTCGGCCACCAGGATCGCATGTTCGGCGCCGCCGATGCGGTCGAGCAGGATGACGAATTCGTCGCCACCCAGGCGCGCCACCAGGTGTTCGTCGCCGAACGCGGCGTCGCGCGCCACCAGGTCGGTCTGGCGCAGGCAGGCCGACAGCCGCGCCGCCGTGCCGATGATCAGCTGGTCGCCGGATTCGTGGCCCAGTCCGTCGTTGATCGACTTGAAGCGGTCGAGATCGACGAACAGGACCGCGAAATCGCTGCCGGGCGTGCGCTGCGCCTGCAGCAGCAGGAGTTGCAGGCGGTCCAGGAACAACTTGCGGTTGCCGAGCTGGGTAAGCGGGTCGTGCAGGGCGTCGTGCACCAGCTGCTCCTGGGCGCGGCGGCGCTCGATCACGCGGCCCAGCTGGGTGCCGATCTGGGCCATGAGGCGCAGCAGCGATTCGCCCGGCGCCTGGCGCTCGAGGCTGAAGAATTCGAGCACCGCGACCACTTCCGTACCGATCATCACCGGGAAAGCGAACAGCGAGGCGAAGCCGGCGCGTACGATGCCGGCCAGGCGCGGCAATTCCTCCACGGTGCCGGTGGCGACGTCGATCCATACCGGCGCCGAGCGCTCGACCACGCGCCCCGGCAGGCCGGCGCCCATGGCGAAGGCGCTGGACTCGGTCAGCACCCGCAGGTCGCGCACCGGGCCGGGGCGATCGAGCACCGTCGCGTCATGCCAGATGGCGGTCGATTCGAAGCGGCGGCCCTCGCGCACGCCGTCGATCAGCCACAGGTGGCCGAGCGGCCAGGTGGTGTAGCGGCATACCGCTTCCAGCGCGCGCTGCATGGCGTCGTGGACGCCCGTCGCCTCGTTGGCGGCGACGGCGATATTCTCCAGCAGGCTGATTTCCTGCTGGCGCTGGAACAGGTCGCGCAGGCCGCGCTCGGCGATGGCTTCGGCTTCGTGGCGGGCGGCCGTTTCGCGCTTCAGGCGCCGCTGCAGCCTGGCGAGTTCAGGATCGGGGGGCGGCCCCGCGGGCGTGTCCATCACGCCACGGTACGCACATGGAACATGCAGCGCGCCGCGCCATGGTGCATGCACTGGGTCTGGCCGATCTCGAGGCGCTGGCCGTAATAGTCGGCGGCGCCGTGCATGAAGCCTTCGGCCAGGGCGCACAGGCGGCGCGGCGAGTTGTAGCCGATCGCCAGCACGTCGGCCAGGCTGGTGTCGAAGTCGAACACCGGAGTCTGGGCGCCCGGATACAACTTGCGTACCTCGGGATGGATGATGCTGTTCAGCGTCAGCAGGAAGGCGCGGGCATCGCGGTGGCTGCCGAAGAAAGCCGGATAGCGCCCGGCCAGCAGCGGCATCGCCTTGCGCCCGAACCAGCGCAGCACGTCTTCCTGGGGCAGCGACAGGGTCTCCGAGGCCACCTTCACCAGGGCGAAGATCTGGTCGTCGTCGTAGCTTCCCAGCGAAGTGTAGGCGCCATCCAGGCCGGCGGCGTCGAGCAGCGCGTCCCAGGCGGCATCGCCGTGCGCCATGCTGACGACTTCTTCCAGAAGATTAAAAACGATACCTTTCATACTGCCTCTCAAAAACCATCGCATGCCCATCGCAAGTAAGACATCTTGCCCTAAATCAATAAATTAATCAAATTTGATCACAAAAAGGCATTGCTGCGGATGGCGCCAAAAAAAAACGGCGAACCGAGGTTCGCCGTTCTGTCTTGCAAACTTGGGCCCCCGCCAGGGCGCCCGGCGAGGGCGGGGGCGGCGAGCTTACAAGGTGTAGCGCAGGCCGAGCTTGAAGTAGCGGCCGATCGCGCCGCTGGCGTCCATCGGGTTGTAGCTCATGCCGCCGTAGGTCAGCGGATCGAGCGGCGCCACCTTGTCGAACAGGTTCTGGACCGAACCGTAGATCTGCAGGTTGCGGCTCACGTTGTAGCGTGCCGACAGGTCGATCGTGGTGAACGAAGCCAGGCGGCAGTTGCCCGGCGCCGGGTTGCCGTTGGCGAAGCTGTTCGCGCACTTGTCGCCGGCGAAGTACACGTTCTGCATGTCGGCGCGGTAGTTGGCCGTCGCGGTCACGTTGAACTGCTGGCTGAAGTCCCACGACGCGTTGGCGCTGATCTTGTCCTTCGGCGTACCGGCGCAGTTCGAGGTGTCGCAGTTGCCGTGGGTGCCGGCGTACTGGTAACGGGTACCGGTCTTCTCGGCGCGCACCCACGATGCGATGTGGGTCCAGGTCAGGCCGACGACGGCGCGGCCGTAGTCGCCCAGCTTGAAGCGCTGCTTGATGTCCAGGTCGACGCCCTTGATCTCGGTGAAGCTCGAGTTCTGGTACGGCGCGTTCGACAGCAGCAGGGTGCCGGAGTTCGGCACCACGACGCCGTTCACGACCAGGTTGTTGTCGTTGCGGATCGCGGTCGGCAGGGCGGCTGCTTCGACGTAGGACAGCGGGTTGATCTCGTTTTCACGGCGGATCTTGAAGGCGTCCAGCGAGAAGCCGGTGTTCGGCAGCGGATCCCAGACCATGCCCAGGGTGTAGCCCTTCGAAGTTTCCGGCGACAGCTTCGGATTGCCGACCTTGACCGCGCCGATCGAGATCGCGCAGTCGGCCTGGGTGGCGCCGCCGGCTGCCGGGACGCCGCCCGGGCAACGGATCGGATCGCGCACCGAGGAGCTGCCGGTGCTCTGCGACTCGACGCCCGATTCGGCCGGACCCGGGGCGCGGAAGCCTTCCGAGTAGGTGCCGCGCAGGGCGAAGGTCTTCAGCGGGGTCCACTTGGCGCCGACCTTCGGGGTGGTGGACGAGAAGTTCTTGTACTTGTCGTAACGCACCGCACCGGTCAGTTCGACGGTCGGGATCACCGGCGCCGCCACCTCGACGAAGACCGCCGAGATGTTCTGGTCGCCCTTGGCGGCCACGTAGGAGGCGTTGATCGAGCCGTCCTGGGTGCCCGACAGCGACGGGTTGTCCAGCTTCTCGCGGCGGTGTTCGGCGCCGAATGCCACGCCCAGGTTACCGCCCGGCAGCTGCATCAGTTCGCGCGAGGCCTTGAAGTCGACGATGTCGAGCTGGGTGGTCGAGTGCGAGGTCGCGTTGGTGACCATCGCGGCGTACAGCGACGCCGGGTTCTTGCCTGCCTGGGTGCCGATGTAGTACGGGAAGTACTGGCTGGACGGGTTGCCCAATGCGGCCTGCAGCACCTTCATGTTGATCATGTTGCTGTAGTCGAGGTCCAGTTCCGACTTCGAATGCAGGTAGGCGGTGTCGAAGTCCCAGCCGAATTTCTGGCCCTTGATGCCGATGACGATGCGGCTGAAGTCGTTGTCGACCGAACGGGTGCTCGGGCCGACGTCGAACATCGAGTAGCGCAGGCGCACGTCGGCGCCGTAGGGGTTCTGCGGGTGCTTGCTCGACACCAGGATGCTGTTGCCGTAGGTGATCACGCCGGTCGGGCTGGACGCGTTCGGCGGGAAGGCGACGGTCGAGCTGGTTGCCGGCGGGGTCAGCATGAACGAGGTGTTGCGGCTGGAGTAGCCGGCTTCCGCGTACAGCTGCAGGCCGCCTTCCAGATTCTTGGTGCCGCGGGCGTACAGGTTGAAGCCGTCGATCTGCGGCTGCATCGAGCGGAACTGGTCCTGGTACCACAGGCAGCCGCCGGCCGGGTCCTGGTTGACCACCGGCGAGAACTGCGAGCAGCCCGGCAGCGAGACGTAGTTGCCGGTCTTCGGATCGCGCAGGGCGCCGGTCGGGGTCGGGCTGGAAGCGCCCGGGGTGATGTAGCCGCCGGCGAACTGGCTGTTGGCGGCATAGCCCCATGGGCGGATGTCGCCGTGGCCGATCCAGTCGCGGTCGGCGCGGTCCTTGTTCTTCAGTTCGTGGTTGGTGTAGACCTCGAAGTTGGTCATGACGTTGAAGCCGTCGTTGTCCAGGTCGCCCTTGCCCCAGGTCAGGGAAGCCTTGCCCATTTCGGCGTCGCGGTATTTCGACATGCCGCCTTCGGCCTTGGCCACCACGCCGGTGAAGTCCTTGCGCAGGATGATGTTGACCACGCCGGCGATCGCATCCGCGCCGTAGGTCGAGGACGCGCCGTCCTTCAGGATCTCGATGCGCTCGACGGCTTCCATCGGCACGGTCGACAGGTCGGTGAAGCTCTTCTGGCCGTCGTCGGCACGCGCGAACGGCGCCATGCGGCGGCCGTTCAGCAGCACCAGGGTCGAGGTGGCGCCCAGGCCGCGCAGCGAGATCGCGGTCGAGCCGGCGGCGAAGCCGTTGCCGAAACCGGTCGGCAGCGAACCGGCGCCGTCGGCGGTCAGGGTCTGCAGGTATTCGGCGACGGTGCCCTTGCCGGACTTGGCCAGGTCTTCACGGCTCACCACCTGCACCGGCGATGCGGTTTCGGCGCTGGCGCGCTTGATGCTCGAGCCGGTCACTTCGACGCGCTGCATCGGGGCGGACGAGGTGTCCTGCGCCATGGCGGCGCTGCCGAACGCCACGGTGGCGAGGGCGAAGGAGACTGCTTGGGCTACAGCTTTTCGTTTCAACATTACGACTCCAAGAAATGGTCTGAAGATTGGTTTACAAATGCATATGCTTTTATTGCAATTATTGGCATGCATATGCCAAGAAAGACGTGCACTTACCGTAACCAATTGGTGTTCAGTGAAAAGTTAGAATGTTTTCACTTAACATCTCATCAGACCATTCCCGTCAATACGGTGTCAATATGATTCAATAGAAACATTGTAGAAACGCCACACTTGTATTTCCTTTTCTTATGGGCGACCGACTTTTTTTTCCGCTGCGACAGTGGGAATCTGGTCTATAGTTTCGCTTTTCCTCCGGATTCTCCGATGCTCGCTTATATCCTCCGGCGGCTGTGGCAGATGCTGCCGACCATGGCCGGCGTCGTCGTGCTGGTGTTCGTGCTGTTCAACTGGGTCGGCGGCGACCCGTCCTACCTGCTGGCGGGGAAGATGGCGGATGCCCAGGCGATCGCCAACATCCGCACCCAGCTCGGCCTGGACCAGCCCTGGTACGTGCAGCTCGGGATCTTCGTCCGGCAGATCCTGACTTTCGACTTCGGCAATGCCTGGAGCACCGGCGAGCCGGTCGCGCACATCCTGTCGACCCGCCTGGGACCGTCGCTGACGGTGCTGGTGCCGCTGACCATCCTCGAGACCCTGATCGGCATCGCGCTGGCGCTGGCCATCGCGTTCGTGCGCGGCTCGCTGACCGACCGCCTGGTGATGGTCGCCTGCACGGTCGGGATGTCGATCTCGATCCTGGTCTACATCATCGTGTTCCAGTACGGCCTGGCGTACAAGCTGGGGCTGTTCCCGGTGCAGGGCTGGGGCGATCATTTCCTGGAAAACCTGCTGCGCTACGCCACGCTGCCGATCCTGATCGGCCTGACGGTATCGGTGGCGCCGACCCTGCGCCTGTTCCGCAGCTTCGTGCTGGACGAAGTGGGGCAGGACTACGTGCGCACGGCGCGCGCCAAGGGCCTGTCGGAACGCCGCATCGTCTGGGTGCACGTGCTGCGCAACGCCGCCATCCCGATCATCACCTACGTCATGGCGAATTTGCCGGCGCTGCTGATCGGCGCCTTCCTGCTCGAGCGCTTCTTCGGCATCCCGGGCATCGGGCGCGAGGTGATCCTGGCGGTCGAGCGCAGCGACTTCCCGGTCATCAAGGCGATCACGGTGTATGTGGCCGCGGCGACCATGGTCTTCAACCTGCTGGCCGACCTGATGTACCAGGCGGTCGATCCACGGGTGCAGCTGAAATGAACGAGAACGTCTCTCCGGGCCTGTGGGCGCTCGCCTGGCGCCGCCTGCGCGCCGACCGCATCGCCATGGCTTCGCTGGCGGTGGTGATCCTGTTCCTGCTGTCGGTGCTGGCGTCCGCCACCGGCCTGGTGGCCGCCGACTGGGAAGACGAGGTGGCGGTGAACTATGCGCCGCCGGGCTTCGTCGGTCCCGATCCCGCGCTGGCGGCACTGGCCCGGCCATTGCCGCCGCCGCCGCCGAATGCCTTCGATCCGCTGGCCGCCGACCTGTCCGCGCTGAAGGCGGCGCTGGCGCGGGAGGGCCATGTCGCGCAGGCCGCGAAGGCATCGACGCTGCCTTTCGGCGCCGACAAATGGGGGCACGACATCGTCAAGAAGACCATCAAGGGCGGCCAGACCTCGATCGTGGTCGGCCTGGTGGCGGCCCTGGTGGCGGTGGCGCTGGGCACCCTGTTCGGCGCCGTCTCCGGCTTCTACGGCGGCAAGGTCGACGACCTGTTCAACTGGTTCTACAGCATCTTCACCTCGATCCCGTCGATCCTGATGATCCTGACCGTGGCCGCGGTGCTGCAGACCAGGGGCGTGCTGACCATCGTGCTGATCCTCGGCCTGACCGGCTGGACCGGCCCCTACCGCCTGATCCGCGCCGAGTACATCAAGCACAAGGCGCGCGAGTACGTGATGGCGGCCGACGCCATCGGCGCGTCAAGCTGGCGCCGCATGTTCTCGCACATCCTGCCGAACGTTTCGCACGTGGCGCTGGTGCAGATGTCGATCCTGGTGGTCGGCTTCATCAAGGCCGAGGTCATTCTTTCCTTCCTCGGCTTCGGCGTGCCGGTCGGCGTGGTGTCCTGGGGCAGCATGCTGAACGAGGCGCAGAATGAACTCATCCTCGGCAAGTGGTGGCAGCTGGCGGCGGCCGCCAGCGCCATGGCCCTGCTGGTGACGGCGTTCTCGCTGTTTGCCGATGCGCTGCGCGATGCGCTCGATCCGAAATTGAAATGAGTATGTCCATGAGTCCCGATCAGCCGCTGCTCGAGGTGCGCGACCTGCGCGTGTCCTTCCGCATCGACAAGAAGCGCAGCTTCGAAGCCGTCAAAGGCATTTCGTTCAGCCTGCCCAGGAACGCCACCGTGGCCCTGGTGGGCGAATCCGGCAGCGGCAAGTCGGTCAGCTCGCTGGCCGTGATGGGCCTGCTGCCGCCGGAGACCACGATCATGCACGAGGGCTCGTCGATCCGCTTCGACGGCCGCGAGCTGCTCGGCCAGTCCATCGATGCGCGCCGCGCCTTGTGCGGCAAGGACATCGCGATGATTTTCCAGGAGCCGATGTCCTCGCTGAACCCGGTGTTCACGGTCGGGTACCAGATCGGCGAAGTGCTGCGTCAGCACCTCGGCATGAACAGGCGCCAGGCGCGCGCCCGTACCCTGGCGCTGCTGGACGAAGTCGGCATTCCCGATCCGGCCAACAAGATCGACGCCTACCCGAGCCAGATGTCGGGCGGCCAGCAGCAGCGCGTGATGATCGCGATGGCGATCGCCTGCGAACCGCGCCTCCTGATCGCCGACGAGCCGACCACGGCGCTGGACGTGACGATCCAGAAGCAGATCATGGAGCTGATCGCGCGGCTGCAGAAGAAGCACCAGATGGCGGTCCTGTTCATCACCCACGACCTGGGGCTGGTGGGCGAGATTGCGGACCGTGTGATCGTGATGCGGCATGGCGAGGTCAGGGAGGAGGGGGCGGCTTCCGAGGTGCTTGGCGCGCCTTCCGACGCTTATACGCGTGCGCTGCTGCATTGCCGGCCCAGGCTGGACGAGCGGCCGGTGCGGCTGCCGGTCATCGACGATGTGCTGAGCGGCCGCTATGCGCCGGATGTCGTGCTGCCGCAGCGTACGCGGGGTTATCTGCCTTCCGATGACAATGTACTGGTCGTTGAAAATTTGCAGAAGAGTTTTTATCTGCGCGAAGGCCTGTTCGGCAAGCGCGAGTTCCAGGCGGTGAAGGATGTCTCGTTTACGCTGCCGCGCGGGAAGACCCTGGGCGTGGTCGGCGAATCCGGTTCCGGCAAGACCACGGTCGGACTGACCCTGCTGCGCCTGCACCGCGCCACCGGCGGCCGCGCGCTGTTCGAAGGGCGCGACCTGCTGGCGATGAGCGACCGCGAGTACCAGGCGTACAAACGGCGGATCCAGATCATCTTCCAGAATCCCTATGCCTCGCTGAACCCGCGCTTCACGGTCGGCCAGATCCTGCTGGAGCCGATGCGCATCCACCGTATCGGCGCCGGGGACGCCGAGCGTGTGGAGCATGCGCGCCATCTGCTGGAGCGGGTCGGGCTGCCGGAGCAGGCTTTCCACCGCTATCCGCACGAATTCTCCGGCGGCCAGCGCCAGCGCATCGCCATCGCGCGCTGCCTGACCATGAAGCCGGAGATCCTGGTGTGCGACGAGTCGGTGTCGGCGCTGGACGTGTCGGTCCAGGCCCAGGTGCTGAACCTGCTGCAGGACCTGCAGGACGAGTACAAGATGAGCTACATCTTCATCTCGCACGACCTGTCGGTGGTGAAGTACATCGCCGACCGCGTGATGGTCATGCACCACGGCAGCGTGGTCGAAATGGCCGACTCGGACGAGCTCTATCGCAACCCCCAGCACCCCTACACCCAAACCCTGCTCGCCGCCATCCCGCGCGGCGCCTGAACTTGACCTGCATAAAACCGGGGTCAGACTCCAAAAATTGGAAATGTCCTGTGGGCTCTTTCCAAAATTCGGAGTCTGACCCCGGTTTGTCTTCAGTGCCAACAGGAGGGATAGATAGTTTAATATGGAGAGCATGGCCCAGCTCTCCCAACTCATCCACACCTACGGCGTGCTGATCGTGTTCGGCACCGTGCTGCTCGAACAGATCGGCCTGCCGATTCCCGCCTTTCCGGTGCTGATCATCGCCGGGGCGCTGGCGGTCGACAAGGGCGCCAACTGGCCGCTGTTCCTGGCAGCCAGCGTGCTGGCCTGCCTGATCAGCGATTATTTCTGGTTTCGCGCCGGCCGCTACTACGGCAAGCGCGTGCTGCGCCTGCTGTGCCGGATCTCGCTGTCGCCGGATTCCTGCGTCAGCCAGACCGAGGACAACTTCAGCCGCTGGGGCGCGAAGTCGCTGGTGGTCGCCAAGTTCATCCCCGGCTTCAACACCATCGCGCCGCCGCTGGCCGGGGCCATGGGCACGAGCACCCAGCGCTTCATCTGGCTGTCGGTGGCGGGCGGCCTGCTGTGGAGCGGCGTCGGCATCAGCCTGGGCGCCTGGTTCCACGGCAGCGTCGACGATGTGATCGGCTGGTTCGAGACGCTCGGCAGCACCGCGCTGATGGTGGTCGGCGCCTTGCTGGCCCTGTTCGTGCTGCTGAAATACGTGGAGCGCCGCCGCAACCTCGGCGCCGCCGACCTGCCGCGCATCACCGCCGACGAGCTGAAGGCCCTCCTCGAAGCCGGCCACGACCCACTGATCGTCGATGCCCGCGGCGTCACGGCGCGCGGCCTGGAGTCGGGCATCCCCGGCGCGCTGGTCTACGGCGACGCCGATCCGGCCCGCCTGATGGCGACCCTCGACCGCGAGCGCCACATCGTGGTCTATTGCACCTGTCCGAACGACGTCACCGCGGCCCAGGTCGCGAAAACCTTCGTTGCCAACGGCTTTCATCGCGCGCGCCCCTTGCGCGGCGGCCTCGACGCCTGGAATGCCCACTGCGCGGCGGGGCACGCCGACGCCGAGCTCAGGACCAAACCTGGATGACATTCTTGGTAGCTCGACTACTCGCAAATTGTGGCGATTGCACGCAAAATTCCCAGAGTAATGCAGTCGTCTGTACCTAAACTACAATAAATACTTGCGCTGGGATCAATAAGTCCTTAAGCTTCTGGAATCCGTTTCCGAGCTTTCGCCATGACTGTTGCACCCGCATCCTCCGCCTTCCAGACCGCCGCCGCCGTGACCCCCGTGCCGGGCCACGCCAGCCCGCGCCTGCTCGCCGACATCGGCGGCACCAATGCGCGCTTCGCGCTGGAACTGGGTCCGGGCCGCATCGACCATATCGAAGTGCTGGCCTGCAGCGCTTATCCGACCCTGGGCGCGGCGATGCGCGCCTACCTGGCGCTGCCGCAAGTGGCCGCGGCCGGAACGGTCGGCCATGCGGCCATCGCCATCGCCAATCCGGTGCTGGGCGACATGGTGCGCATGACCAATCACCACTGGGAATTCTCGATCGAGGCCCTGCGCCGCGAATGCGGTTTCGACACTTTCGCGGTGGTTAACGATTTCGAAGCGCTGGCGATGGCGCTTCCCTGGCTGGGCGCGGGCGACAAGCGCCAGGTCGGCGGCGGTGCGCCGGTGGCCGGTGCGCCGATCGGCCTGCTCGGCGCCGGCACCGGCCTGGGCGTGTCGGGCCTGGTCCCGGCCGCGGACGGCAAGAGCTGGACCGCGCTGCGCAGCGAAGGCGGCCACGTCACCTTTGCTCCCGCCAACGAGACCGAAGTCGCGATCCTGCAATACGCCTGGCGCGAGTTCGAGCACGTGTCGGCCGAGCGCTTCCTGTCCGGCGCCGGCGTCGAACTGATCTACCGTGCGCTGGCCGAACTGCGCGGCGCTGCCGAGCCCGCGCTCGAGGCGCCGGAGATCTCGCGCCGCGCCCTGGCCGGTGCCTGCCCGCTGTGCGAGGAAGTCGTCGAGGTCTTCTGCGGCATGCTGGGCACGGTGGCCGGCAACCTGGCCGTGACGCTTGGCGCGCAGGGCGGCGTCTACATCGGCGGCGGCATCGTGCCGCGCCTGGGCGAGCGCTTCGCGGCTTCCTGCTTCCGCCGCCGCTTCGAGCAGAAGGGCCGTTTTGCGGCCTACCTGGGCGCGGTCCCGACCTATGTGATCACGGCCGAGTACCCGGCTTTCCTGGGCGTTTCCGCGATCCTGGCCGAGCGCCTGGGCGTTTGAGCGGGCGCAGGGCGCCGCGCCGCCGGCGAGGCCGCGCCGTGCGCGCCGATGTGCAGCTTGTCCTTTTCGCGGTTTTATCGGGTACAATGGCCGCCAATTGGTAGAAACGATGTCGTTCGCTACGCTGGCACGTCCGGAGCCTTGCCTCCACAGCCTGGTTTCCTCCCTGCGCCAGCAGCCCCGTTTCTCCTGAAAATCTATCATTGCAGTCCGCTTTCCGGCGGGCTGCCGCTTGGCCGGCCAGGAGCGAGCTCCAACCCGCCATGGCATCCGCCCGGTGCCCTCACCGGGCCACGGAACCCAGTTTCAACGCGTACTGTCTCATCCGGGGCGCAAGCGCCTGTGTCGCCGTAGCGACGCCCATGTCCGTTGAAGCGGTTTGTGTTTGATATTTTCTTTGCGCGACTTGCAGGATCCGCTGACGACATCGTTATGAACACTGATGAGGCCAAAAAGGTCCTCGAGACCGCGTTGCTGTGCGCACGCGAGCCGATGACCATCCACGGCATGAAGAAACTGTTTGCCGACGTGGATGCGAACGGTAAACAGATCGGCGTGGGCGTGGGCGCCGATACGATCAAGATATTGCTGGAAGAACTGCGGCAGGACTGGCAGGACCGCGGCATCGAAATCGTCAGCCTGGCATCCGGCTGGCGGTTCCAGAGCCGGCCCGAGATGAAGCCCTACCTCGACCGGGTCGCGCCCGAAAAGCCGCCGAAGTATTCGCGTGCGACGCTGGAGACGCTGGCGATCATCGCCTACCGCCAGCCGGTGACGCGCGGCGACATCGAAGAGATCCGCGGGGTTGCCGTCAACTCGCAGACGATCAAGATGCTGGAAGACCGCGGCTGGATCGACGTGCTCGGTCACCGCGAGGTGCCGGGACGTCCGGCCCTGCTGGGCACGACCCGCCAGTTCCTCGACGACCTCGGCCTGGCGTCCCTGACCCAGCTGCCGCCGCTGCAGCAGGTGGCCGACGGCGGCGAAGGACGCAGCCTGGCGGCGCTGGAAGCGGCCCTGCAACAATTTGAAGACGAGCACCAACCCGAACACGACCCTGCGCCGCAGTAAAAGACAAAGAAACGAATGATGAATCCAACCGACACGAACGAGACGATCCCTGCCGACGCGGGGCTGGAGACGGCCGCCAAGCCGAAGCGCAAACCGCGCGCCCCGGCGGCAGCCGCAGCGGCGCAGACCGAGACCACGGCGGAGACCAAGCCGAAACGCACCCGCAAGGCGGCCGCCAAGCCGGCCGAAGGTGAAGCCGCTGCCCCGGCAGCCGACGCTGCGGCAGCCGTCGCCGCCCCCGCAGCCGAAGCCGCGGCGCCGGCCCGCAAGCCGCGCGCGAAGAAGGTGGTGGCCGAGGAGGCCGCGCCCGCCGCCGCACCGGCGCCCGCCGCCGAAACCGCGCCGACCCCGGTCCCGGCCGCAGCCGCCGCTGACGCCGCCGCCGGCGAGTCCGCACCGGACCAGCGCAAGCCGCGCGGCCCGCGCCAGATGCGCGAACAGCGCCAGCAGCGCGAAGCCCGCCAGCCGCGCGTCCAGGCCGACGCCGCCGACGCCGTGGCCGCCCAGCCGGCCCAGGCCGCTGCGGAGCCGGGCGCCGAGCCGCGCAGGGAAGAGCGCACCGAGCAGCGCGCCGACCAGCGCCGCGACGGCCGCCAGAGCCAGAAGAAGGGCAAGAAAGGCCAGCAGCGCGGCCAGCAGGCCCAGGGCCAGCAGCAAGGGCAGCAGGGCCAGCAAGGCCAGCAAGGCCAGCAGGGCCAGCAGCAGAATCAGCAGCAAAACCGCAACAAGAACGCCCGCAACGGCAAGGACGCCAAAGGCGGCAAGCCGAACGATGCCGACGCCGTGTTCTCCTTCGTGACCTCCGACGACTTCGACGCCAACGAAGGCGGCCGCGGCCAGGCGAAAGCCGCCAAGGCGCGCCGCGACCTGACCGCCGAGGACGATGCGCCGAAGCTGCACAAGGTGCTGGCCGAAGCCGGCCTGGGTTCGCGCCGCGACATGGAAGAGCTGATCATCGCCGGCCGCGTGTCGGTGAACGGCGAGCCGGCCCACATCGGCCAGCGCATCCTGCCGACCGATGCCGTGCGCATCAACGGCAAGCTGCTTGCCCGCCGCGTGAACAACAACAAGCCGCCGCGCGTGCTGGTGTACCACAAGCCGGCCGGCGAAATCGTCAGCGCGGACGATCCGGAAGGCCGTCCGTCGGTGTTCGACCGCCTGCCGACCATGAAGACCGGCAAGTGGCTGGCCGTCGGCCGCCTCGACTTCAATACCGAGGGCCTGCTGCTGTTCACGAATTCGGGCGACCTGGCGAACCGCCTGATGCACCCGCGTTACAACATCGACCGTGAATACGCCGTGCGCACCCTGGGCGTGCTGGAAGAAGGCATGCGCCAGAAGCTGCTGGCCGGCGTCGACCTGGAAGACGGCAATGCCTCGTTCAGCAAGATCGTCGACGGCGGCGGCGAAGGCGTCAACCACTGGTACCGCGTGGTGATCGGCGAAGGCCGCAACCGCGAGGTGCGCCGCATGTTCGAGGCGGTCAACCTGACCGTTTCGCGCCTGATCCGTACCCGCTACGGCGCCATGACCCTGCCGACCGGCCTGAAGCGCGGCCGCTGGGAAGAGCTGGAAGAAAACGACGTCCGCAACTTCATGACCGCCTTCGGCATCGAGAAGAAGGGCGAGCAGAAGGGCGGCGCCCAAGGCCAGGGCCAGGGCCAGAACCAGGGCGGCCAGAAGCCGAAGCAGGGCGCCGGCCAGGACCGCAGCAACGGCAACCGCATCGACCGCGCCGACGCCAACCGCAACGTCGACCCGTTCGGGCCGCCGGTGGTGCGCGTCGGCACCCAGCAGGGCGGCCGCGGCCAGTCCGGCATGGCGGGCGGCGCCCAGGGGCGCGGCGGCTTCGGCGGCGGTCAGGGACGTGGCGCCGGCCAGGGACGCAATGGCGGCCAGGGCGGCCAGGGTGGCCAGGGCCGCAGCGGTGGCGGCAACAACAAGGGGCCGCGCCAGCCGGATCCGCTGCAGACCACCTTCGGCTTTGCCGGCGCCGGCCAGAACCGCCGTCCGCATGGACCGCGGGTCGCCGACAACGGCATGCCGCGCCGCGGGCGTCGAGGTTAATCAGGTGCGTCGTCCCCGCTTTCGCGGAGGCGACGAACTCGAATGCGCCCCGTTCGCCAAAGGTGTAAACTGTTGCATACCTGTTCATTTTGCAGTGCAGCGATTGCGGGCTGCCCTGTATCGGGTTATAATTCGAAACCAATCCAAGCTCTTCCCGATGTTTTGTCTGGTGCAAGGGCTTCGATCTGGTGGGAATTTAAGAAGATGGGCAGTCGCCCATTTTTTTTTTGTTGAATCGTTTTAAGAGGTCCGGCACCGGCCGGCTTTCTGGAGAAATCAGTGCAGCTGTTTGATTTGATCGCCACGACAGTCAGTGGACTGGGCTACGAACTCGTCGACATCGAGCGGGCCGAGCGAGGCATCCTGCGCGTGTTCATCGATTTCCCGGCGGCGGTGGCGGAAGAAAAGGGACTGATCTCGGTCGAAGATTGCGCCACGGTGAGCCACCAGCTGTCGCACCTGTTCACGGTGGAAAACGTGGACTACGAGCGCCTGGAAGTGTCGTCGCCCGGACTGGACCGTCCGGTGCGCACCCTGGCCGACTTCGAACGCTTTGCCGGCGAAGAGTGCACGGTCAAGCTGCGCGTCGCGATGCCCGGCACCGCGAACCGCAAGACCTATACGGGCATCCTGCATGCCCCGCAGGGCGACAAGGTCGGATTGGAATTTGAAAGCAAGGATGGACCGGCGTTATTGGAATTTACGCTGGCCGAACTGGACAAGGCACGCCTGGTGCCGAAGGTGGATTTTAGGAGTCGCAAAGCATGAGTCGCGAAATTTTGTTGTTGGTTGATGCGCTTGCGCGCGAAAAAAATGTCGATAAAGAGGTCGTGTTCGGCGCGCTCGAGTTCGCGCTGGCCCAGGCCACGAAAAAGCGCTACGAGGGCGAAGTCGACATTCGCGTGAGCATCGACCGCGACACTGGCGAATTCGAAACCTTCCGCCGCTGGCACGTGGTGCCGGACGAAGCCGGCCTGCAGCTGCCGGACCAGGAAATCCTGCATTTCGAAGCGAAAGAGCAGATCGCCGACATCGAAGTCGACGAATACATCGAAGAGCCGATCGAGTCGGTCGAATTCGGCCGCCGTTTCGCCCAGGATACCAAGCAAGTCGTGCTGCAGCGCGTCCGCGACGCCGAGCGCGAGCAGATCCTGCAGGACTTCCTGGAGCGCGGCGACGCCCTGGTGACCGGCACCATCAAGCGCATGGAACGCGGCGATGCGATCGTCGAGTCGGGCAAGATCGAAGCGCGCCTGCCGCGCGACCAGATGATTCCGAAGGAAAACCTGCGCATCGGCGACCGCGTCCGCGCCTTCATCCTGCGCGTCGACCGCAACATGCGCGGCCCGCAGGTGATCCTGTCGCGCACCGCGCCGGAATTCATCATGAAGCTGTTCGAGCTGGAAGTGCCGGAAATCGAGCAGGGCCTCCTGCAGATCAAATCGGCGGCCCGCGACCCGGGCGTGCGCGCCAAGATCGCCGTGTTCACGTCCGACAAGCGCATCGACCCGATCGGCACCTGCGTCGGCATGCGCGGCTCGCGCGTGCAGGCCGTGACCGGCGAGCTGGGCGGCGAGCGCGTGGACATCGTCCTGTGGTCGGAAGATCCGGCCCAGTTCGTGATCGGCGCGCTGGCCCCGGCCAACGTGTCGTCGATCATGGTCGACGAAGAGAAGCATGCGATGGACGTGGTGGTCGACGAGGAAAACCTGGCGATCGCGATCGGCCGTTCGGGCCAGAACGTGCGCCTGGCGTCCGACCTGACCGGCTGGAAGATCAACATCATGACCGCCGAGGAATCGGCCAACAAGGCCGAGCAGGAAACCGCCGTCGTGCGCGCGCTGTTCATGGAAAAGCTGGACGTGGACGAGGAAGTGGCGAATATCCTGGTCGAGGAAGGTTTCTCGAGCCTTGAGGAAATCGCTTACGTCCCCATCTCGGAAATGCTCGAAATCGAATCGTTCGACGAAGACACCGTCAACGAACTGCGCACCCGCGCCCGTGACGCGCTGGTGACCGAAGCGATCGCTTCCGAAGAAGGCCTCGAGGGCATGGAAGAGGCGCTGGCCAACCTGGAAGGGATGGACCGCACCACCGCCGGCAAGCTTGGCCTGGCCGGCATCAAGACCCTCGAACAATTCGCGGGTCTGGCCTACGACGAGTTCGGCGCCATCCTGGCCCTGCCGACCGACCGTGCCCGTGAACTGATCAAGAACGCATTTAATGATGTGTCCGACGATGAGATGAAGATGGTCGACGCGAAATACGACGACCGTGCCAAGGCTCTC
Organism: uncultured Massilia sp.; assembly: GCA_913778765.1. Lineage (GTDB taxonomy): Bacteria > Pseudomonadota > Gammaproteobacteria > Burkholderiales > Burkholderiaceae_D > Telluria. The sequence continues at coordinate 4,072 of CAJYXO010000249.1, read as the reverse complement.
CAGGCGAAAGCCTGGAATCAGGTGGAAACGGCCAAGGCCTGATGCGAGCGACAAGACCGGAGCAAGCGTGCCGGTCTTTGCGCTTTATCAAGCAAGCAAAATTCTTTATCATCTCGCGACACATAGAAAAGAGGACTGAATGGCGAGTAACAACGTAGCCCAATTTGCCACCGAACTGAAGATGCCTGCAGACTTGCTGCTGACGCAGCTGCGTTCTGCCGGCGTCGAGAAAAGTTCGACGTCAGATCCCTTGTCCAAGGATGATAAGGATAAGCTGCTGGACCATCTGCGCCGCACCCACGGCGCCACCGATTCCGGTGAAAAGAAGAAGATCACGGTGACCCGCAAGGAAACCTCCGAGATCAAGCAGGCTGACGCCAGCGGTAAATCGCGCACGATCCAGGTCGAAGTTCGCAAGAAGCGCACCTTCGTGCAGCGCGACGACCTGGTCACGGCCAAGGCCGCGACCCCGCCGGTGATCGACGCCGCCGAACAGGCGCGCCGCGACGAGGAAGCACGCCGCCAGTCGGAACTGCTGGCGCGCCAGGAAGCGGAGCTGCGTGAAAAGCAGGAACGCCTGGCCAAGCTCGAGTCCGAAAAGGCCGAGCAGGCCAAGGCCGCCGAAGAGCAGGCCAAGCGCGACGCCGACGAGCGCGCCCAGCGTGAAGCCGCCGCTGCCGCCCAGGCCGATGCAGCCGCCAAGGCCGACGCCGCAGCCGGCGCCGCCGATGCGGCCGCCGAAGCCAAGCGCGCCGCCGCCGAGGAAGCCAAGAAAGCCGCTGCCGAGGAAGCCAAGCGCAAATCCGACGAAGCCGCCAAGGAAGCCGCCGAACGCGCTGCCGCCACCGAGCGCGCACGCAAGGCCGTGGCCGACGAAGTGGCCCAGATCAAGGCCATGATGGCCCAGCCGCGCCGCGTCATCAAGGCGCCGGAAGTGCCGGCGCCGAAGCCGAAGGCAGCCGAGCCGAGCACCCTGCACAAGCCGGCAACGACGGCCAAGCCGGGCGAAGCCAAGCCGGGCGAGTCGACCGGCAATGGCGCGCGTCCGAAGCCGGGCGACAAGAAATCGATCAAGTCGGCCAACGTGGCCTCGACCTGGTCGGACGACAAGAAGCGCGGCGCCCCGGGCGGCGGCATGAAGGGCCGTGGCGCCCCCTCGACCGGCGGCCGTGACGGCTGGCGTGCGGGTGGCGGCCGTGGCGGACGCCGTGGCGGTCACGACGATCGCGAATCGAACTTCCAGGCCCCGACCGAGGCGATCGTCAAGGACGTCCACGTCCCCGAGACGATCACCGTGGCCGAACTGGCGCACAAGATGTCCGTCAAGGCATCCGAGGTCATCAAGCAGCTGATGAAGCTGGGCCAGATGTGCACCATCAACCAGGTGCTGGACCAGGAAACCGCGATGATCGTGGTGGAAGAGATGGGCCACAAGGCCTTTGCCGCTGCCGAGGACGATCCGGAAGCGCTGCTGGCCGACCAGGGCGAGCACGCCGAATTCGAAGCCAAGCCGCGCGCGCCGGTCGTCACCGTCATGGGTCACGTCGACCACGGCAAGACCTCGCTACTTGACTACATCCGCCGCGCGAAAGTGGCTGCGGGCGAAGCCGGCGGCATTACCCAGCACATCGGTGCATACCACGTCGATACGCCGCGCGGCATGGTTACTTTCCTGGATACCCCGGGTCACGAGGCCTTCACGGCAATGCGTGCCCGCGGCGCGAAAGCGACTGACATCGTCATCCTGGTGGTGGCGGCCGACGACGGCGTGATGCCGCAGACCAAGGAAGCGATCGCCCACGCAAAAGCCGCCGGCGTGCCGCTGGTGGTGGCGATCAACAAGATCGACAAGCAGGGCGCCAACCCTGACCGCGTGACCCAGGAACTGGTTGCCGAAGGCGTGGTGCCGGAAGAATACGGCGGCGATTCGCCGTTCGTGCCGGTGTCGGCGAAGATCGGTACCGGTATCGACGAGCTGCTGGAGCAGGTGCTGCTGCAGGCCGAAGTGCTGGAACTGAAGGCGCCGGTGGAATCGCTGGCCCGCGGCCTGGTGGTCGAAGCCCGTCTGGACAAGGGCCGCGGCCCGGTCGCCACCATCCTGGTGCAGTCGGGTACGCTGCGCCGCGGCGACGTCGTGCTGGCAGGCTCGTCTTTCGGCCGCGTCCGTGCGATGCTGGACGAGAACGGCAAGTCGGTGACCGAAGCCGGTCCGTCGATCCCGGTCGAGATCCAGGGCCTGACCGAAGTGCCGAGCGCCGGCGAGGAAGCCATGGTCATGGCCGACGAGCGCAAGGCGCGCGAGATCGCACTGTTCCGTCAAGGTAAGTTCCGCGACGTGAAGCTGGCCAAGCAACAGGCGGCGAAGCTGGAAAACATGTTCGACCAGATGGCCGAAGGCGAAGTCAAGAACCTGCCGCTCATCATCAAGACGGACGTGCAGGGTTCGCAGGAAGCGCTGGTCGGTTCGCTGCAGAAGCTGTCGACTTCGGAAGTGCGCGTGCAAGTGGTCCATGCGGCCGTCGGCGGCATCACCGAATCGGACGTCAACCTGGCGACCGCGTCGAAGGCAGTCATCATCGGCTTCAACGCCCGTGCCGACGCCCAGGCGCGCAAGCTGGCCGAGACCAACGGCGTCGACATCCGTTACTACAGCATCATTTACGATGCGATCGACGAGATCAAGACGGCACTGTCGGGCATGCTGGCGCCGGAGAAGCGCGAAACCGTTACCGGCCAAGTCGAAATCCGCCAGGTCATCCTGGTGTCGAAGGTCGGCGCGATCGCGGGTTGCCTGGTCACCGATGGCGTGGTCAAGCGTACCTCCTCGGTTCGCCTGCTGCGCAACAACATCGTCATCTGGACCGGCGAGATCGATTCGCTCAAGCGCTTCAAGGACGACGTGAAGGAAGTTCGTGCCGGTCTCGAGTGCGGCCTGTCGCTGAAGGGCAACAACGAAATCCAGGTCGGCGACGTCCTGGAGGTGTTCGAAGTGACGGAAGTGGCGCGTACGCTGTAATTACCGGCTACGGAGTAATATTTGGGGCTAGTTGCCCCCCGCTTAATCGGCGCGGGGTCACTAGCCCCAAGTTTTTGTTAGCCGTCGTTCCCGCGCAGGCGGGAACCCAAGTTTTTCGATTCGCCACCGGACTTGGATCCCCGCCTGCGCGGGCATGACGAATGAAAGGCTGTCGAAAAAAATATGCCAAAACACAGTAAAAGCATTCCCTCGCGCGGCCTGCGCGTGGCCGACCAGATCCAGAAGGACCTGTCGGAACTCATCGCGTTCGAACTGAAGGATCCGCGCGTGGGCATGGTCACCATCAGCGAAGTCAAGCTGACCCCGGACTACGCGCACGCGAAGGTCTGGTTCACCTTGTTGAAGGACAGCCCGGAACAGGTCAAGCAGACCCTGGAAGGCCTGAACAAGGCCTCGGGCTACCTGCGCAACCTGCTCGGCAAGCGCCTGCACATCCACACGCTGCCGCAGCTGCACTTCCTGCACGACACCTCGACCAGCCGCGGCTTGGCGATGTCGGCGCTGATCGACCAGGCCAACGCCACCCGCGCCGCCGATTATGTGGACGAGTCGGCTCCCGCGGACACTGACGAAGATTCGGACAGCGAGTGAACGCACGGCCCCCGAAGAAGCCCCGTGACCTGGTCGACGGGGTGCTGCTCATCGACAAGCCGGTCGGCCTGTCCTCGAATGACGCGCTGACCAAGGTCAAGCGCATCGTCAACGCCAAGAAGGCCGGCCACACCGGCACCCTCGACCCGTTCGCCACCGGTCTGCTGCCGCTGTGCTTTGGCGAGGCGACCAAGTTCTCGCAGGACTTGCTGGAAGCCGACAAGACCTACGAAACCATCGTCCACCTCGGCCAGACCACCGACACCGGTGACACCGAAGGCGAGGTGATTGATACGCGCGACGTCAACGTCACGCTGGAGCAGATCCACGCCGCGCTGGAGAAATTCCGCGGCCCGATCGCCCAGGTGCCGCCGATGTACTCGGCCCTGAAGCGCGACGGCAAGCCGCTGTACGAATACGCCCGCGCCGGCATCACGCTGGAAC
>CAJYXO010000248.1 GCA_913778765.1 uncultured Massilia sp. | reverse complement strand
GGCGCCTTGTCCGTGCTGGCGCTGGCGGTGAGTTTCGAGCGGCTGGCCAACTTCCGCGCCACGAAAGTCGCGCCGCAGGCCCTGGCCGACGAAGCCCTCGGCCTGTGGCGCGCCGGCGATTACGAGGCGCTGGCGGCGCGCGCAGGGGAAGACCGCAGCAGCCTGGCGCGCGTGCTCGAATTCCTGGCCGGCCACCCGCGCCTGCCGGTCGAGGCCCTGTCGGCGCGCGCCGCGGAAATCGCATCGACCGAGCTGCGCCTGCAGCAGCAGAAGGCCTATGCGCTGAACGTGGTCGCCACCATCGCCCCCATCGTCGGCCTGCTCGGCACCGTGATCGGCATGATCGAAGCCTTCCACGTGATCGCCTTCAACGGCATGGGCGACCCGACCCTGCTGGCGGGCGGGATCTCGAAGGCGCTGGTGAACACGGCGGCCGGGCTGTCGGTGGCGCTGCCCTCGCTGGCGATGCACCACTTCTTCCGCAACCGCATGGTCAACATCGGCATCACGCTGGAACGCCAGCTCGGCCGCCTGCTGGACGAGGTGCGCGGGAGGGAGACGCGCCATGCGCATTGATCCCGGCGACGACGAGCAGCCCGAGATCGGCCTGATCGCGCTGATCGACTGCATCTTCTTCCTGCTGATGTTCTTCATGGTGGCGACCTCCTTCAAGCAGAAGGAGCAGCAGCACAAGGACAAGCCGCTGCCGATCCAGCTGCCGCGTTCCGACGCGACGCCGGTGCGGGCGCTGGCGGCGCCGGATCCGCTGGTGATCCGCGTCGACCGCGCCGGCAGCGTCTCGATCGGCGGCGAAGGGCTGGGCATCGAAGCCCTGCACGAGCGCCTGCGCGACGAGGCCGGACGCCAGCCGGGCCGTCCGGTGCGCATCGAAGGCGACGGCCGCGTGCCTTACCAGAGCATCGTCCGCGTGCTGGACCTGTGCCAGTTCGAGGGCCTGACGAACATCGCGATGCTGACGCGGCGCGAGTAGATGGCCGCCCCGATCGCACCCCGTCTGGAACACGCCGATCTGGCGGATCGGCTGCGTCGCCATCCCTGGCTGATCGCATCGCTGGCCGCGCACGTGGCGCTGTCGGCCGCGCTCTACACGGCCGGCCCGGTACGCATCGCGGTCAAGCGCGACGAGGGCGTCCGGGCCCAGGTCAACGATTCATTGCAGCAGACAGCCCGTCGCGAGATGCAGCGCCAGCTGCGCACCATGGAAGAGATCAGGGAGGCGCTCGAGCAGAGCGCGGGCGGCGCACCGCGGGGCCGGAAAGAGGGCGCCGCTGCGGCGGTCCGCGATCCGGCCGAGAAAGCGCGCCGGCTGGCGGCGGCCATCGAGGCGGTGCAGCAGAAGATCCGCGCCACCGAGATGGCGCGCCTGCTGCGCATCCCCGAGAAGGAAGCCCTGAAGCGCGTGCAGGCCGAGGAAGCCAGGCGTCCCAAGCCGCCGCTGCCGAAGAATCGGCCGCCGGAAGCGGTGGTGGCGCAGCTGGCGGCCCAGGCCAAGGCCGCGCTGGCCCAGCGCCGCGCCCAGCTGCTGGCGCAGCAGCAGGGCGCCAAAGTGCATGCGGCCGGCGTCAAGTCCGGCGACGGTCCGCTCGGCGATGCAAGAATCAGCGGCATGAACGGCGGTGGCCTCAGCGGCGGCAGCGGCCAGGATTCGGCGGCGCTGGGCGGCCGGCTGGACGCGATCAGCAGCGGCCTCGGCATGGGCAATCCGCTCGCCCTGAGCGGCAGCTCGCTGGACATGTCGGGCGAGGGCTTCAGTGACCGCCGCAGCTACGGCAGCTTCGCGGCCCCGCCGCCGGTCGACAGGGACACGCTGCGCGCCGGCGCGGGCCGCAGGCTGGGCGCCGGCGGCCCCTACGCCAACCGCATCGTGCTCGACACCTGGTACGTGATCGGCCCTTTCGCCGCCCACGGCCGCGGCAGCATCGACGCCGTTTATCCGCCCGAGCGCGGCCTCGACCTGGACGCCGTCTATTACGGCAAGAACGACGAGCCGGTGCGCTGGAACTGGCAGCAGGACGCCGGCTATCCCTTCGTGCCGCGGCCGCGCGCCGAGAACGCCGTGTATTACGCCTACACGGAAGTGACGGTCGAGGAGGACACGGACATGTGGATGTCGATCGGCGCCGACGACGATTCGAAGCTGTGGTTCAACGACCGCCTGGTGTGGATCAGCAGTCCCGACAACGACAAGCCCTGGTACCGCATGCCTTTCTACACGCTCGGCACGGAACTGGCCACGCGCAACCTGACCGAAGGCCAGCGCAAGCTGCATTTCCACAAGGGCCGCAACACCATCCTGCTGAAGCTTTACAACGGCATGAACCTGATGTTCTTTTCGGTGGTGCTGTCGAAGTGAGCATGCGCGGCCAGCGCCGGCGTTACCGGTTCCTGTCGCTGTCGCTCGTGGCGCATGCGGCGCTGCTCGGCATGCTTTACCTGGGCGGATATCGCAGCCGGGAACAGCCATTGGTCGACGCCGGCCAGCGGCTGATGGAAAGGGCGCGCCTCGAACAGCGCGTGCGCGACATGGCGCGGATCAAGTCCCAGCTCGAATCGGGGGCGGCCGGCAAGGACGACGAGGTGCGGTTCAGCGCGCAGCCCGGGACGCCGGAAGAACTGCTCAAGGAAGCCACGGCGCTGTCCCGCAGGATCGACGAGATCGAACGCGACGCCAGCGCCGAACGGCTGGCGAAGCTGCTCCGGATCCCCAAACAGAAAGCGCTGGAAAAGCTCGCGCAGACGCCCAGGCCGGAACAGCCGGCCGGCGCCGAACCCGGCAAGCCCGCCGATGCGGCGGCAAAGATCGAGCAGCTCGAAGCGAAGGCGCGCGACGCTTTGGCCCGGCGCGGCCGCCAACTGGCGCAGCAGCAGGACGGCACGCGCGTGGCGGCAAGCGGATCGCGCGGGCAGGTTGGGCAAGCGGGCGGCCGCCCCACGGGCCCGGGAAGCCCCGGCGGCCTGTCCATGTCGTCCATGTTGCGAACGCTCGATACGCTCATCAATGCCGACCGGCCGGGCCGGGGGATCGAGGGCAATCTCGTGGCGGGCAACCACGACGACGTCGATCGCACCATCGTGCGCATTCCGGAGGTTCCCGCCGGCGCCAGGGTCAAGGGCATGGGCCGCATCATCGGACCCGGCGGGCCTTATGCCGACCGCGTCTACGTCAATCGCTGGTACCTGATCGGCCCCTTCGACCGCAAGCATGGCGGCGCCTGGCTGGCGCCCGACCCGCCCGAGCAGGCCGTGGTCCTGGACGCCGCCTATCGCGGCAAGGACGGCCGCCTGCTCAAGTGGGAATACCTCAACTCGGCAAGCTATCCCCTGGTGCCGCCCCAGCCTGCCGAAGAGGCCGTGTATTACGGCTATACCGAGCTGATGGTCGATAAAGAACAGGACCTGACGATCTGGGTCGGCGCCCGCGACGACGCGCAGCTGTGGCTCAACGACAGGCTGGTCTGGCGCGGCAGGCATGTGGCCAAGGGGCCGTTCTACAGGGAGGTCAGCGGCACGGACAACCTCCATGCCCGCGATTACAACTTCAGCGAAGGCAAGCGCGTCGTGCACTTCAGGCAGGGCCGCAACAAGCTGTTCTTCAAGCTGTCGAACGGCGTGGGTTCCGTGTTTTTCTCGCTGGTGCTGACGAAGTGATCGACGGCCGCATCCGGCGCGCTTCCTTCGCGCCGGGCTTGCAAACGCTGCTCAGTCGGTAAGTGAAGGCACGGACGGCGGCAGCACCTTTTTCGGCGCCGGCGTCTTGTCCTTGTACTCGCACAAGTCATTGATGATGCAGTTCCAGCACTTGGGCGTGCGCGCCACGCAGGTGTAGCGGCCGTGCAGGATCAGCCAGTGGTGGGCATCGATCAGGAATTCCTTCGGCACGAATTTCAGCAGCTTCTGCTCGACCACGTCGACGTTCTTGCCGGGTGCGATCTTCGTCCGGTTGGAAACCCGGAAGATGTGGGTGTCGACCGCCATCGCCGCTTCGCCGAAGGCCGTGTTGAGCACCACGTTGGCGGTCTTGCGGCCCACGCCGGGCAGGGATTCCAGTGCTTCGCGCTCGCGCGGCACTTCGCCGCCATACTGGTTCACCAGGATTTCGCAGGTGGCGATGACGTTCTTCGCCTTGTTGTTGTACAAACCGATGGTCGAGATATAGGTCTTCAGCTCGTCCAGGCCGAGGTCGAGGATGGCCTGCGGCGTGTTCGCCACCGGGTAGAGCTTGCGGGTCGCCTTGTTGACGCCGACGTCGGTCGACTGCGCCGACAGCAGCACCGCAATCAAGAGTTCGAAGGGCGTGCTGTATTCGAGTTCGGTGGTCGGGTGCGGATTGGCTTCGCGGAAGCGCCGGAAGATTTCGTAGCGTTTGGCCGGGTTCATTCGGGCTTTCCTGCCGCCTTCTGGCGCGCGCGTTCGATGGCGGCGGCGATGATGGCGCGCTTGCGCTCCTTCTCGGCCAGCTCTTCGGCGGTGTTGGTTTCCTCGGCTGTCACGGCGCGCATCTTTTCCAGGGCCTTGGCGGCCAGGCGCGCATCGTTCTCTTCCTTCTCGCGCCGCAGGCGCTCGCTGCGTAAATCGTGGCGGCTTCTCGCCGCATCGGCCTGTTGCTGCGACCAGGCATCCCAGCCGGTGCGTTCGCCGTTCGGATCGTCCCGGTTCGGGATCATGGCGATGCAGTCGACCGGGCAGGGCGCCACGCACAGGTCGCAGCCGGTGCACAGGCTGGGCAGGATCGTGTGCATCTGCTTGGGCGCCCCGAGGATGGCGTCGACCGGGCAGGCCTGGATGCACAGGGTGCAGCCGATGCACAGGTTCTCGTCGATGAAGGCGACCGGGCGCGGACGTTCCAGGCCGTTGGCGGGATTGATCGGGATGACGGGGCGGCCGGTCACGCTCGACAGCCGCGCGACCCCTTCCATGCCGCCCGGCGGGCAGCGGTTGATATCGGCCTCGCCGCTGGCGATCGCTTCCGCATAGGGACGGCAGGCGGGATAGCCGCACTTGGTGCATTGCGTTTGCGGCAACAGGTCTTCGATCTGGTCGGCGAGGGACTTCGTCACGATGGGCAGGCGATGGAGCAGGCGATTGCGAAACCGCCATTATCCGCTAAATGGCTGCTTGACTGTCAAACACGCTGCCATTCGTCCTACATGCTTTGGTGCTGCAACGTACGGAGTGTCGGGCTCGCCTGGTGCTCTACTGGAGCCAGGCAATAAACCGACAGGAGGGTCTCATGAAAAAGAAATACCTCATCATTCCGGCGCTGGTGACCGCACTGCTGAGCGCCAGCGCCTCGAGTTTTGCCCAGGACCGCTATCACGGCGACCGCGACCGCGGCGACCGCTACGGCCAGCGCGACAACGGCCGCCATCATGACGACCGCCGTGACGACGGCCGCCGTGACGACGGCCGCCGCGACGGCTATCGGGCCCAGGGCGGCGGCCGCTACGGCAACGAGGGCTGGGGCGAGGAACGCCGCTGGAACGGCGCCGGTCCGGACCACAGTTTCCGCCGCGGCGACCGCCTGCCGACCCGCTACCGGAATCACCAGTACGTGGTGAACAATTACCGCGAACACCACCTGCGGCCTCCGCCGCGAGGTTATCACTGGGTGCAGACGGGCAGCGATTATGTGCTGGCGGCGATTGCCACCGGCGTCATCGCGGACCTGATCATCAATCACTGACGCCGTGGGCCGCCCGCCGCGGCGGCCCTTGACAGTGAAGCGCCGCCGCGCAGCTCACTGCTCGCGGCGATCGTCCTGGCCGCTTTGCCCTTCCTGGCCGTTCTGCTCGGTCTGGGTATGCTGTCCGCTCTGCGGGGGCTGCGCGTTCTGCGGGGGCTGCACGTTCCGCTCCTCTTCCCCGCTCGAGCTGCCAGTGGCCCCGCCCTGCGAGTAGCCCACCATGCGTGTTTCCCCGCCGTTGATGATGACCTGGGCGCGCCGGTTTTCCCTGCGTCCTTCGCGGGTGTCGTTGCTGGCCACGGGATTCTGTTCGCCGAGCGCCTGCAGGGTGATGCGGCCGGACTCGACCCCTTCGCGCACCAGCGCGGCGCGCACCGCCTCGGCCCGCTTCATGGCCAGCATCTTGTTGTATTCGGGCGGGCCGACGTTGTCCGTGTGCCCCTCGATCACGACCATCTGGTTGGGATTGTTCTTCAGGGTGGTGGCCAGCTCGTCGATGGTGGGCTTGGCATCCTTCGGCAACCTGGCCCGGCCGAACGCGAAGCCGGCCAGGCCTTGCTGTGCCGTGTTTTCGGTAATCGTCGTGGTCTGTTGCATCTGCCGCTGCGCCATGACCCTGCCCACGGCCTGGTCCCGGTTGGCGGCGGCCACCACCACCGCCTGTTCCGCGGCGCGTCCGTTGGCAAGTTCCTGCGCGGTCAGCGCGCGCTGCTGCGCAAGGTAAGCCAGGTGTTCCGTGGTTTTGACGTCATGCTTGTCGTTCCAGGCCGTCTTCGCCTGACGCAGCTGGTCCGACGCGCGCTCCAGCTCGCCCTGTGCGTACCGGGCCACGTTGGGATCGGCGGAGGCGCGGTCGATCACCTGCCCGGCATTGCCGATGGCGGTATTCGCGGCCGCCACTTCGTTGGCCGGCGGGTGCGACGCGCAGCCTGCTGCAAGCATGCCGGCGACCAATGCGCCGGCGCCTGATCGGATGATGTGTCTCATCTCTCACCTCTGCTGGTTCTGGTTTTCGCGATGGTAGTCGCGCAGGATCTGATTGCTCTTTTCTAGCTCGGCAGCCGCCAGCCTTGCCTGGGCCGTGTCGGTCTTCGCCCGCGCCAGGTTGGCGTCGACCTGGGCTTCTTCGGCCAGGCGCATGGCGTCGGTCTTCTCCCGCTTGTCGGCTGCGGCGCTGGCCCGGTTCATCTTGTCGACCGCGGTTTCGAAGTCGGCGGGCGCTTTTTCGGCCGCTCCCGCGATTCTTGCCTGGTCGACGGCCTCCTTGCTGTTCGCAAGCTGCTGGTTCAGCGCCTCGCTGGCACAGCCGCACAAGGCGAGGACAACGCATCCGGCCAACACGCGCGACGGATGATGAAATAGATGAGCGGGCAACATGTGACACCTCCCGGAAGACGCGAGTTCGAGCTTTCATGATGGCCGACAGCCGCCGGTTCTTGAATTGGACTTAGGGACGATAAAAAAGACCACGAAAAAAATGCCGCGGCACGCCGCGGCATTGTTCATGAGGCAGCCTGGAATCAGGCGTGCTTGCGAATGAACCCGCCGATCATCGGGCAGATGATCTCGCGCCAGCGGCGGCCCGAGAAGATGCCGTAGTGGCCGCACTTGGGCGCCGTGAAGTGCTGGTGCATTTCGGGCGGCAGGCCGGTGCACAGCTCGTGGGCGGCCTGGGTCTGGCCGGCGCCGGAGATGTCGTCCAGCTCGCCTTCGATGGTGAACAGGGCCACGCTCTCGATGTCCTGCGGACGCACCAGCTGGCCGCCGACTTCCCAGGTGCCTTTCGGCAGGGCGAAGTCCTGGAACACGGTCTTGATCGTTTCCAGGTAGTACTCGGCCGGCATGTCGAGCACGGCGTTGTACTCGTCGTAGAACTTGCGGTGCGCTTCCGCGGAATCGTCGTCGCCGCGCACCAGGTGCTGGTAGAACTCGCGGTGGCTCTGGGCGTGGCGGCCCGGGTTCATGGCGATGAAGCCGGCGTGCTGCAGGAAACCCGGATAGACCTTGCGGCCGAAGCCCGGGTAATTGCCCGGCACCGCATAGATCACGGTGTTCTCGAACCACGAGAAGGGCTTTTCGGTGGCCAGGTCGTTGACCGCGGTCGGCGACTTGCGCGGGTCGATCGGGCCGCCCATCATGACCATCGATTTCGGCAGTTTCGGATCCTTGTTGGTGGCCATCAGCGAAATCGCGGCCAGCACCGGCACGGTCGGCTGGCACACCGAGATCACGTGCACGTCCGGCCCCAGGTGGCGGATGAAGTCCTGCACGTAATAGATATAGTCGTCGAGGTGGAAAGCGCCGTCCGACAGCGGCACCATGCGCGCGTCGACCCAGTCGGTGATGTAGACGTCCTGGTCCGGCAGCAGGGCGCGCACGGTGTCGCGCAGCAGCGTGGCGTGGTGCCCCGACAATGGGGCGACCACCAGCACGGTGGGCTGCTCGAGCGCGGCGAATTCGGCGTCCGGCAGGTCTTTCTTGAAGTGCAGCAGTTTGCAGAACGGCTTGCTGACCGCGGTGCGCTCCATGATGCCGACGGTTTCGCCGGCAATGGTGGTCGAGTTCAGGCCGAACGCAGGTTTTTCATAATCCTTGCCCAAACGGTACATGAGTTCGTAGCCGGCGGCGATACGCTGGGCGAACGGGGTGTGGGCAAACGGCGAGACCGGATTCGAGAACAGTTTTGCAGAGGCATCGGCCCACTGCATCAGCGGGTTCAGGAAGGAGCGTTGCATCTCGTGCAGTTGGTATAGCATGGTTTTTCCTTCACATTGCTCTGCATACATACTTTTGTGCAGCAGATTCAATCGATTATAGGCCAATTGGCTTGGCGTGGGGCAATATGGAATGACGCCCTGAATCTAAAAGATGGTGCAATGCAATATTAGTATCACGATTCCCGGAAAGCCTTCGGTTAGGTGCCCTACATAAGAAAAAAGCCCCGCACTTGGCGGGGCTTTTCGTCGCACATCGGTAACGGAACGTTTTAGTCGAAGACCGGGGTCTCGACGCCGAGGATCTTGTGCAGTTTCGGCGAGGTCGTCGTGTACTGCATGTGGATCTTCTTGTCCGGGAAGATGTAGGGTGCGGCGCCGAAGGCGGCCAGCGCGGCTTCGTGGAAGCCCGACAGGATCAGCTTCTTCTTGCCCGGGTAGGTGTTGATGTCGCCCACGGCAAAGATACCCGGCACATTGGTTTCGAACTTCTCGGTGTCCACCACCTTCAGCTGCTTGCGTTCGATGTCCAGGCCCCATTCGGCGATCGGACCCAGCTTCGGCGACAGGCCGAAGATCACCATCAGCATGTCCAGCGGGACACGGCGGGTGACGCCGTCGGCGCCGGTGACCTTCACTTCGGACAGCTGGCCGTCCTTTTCGTCGAAGCCGGTGACCTGGCCGGTGATCAGCTGCATCTCGTATTCGTCGCACAGCTGCTTCATCTTGGCGACCGAGGCCGGGGCCGCGCGGAAGTCTTCACGGCGGTGCACCAGCACGACGGACTCGGCCTTGCCGACGAAGTTCAGGGCCCAGTCCAGCGCGGAGTCGCCGCCGCCGCAGATGACCAGGTTCTTGCCTTCGAACAGCGCCGGGTCCTTGACACGGTAGAATAGCTGGCTGTTCTCGAACTTCTCGATGCCGTCGACCTTGATCGTGCGCGCCTGGAAGGAACCGACGCCGGCGGCGATGAAGATGGTCTTGGTGATGAAGCGGGTGCCGGTCGAGGTCTCGACGTTGAAGCGGTGGTCTTCGCGGCGCTGGACCGTGGTGACTTCCTGGCCCAGGTGGAAGGTCGGGTCGAACGGCTCGATCTGCTTGAGCAGGTTGTCGGTCAGTTCCTGGCCGGTGCAGACGGGCACGGCCGGGATGTCGTAGATCGGTTTGTCCGGATACAGCTCCACGCACTGGCCGCCGACGGCCGGCAGCGAGTCGATCACGTGGGCTTTGATCTCCAGCAGGCCCAGCTCGAACACCTGGAACAGGCCGACCGGGCCCGCGCCGATGATCACGGCATCGGCTTCGATGGCGCCGGCAAAGGAGCTGTTGGGAGCGATGGCGCCCGTTTCAGGGGTGGTAGTCATGCTAAAAGTATCCTGTCGATGAAGGGGGCGCTAGAAACCTGCTGCGCGTTGCATTGGCGGCCTGCGATGCTCGCCGTACGTTTGTACGGCTGCGCTTCTCGGCCACCGCTGCCGCCGCTCGCTACGGTTTCCAGCGCCCCCGAAACTGTGTAGTTGGGGGGAGCAGTCGGCGGCCTGGATGGATTAGCGGGCCAGCTGGTCCAGCTTGGATTTGACGTCCTTCCACTCGTCCGCGTCGGGCAGGGCCGGCTTGGTCTTGGTGATCGACGGCCAGTTGCGCGACAGGTCGGCGTTGATCTTGATGAATTGCTGCTGGTCCGACGGCACGTCCTCTTCCGCATAGATCGCGTTGACCGGGCACTCCGCCACGCACACGGCGCAGTCGATGCACTCGTCCGGATCAATGGCGAGGAAGTTCGGGCCTTCCCGGAAACAATCTACCGGGCATACATCGACGCAGTCGGTATAGCGACAACGGATGCACGATTCGGTGACAACGTGGGTCATAACAGTCCTTAATCAGTGGAAGCGGCGGCGTGTCGGTGTGGGGAAGCCCGCCGGACGCGGCAAAGCACTGTATTTTAGGGCAATTCGGCTTTTACGACAAATCAGGCTTATACACAATACACATAAGCAAATGTTTTCCGCGGCCGGCCGGCGCCGGCCGGGATCGTCCGCGTCAGGGCGTGGGCAGGGCGGTGATTCGGGCGGTCGCCACCGCGGCGGTGACGCCGTCCGCGCCGACCTTGACGGCGGCCACCGTGGCTTCCGCTTCCGCGGCCGCGCTTTCCTCGCCGGCCGGTCCGAAGCGCCCGTGCTCGGCGCACCAGCGCGCCAGCGCCTGTGCTTCCGCGTCCAGGACGCGTTCGACGTTGTAGTACTCGGCCAGGTTCATGGTGCCGCAGCAGGCGCGCCGGTCCTGCTTGGCGCCGGGCGCGTCCTGCACCAGCGGCGCCAGGCGCAGCCCGGCCGGATGCGGCCCGCTCAAGCTGGCCGGCACCTCGACCACCTCCCGCTGGGCGAAGCGGTTGCGGATGAAGGTGGTGTACTCGGGCGGTTTGCCGTCCTCGAGGGTCAGGCGCAGCATCTCGTTGGCGACGTCGGCATAGGTGGCGGCGTTGTCGGGCGCGGCGATCAGGGCGCGCAGCAGCAGACCGCGCAGCCAGGCGGCCACGCGGTGCAGCACGCTGGCGCAATCTTCCAGCTCAGGATTGCGCTCGAAGGCGAAGATGTCGGCCAGGATGTCGTAGATGGCGCCGGTGAACACCTGCGAGATGGCGTGCACTTCGGCGCCCGCCTCGGTGAGGGTCAGGTCGTTGTCGGCGTTGCGCAGGCCGTTGGTGCTGCCGAGCGCCAGCCCGAACTGCTCGGCGATGTCGGCCAGGAAAGTTTTATCGTGCAGGTGCGCCTTGGTCTGGGCCACCACCGCTTCGCACTGGTCGAGCTGGGACAGGGCCAGGAAGATCGCGGTGAGGTCGCCGAAGGATTCGTGCAGGCCGCCGGTCTGCGGCGGGTTGTCGGCCATCAGCCATTGCGGCTTCAGGCCGTCCAGCACGGCGTGGCCGGTCTCGTGCGAGACGATGTCGAAGGAGCGGCAGGTATAGAGGCGCGCGGTGTCGCCGGGCGGGACGAAGTCGCCGAACTTCAGGCAGGCCTGGGTCCGGCTGTAATAGGCGTTCATCACGTTCGGCAGGCCGAAGGGATGGACCTGCAGCGGCGACGTATCCACGCTGCTGTTCCATTGCCAGGGCAGGGGCATGGCGGCGCCCGCGCTGGACAGGGCGCGCTGGTACATGGTGAGGGTCTGGCGCACCACGGCATAGGTGTGGACGGCGTCGAACTGCGGGGTGTCCGGCATGGTCACGAAGTCGCCGAAGGCGTTCGGCTCGACCGCCGCGCCTTCACTATCCGTGGCGATCGCGATGCGGGCGTCGCGCGGGCCGGCCAGCACCACGCCCGGCAGGTAGACCTTGCGGGTGCCGATCTCGGATACCGAAGGATCCTGCTTCCACATCAGCACGCGTGCGCCGAAGGCGTAGGGCAGCGGCACGTCGCCCTGCGCGCCATCCTCGGCGGCGCCGGCCTGGCCCGGTGCGCCGGCGAGCGGGCGCGGGCGTCCCGGCTGGTCGAGCAGCTGGGCGGCCTTGCGGTGCTGGCGATAGGGGGCGGTCGGCATCGGCACATAGCCGATCGGCGGCTGGGCGGGCTCGGGCAGGCTGTCTCTTGACGTCATGATCGTTTCCTCCGGTGGGGCAGGCTGCGACTTGCAGACTGCAAAGGAAATGGTCGCCCGATATCACATTCGGGCATTGACGCTGGTCAATGCCGAGCCCAGCTGGCATCATGGCGGGCTGTGTTGTTTTCGATTCAGGAAGGATTGCCAGGATGGCGGATATCAGCATCACCCAGCAGCACCAGCTCAGCCCGGACGCGGCGCGCGCGGCGGCCCAGAAAGTGGCGGACAAGCTGGCGGGAGAATATGGCCTGCAGTGCAGGTGGGATGGCGACGTGCTGCGTTTCGAACGCAGCGGCGTGGAAGGCACGCTCGCGCTGGGCGAGCGTCAGGCGGCGCTGCGCATCAAGCTGGGCATGTTGATGGGCGCTTTCCGCTCGACCATCGAGACGAAGGTGGCGGAAAGCATGCGCAAAGTCTTCGCTTAAGCTTTCAGTTCCTCGATCAGGTCGACGTACTGCTGCATGGCGTCGTCCTGCGAGGTGCCGTTCAGGGCGGCCCAGGCGTCGAACTTGGCGCGGCCGATCATGTCGGTGAAGCCCGGACGCTCGCCCGTGGCGTCGCCGCTCGAGCCCTGCTTGTACAGGGCGTAGATCTTCAGCAGCGTCATGTTGTCCGGGCGTTCCGGCAGGTTCTTCGAATCGATCTGGGCCTGGGCGAACTGTTCCTGCAAACTCATGGTGACTCCTTGGATAAAATGGCAATACTTCGGCCATCTTAGCGCAACTCTGCGGGAATCACCCGTGAGTTAGAGGTTTCCCTCGATTACAGGCCCAGCAGCTCGACGTCGAAGATCAGCGTCGCATTCGGCGGAATCACGCCGCCGGCGCCGCGGGCGCCGTAGCCCAGCGCTGCCGGGATGATCAGGCGGCGCGCACCGCCGACCTTCATGCCCTGCACGCCTTCGTCCCAGCCCTTGATCACGTGGCCGGCGCCCAGCGGGAACTGGAACGGGTCGTTGCGGTCCTTGCTGGAATCGAACTTGGCGCCCTGGCTGCCGTCGTCGTTCCGCAGCCAGCCGGTGTAGTGCACGGTCACGTACTGGCCGGCCTTGGCTTCCGGACCGTCGCCGACGACGGTGTCTTCGTATTGCAGGCCGGAATTCGTAGTATTGATGGGCATGTTGTTGTCCTCTTGTTCATGGGTGAAAACGCGATTGTAGTCGATGGCCTGTCAAGGAGCTAACTGTGTTGCGGCGACGCGCCGAAATACCCAATAAACCTGTCAACCGCCCTATGGCGACGAACGTTTCCCCGTAGAATAAGAACTTCTTCCACCTACGGGCTTTTCGTCCTCCCATGCTGCGTCGCTTTCGTAAGCTTTTTGTCTCCGGTCTCTGCCTGTTGAGTGCGGTTCAGGCCGCCCAGGCCAACGTCGTCGTCGTGCTGAATTCGCGTGACGCCACTGTCCAGCTGCTCGACCAGAAGACGGGCGCCGACAACGGCACCTTCGCGGTCGGCAAGGAGCCGCACCACCTGATGGCGACGCCGGACAACAAGTCCGTGATCGTCGCCAGCTCGGTCGGCAACGAACTGATTTTCCTGGACCCGATCACCGGCAAGATCCAGCAGCGCCTGACCGACGTGCTCGATCCCTACCAGATCGGCTTCTCGCCCGACCAGAAATGGTTCGTCTCGACCGCGCTGCGCATGGACCGCGTCGACATCTACCAGTACGTGAACGGCAAGCTGATCCTGAGCCGCCGCGTGCCGATGCCGCGCATGCCGAGCCACATCGCCTTCGACGCCGCCAGCACCACCGCCTTCATCACCCGCCAGGGCAGCGACCAGGTCAGCGCACTCGACCTGAAAACCGGCGCCATCAAGTGGACCCTCGCGGTCGGCAAGCTCCCGGCCGGCATCACCATGACCCCGGACGACAAGTACCTGCTGGTCGGGATCATGGGCAGCGACTACGTCGAAGTGATCGACTGGCGCACGGCAAAGAGCGTCAAGCGCATCAAGACCGGCAACGGCGCGCACAACTTCCGCGCCGTCGGCGACAAGCGCCACGTGTTCGTCTCGAACCGCGTGCAGAACTCGATCAACATCATCGACCAGGTCACGCTGGAAAACGTCGGCATGATCCCGGTGCCGGGCGGCCCGGACTGCATGGAACTCTCCAGCGACGGCAAGACCCTGTGGGTGACCCAGCGCTGGATCAAGAAGGTGGCCGTGATCGACGTCGCCAGCCGCAAGGTGATCAAGATGATCCCGGTCGGCCGTTCGCCGCACGGCGTGTTCTTCGCCAATTCGGCGCCACGGATGTGATGCGCCCGCGGTCGCGCAAGACCGCGGCGGCGCTGCTGCTGCTGGCGGCCATCGTTTCCTCGCCTCTGCAGGCGTTCTCCGCGGACGCTTGCAAGGGCACCGTCTACCTCACCTTCGACACCGGCAGCCAGTCGCAGGCCCAGCTGATCGCCGACACGCTCGGCAGGCACCACATCAAGGCCACCTTCTTCCTCGCCAACGAGAAGACGGTGCGCGGCGACTGGTCGCTCGATTCGTCCTGGGCCGGCTTCTGGAAGGCGAGGGCGGCGGAAGGCCATGCCTTCGGCAGCCACACCTTCGACCACGTCTACTGGAAGCGCGACGAAGCCGGCGGCAGCATCGTCGTCAAGCCGCAGTTCGGCGCCCATGCCGGCAAACAGGAAACCTGGACGGCGCAGCAGTATTGCGACGAACTGCGCCGCGTCGACACCCGCTTCCAGGAACTGACCGGCCGCCATCTCGACCCGATCTTCCGCGCGCCCGGCGGGCATACCTCGCCGAACCTGCTGGCCGCCGCGCAGCGCTGCGGCTACCGCCACGTCGGCTGGGCTCCGGCCGGCTTCTCCGGCGACGAAACGTCCAGCGAGGCCTTCCCGAACGCGCTGCTGCTGAAGCGCGCGCTGAACGGTTTGCGCAGCGGCGACATCTTCATGGCCCACATGGGCATCTGGTCGCGCAAGGACCCGTGGGCGCCGGCGAATCTCGAGCCGCTGATTGCGGGTCTCGAGCAGAAAGGCTTCTGTTTCGCTACACTGCGTGAGCATCCGGATTACGCTTCCCAATTCAAACAATGATTCAGCATTTCGTCGACTGGTTCGCATTCCTCCAGGGCTGGCTGTTCGAGTCCGTGGTCGAGCCCTTCCTGTTCTATGCCGGCTTCGGTGAATACGCCGAGGACGCCTTCGAGGGCGTCGAATGGTTCCTGGCCGGCGCCTGCGAGGTGGCGGCCCTGTTCCTCGTGCTGCGGCCGCTGGAATCGCTGATCCCGGCGCAGAAGATGAGCGACCGCGCCGCGCGCTGGAACGACTTCGTCTACACCCTGATCCACCGCCTCGGCTTCTTCACGATGGCGGTGTTCTTCACCCTCGACCCCATCATGGACCGCGTGGCCGGCGCCCTGCGCATGGATGGCGTGCACCCGTTGAACCTGGAGTCGCTAGTGACCGGCATGAGCCCGCTGGCCAGCTTCCTGGTCTACCTGGTGGTGATCGACTTCTTCGACTACTGGTTCCACCGCGGCCAGCACAGGTTCCGCTGGTGGTGGGCGCTGCACAGCCTGCACCACAGCCAGCAGAACATGAATCTGTGGAGCGACGACCGCAACCACTTGCTGGACGATCTGCTGCGCGACGTCTACCTGGCCTTCATCGCGCTGGCGATCGGCGTGGCGCCGTCGCAGTACGTGCTGCTGGTGTCGGTCTCGCGCGCGCTGCAATCGCTGCAGCATGCGAACGTGCGCATCCAGTTCGGCTGGCTCGGCGAGCGGCTGCTGGTCTCGCCGCGCTTCCACCGCACCCACCATGCGGTCGGCATCGGCCACGAATCGAAGGGCAGGGAACTGGGCGGCTGCAATTTCGGCGTGCTGCTGCCGGTCTGGGACCTGCTGTTCAGGACCGCCAACTTCGCGCCGGGCTTCCACGGCACCGGCGTGCGCGACCAGTTCGAGCGCACCGCGCCGGACGGCAGCCTGCGTCCGGCACGCGACTATGGCCGCGGCTTCTGGCGCCAGCAGTGGCTGGGCCTGGTGCGCCTGGCCGACGCGGTCGTGCGCCGGCCGCGAGGCACCGCCTGATGGTGCGTCCGATCGCGATCGCCTACGGCCGCGCGCTGCGCTCGCAGTTCTCCGGCCGCATGCTGATGCTGTCGATCGTGCCGCTGCTGCTGTCGCTGGCGCTGTGGGGTGGCCTGCTGTACGCTGGCCTGCAGCCGCTGTACGACTGGCTGCACGCGACCTTCCGCGACTACGGCCTGTTCGAGACCAGCGGCAGCATCCTGGCGATGCTGGGCCTGGGCTTCCTCAAGACCCTGGTGGTGCCGCTGGTGGCGATGCTGGTCCTGCTGCCGCTGATGATCGTCACTTCGCTGCTGTTCATCGGCGTGGGCGCCATGCCGGCCATCGCGCGCCACGTCAGCCGGGTGCAGTTCCCGAATCTGGAGCGCAGGGAGGGCGGCAGCTTCCTGGGCAGCCTGGGCGTCAACCTGTCCGGCATCGTGGTGTTCGCCCTGCTGTGGATCCTGACCCTGCCGCTGTATGCGCTGGCGCCGCTGGCGCTGGTGGTGCAGGCCGTGCTGTGGGGCTGGCTGACGGCGCGCGTGATGAGCTACGACGCCCTGTCCATCCATGCCAGCGTGGAGGAGCGCCACGCCATCGTGCGCGGCCGCCGCCGCCAGCTGCTGATGATCGGGATCGTCTCCGGCCTGCTGGGCGCGCTGCCCGGCCTGGTCTGGGTCGGCGGTGCGCTGCTGTCGGTGGTCCTGTTCCCGGTGCTGGCCGTGCTGTCGATCTGGCTCTACCTGATCATCTTCATCTTCACCGGCCTGTGGTTCCAGTATTACTGCCTGCAGGCGCTGGCCGACCTGCGCGCCGGCCAGCAAACCAGGGACCTTGCCCCTTGATCAAGGCTTGCCGAGGGTAAGCAGCAGCACCTGGCCTTCGCTGCCGTCCTTCAGGTTGACCGTGACGATCACGCGGCCCTGCGGATCCTGGCTCAGCGAACTCACTTCCGCGAAGGCGGTGTCGCCCGCCTTGCGCGCGTAGCCAGGCAGCAGCAAGGAAATATCGGTCCACGTCGTGCCGCCGTCCGCCGACCACGCCAGGTAGGGCAGGGCATTGGCCTTGTCGAAGCCGCCGACGACGATGGTGTCGGGCTTGCCGGAGAGCGCCAGCAGCGAGCGGATGTAGGGATAGGTCTTGTTGCCCTCGACCGGCTGCTGGATGACGAACTTGAACGATTGCCCGCCATCCTCGCTGCGCAGCAGGCCGCCTTCGACGCCGGCGAAGACGCGCTGGGTGTTCGCCACCTGTTCGATGAACTGCACGTTGCGGTTTTCCAGGGCCGGCAGCGTGACGGGCAGGGCGGCCGGCGAGGCGAGCTTGCCGTCGGCGCCGAGGCGGTAAGCGCGCACATAAGCCGAATCCAGCGGACATTCGCCGCCGACCAGCAGGCGGTCGCCGACGACCTGGAACGCCTGGTGGGTGCAGATCATCGAATCGAACTGGCCCAGCACCACGCGCCAGCTGGCGGCGAGATCGTCCGAGACGAACAGGTTCTGGCCGGCGCCGGCGTTCGTGTAGAGACGGTTTCCGACCAGCTTCAAGTCGTTCATGGCCAGCGGCGCGCACCAGCCGCCGAGGCAGTTCGCGAGCGGCTGGTCACGGGGCGCGAAGCTGCCGGAAGCGTCCAGCGCGCACAGGCTGTGCTCACCGGGCTGGCCCTGCGGGGTTTCCTGGGCGTTCTGGAACAGCCACAGCTTGGCGCCGAGCGCGCGCAGCATCGGCGTGCGCGTCAAGTCACCGTCGTCTTGCCTGGGCATGGCGCAGGCGCCGAGCGGCACCGCGGTCCAGCGCGACGAGGCCTGCAGCGGCAGCGCCGCCTTCATGACGCTGCTGCCGGCGCGCGCCGACGTCGACAGCGACACATAGGCGGCGCCGTCCATGTACACGATGTTGCCGATCGCGCTCGAACTGCTGGCCAGCACCTCGACCTTCGTGGGGCCACCCTGCGGCGCCGGATCAGTGACGCCGGCGCCGCAACCGGCGAGCAAAAGGGCGGCCGCGGCGCCGAGCGCCGGACTGAAACGTTGTGGGGTCATGCGGTCCTCTCTCTGGATAAGGGGCCGATTCTAGGGCGGGCGGGGAGCGAGGTCTTGCACGGCTTTGTTGGGAGTTTGTCGGCGGCGTGTCGCCAAATGTAGCGCCGTGCAGCGGGACGCGACCGAAACGCCAATCGTGGCACACTGGACCCATCCAGACTCACGGAGCGAGCGATGACATTCGGCCTGATCATCATCGGCGACGAAATCCTGTCCGGCAGGCGCAGCGACAAGCACCTGCCGAAGGTGATCGAACTGCTGGGCGGGCGCGGACTGCGCCTGGCCTGGGCCGAGATCGTCGGCGACGATCCCGCGCGCATCACCGCGCTGCTGAAGCGCACCCTGGCCGGCCCCGACATCGTGTTCTGCTGCGGCGGCATCGGCGCCACACCCGACGACCATACGCGCCAGTGCGCGGCGGCGGCGCTCGGCGTCCCGCTGGCCCTGCATCCGGAAGGAAAGCTGCTGGTGCAGGAGCGCATCCGCGAGACCGCGAACGAAGCGGGCAGGGAGCCCGACTTCGACGCGCCGGAAAACCGGCAGCGCCTCAGGATGGCCGAATTCCCGGCCGGCGCCACGCTCATCCCGAATCCCTACAACCGCATCCCCGGCTTCACGGTGCGCCAGCACCACTTCGTACCCGGCTTTCCGGTCATGGCCTGGCCGATGATCGCCTGGGTCCTCGACACGCAGTACAGCGCCTTGTTCGACCGCGAACCCCATGTCGAGCGCGCGGTGCTGGTCTATGAACAGGCCGAAGCGGTGCTGACCCCGCTGATGGAGCGCCTGGAGGCCGCCTACCCCGGCGTCAACGTTTTCAGCCTGCCGAGCGTTGGAGACGACAGGACCCGCCGGCATATCGAACTGGGCGTGAAAGGCGACCCCGAACTGGTGGCGCCGGCCTTTGCCGATATGTGCGCGGAACTCGATCGCACCGGGGTCGAATACCAACCGTCACAGTAGGCGTTGCAAGGCTGGTACGCTCCTGCAAACTGAGCCGTTGTTTTTTTGCGAAAATACTCGGGCGATGTCAAAAATCTGCGAGAGCGGTTCCTGTATGTCACATTGATGTGGTGGAATGATGTCTGTAGGCAGTGCGATCTGGAGTGAGGTCGCCCCTGAAATTGTGAACTTCCCGACGACCTGGATCACTCGCACCGCCCAGCATTCTGGCGCGCCGGCTGACGGGAATTGCAGGACATTAGAACCGGTTAAGCCATCATGGAAAGTATCCGCCGTCCCCGACGGCTCCGCACCTCCGCCCAACTCCCGGCCCGCATGCTGCGCCGGCTCCGCCAGTTCGTGCTCCCGGCCGAACCGGCTCTCGCCGGCGCCCCGGCCCTGGCTGCCGTGCAGGACGTTCCGCTGCGCGAGACCGGCCAGCGCCTCGAACCGGCGCTCGGACCCGTGCCCGAACCTGCGGTCGTGCCGGCTCCCGCCGACCTCGACACCGACACCGACACCGACACCGGCGCCGAACCGCCGCAGGCGCCCGCCAGGCCGCCGCGCCGCTGGCGCAAGACCAAACGCGCCGCGCTGATCCTGCTGCTGATCCTGGTGGCCGGCGGCGCCGCGTTCGCCGTCTACGAAAGCCGCACCTCGGCCATGCAGTCCAAATTCTTCGCCGGCATGGCCAGGAAGATCAGTTATCGCGTCGAGAAGGGCCCGAGCGATGCGATCCGCTTCCCCGCCGCCAGCCCCTACGACGAGCGTCTCGGCTACTCGAACATGCCGAACTACCTCGCCAAGCTGAAGACGCGCGACTACGCGATCGAATCGCAGGCGCGCATGTCGCCGAAGATGCTGGAACTGGCCGACCTGGGCCTGTTCGCCACCTATCACGAAAAGACCCGCGCCGGCCTCGATATCCTCGACAACAGCGGCGCGCCGCTGTTCTCCGCGCGCTTCCCGGAACGCCTGTACGAGAAGTTCGACGCCGCGCCCACGCTGCTGGTGCAAAGCCTGCTGTTCATCGAGAACCGCGAACTGCTCGACACCACCTACCCGCGCCGCAATCCGGCGGTGGAGTGGGACCGCTTCTCGAAAGCGGTGTTCGACAAGAGCCTGCACGCGGTGGGCCTGGGCGGCGGCGGCCGCGTCGCCGGCGGTTCCACGCTCGCGACCCAGATCGAAAAATACCGCCATTCGCCGGAAGGCCGCACCGCCTCGCTGACCGACAAGCTGCGCCAGATGGCGTCGGCCACGCTGCGTTCCTACCAGGACGGTCCGGACACCAGCGCGACCCGCCGCCGCATCGTGCTCGAATACCTGAACACGGTGCCGCTGTCGGCCAAGCTGGGCTACGGTGAAGTGAACGGCATCGGCGACGGCATGTGGGTCTGGTACGGCCGCGACTTCGCGCAGGTGAACCGTATCCTGTCGAGCAATGCGGTGACGCCCGAATTCGCGCTGGTCTACAAGGAAGCGCTTTCCTTGATGATCGCGCAGCGCCGCCCGGCCTATTACCTGGGCTCCGGCGAGAAGGACCTCGAGATCCTCACCAACAGCCACCTGCGCGTGCTGGCCCAGGCCGGCGTGATCTCGCCCGCACTGCGCGACGCCGCGATCGGCGTGACCCTGCATCCGGCCCTCGGCTCCGGCGTCGCGCCGCCGCCGGCCAACAGCTTCGTCACCCGCAAGGCCGCCAACGCGGTGCGCAACCACCTGGCCAACCTGCTGGGCGACCCGCGCCTGTACAACCTCGACCGCCTCGACCTGTCGGTGGTGACCACCCTGGATGCCGATGCGCAGAAGGCCGTCACGGCCGCATTGCGCCGCCTGACCGACAACGAAGCCGCGGCGGCCGCCGGCCTGACCGGCAAGGGCATGCTCGGCAACGGCGACCCGTCCAAGGTCGTGTACAGCTTCACGCTGATGGAGCGCGGCGACAAGGTCAACTACCTGCGCGTCCAGACCGACAACTACGACCAGCCGCTCGACATCAACGAAGGCGCCAAGCTGGACCTCGGCTCGACCGCCAAGCTGCGCACCCTGACCACCTACCTCGACATCGTCGACCAGCTGCACCAGCGCTACGAGCCGATGTCGAAGGCCGAACTGGCCAAGGTCAAGGTCGATCCGAAGGACCGCCTGAGCCAGTGGGCCGTCGAGTACTTCACGACCCTGCCGGCAGGCGCCGACCGCGGCCTGAAACCGATGCTGGCGGCGGCGATGGAGCGCAAGTATTCGGGCAACCCGGGCGAACCCTTCTTCACCGGCGGCGGCGTGCACACCTTCGGCAACTTCAGCAAGCTGGACGACAGCCGCATCCTCACCGTCCAGCAGGCGCTGCAGAACTCGACCAACCTGGTGTTCGTGCGCCTGATGCGCGACGTGGTGCGCTACTACATGTTCCAGCTGCCGGGCTCCTCGGCCCAGCTGCTGGCCGACGCCGACGATCCGCGCCGCGCCGACTACCTGTCGCGCTTTGCCGACCGCGAAGGCAAGGACTTCCTGGCGCGCTTCTGGAACAAGTACCGCGGCATGGAATGGACCGAAGTCGAGGCCGCGCTGATGCAGGGCGTGCGCCCGGCCGCGTCGAAGATCGCGGCGGTCCACCGCACCATCATGCCGGATGCCTCGCTGGCCGAGTTCAGCAAGTTCATCCACTCACACCTGCCGGACGACCGCGAAGTCGACGAGGAGCGCATCGCCAAGATGTACGACCAGTACTCGGTGGCCAACATGTCGCTGGCCGACCGCGGCTACGTCGCCTCGGTCCACCCGCTCGAGCTGTGGCTGGCCGGTTACCTGCGCACCCATCCGAAAGCCGGCTGGGACGAGGTCACCAAGGCCTCGGTCAAGGAGCGCCAGGAGGTCTATTCCTGGCTGTTCAAGACCCACCGCAAGCATGCCCAGGACAAGCGCATCGCCGGCCTGATCGAGGTCGAGGCCTTCCTCAAGATCCACGCGCAGTGGAAGAAGATGGGCTACCCGTTCGACTCGCTGGTGCCGTCCTATGCGACCACGCTGGGCGCCTCGGCCGACCGGCCGATCGCGCTGGCCGAGCTGATGGGCATCATCGTCAACGGCGGCGTGCGCAAGCCGACCCAGCGCATCGACTCGCTGCACTTCGCCAAGGACACGCCTTACGAAACCCTGGCCAGGGGCGGCCAGTCGGCCAAGGGCGAGCAGGTGCTGAACCCGGACGTGGCGCGCGCGGTGGCCGACGCCATCCGCGGCGTGGCACAGGAAGGCACGGCGAAGCGCGTCAAGCAGGCTTTCTACAAGGCTGACGGCAGCGTGATCGCGGTGGGCGGCAAGACCGGCACCGGCGACCAGCGCTTCGACGTCTACGGCGCCGGCCACCGCCTGATCGAGTCGCGCTACGTGAACCGTTCGGCCACCTTCGTCTTCAACATCGGTGAGCGCTTCTTCGGCAGCATGACGGCTTACGTGCACGGTCCGGAATCGGCTCACTACGACTTCACCAGCGCGCTGCCGGTGCAGTTGCTGGTGACGCTGGCGCCGAGCCTGATGCCGATGATCGGGAAGCAGGACTTGGTGATGATCCCGGGCGCGCACGTGACGATCGCCGCGCCTGCGCCGGCGGGCGGCGCCCAGCTGAACGACGGCGTCGCCACCGTGAAGCAGGCGCCGGACGACGCCAGGGCGGAAGAGGTGGAGTCGCTGGGCAAGCCGGCCGTGCCGGCCGCGGCTGCGGCGGCAACCTCCGACGCGGCCAAGGTGGAAACGAAGCCTGCGGAGGCGGCCAAGCACGAAGCGGTCAAAGCTGAAGCGGCCAAGCCGGCGGCAGCCAAGCCGGCCGCCGCCAAGCCGGCCGAGCCGAAACACGCCGATGCCAAACCGGCCGAAGCCAAGCGCGCCAATCCGGCCGCGCCGCGCGCCAGGCCGCGTGCCGACGACGCCGGCGCGCCGAAGAACGAGCCGTCGCGCGCCAAGCCGCCGGCCGTGGAGGAAGTCCTGCATTGAGCGGCAGGCCAGCGCAGCGGAGGGCCGCGTGAAACGGTCCAGGCTCGGCAAGTTCAGCCTGGTGTCGCTGCGCGACCTGCTGGCGGCGTCGCTGCCGACCATCCTGCTGGTGCTGGCTGCCTGCGCGGTGGCCTACGTGGTGGTCGATCCGGCGCCGCCGCGCCACGTGCTACTTTCCACCGGCCAGGAAAACAGCGCCTACGAGGAATTCGGCCGCAAATACGCGGCCCAGCTGGGCCGCGAAGGCATCCGCGTCGAGCTGCAACGCTCGCTCGGCTCCGAAGACAACCTGCAGCGCCTGATCGACGGCCGCGCCGACATTGCCTTCGTGCAGAGCGGCTCGACCAGCGAAACCAGGGCCGCGCAGCGCGAGCTGGTGTCGCTGGGCAGCCTGTTCACCGAGCCGGTCTGGCTGTTCCTGCGGGACGACAAGAAACCCCGTAAAGCCGAGATCCGCAGCCTGACGCAACTGAAAGGCCTGCGCATCAACCTCGGCCCGGAAGGCACCGGCGTGCCGAAGCTGTTCCGCCAGGTGCTGGCGGTGAACGGTGTCGAACCGGGCCAGCTGACCATCTCCTCGCTGGAGAATACGCCCGCCACCGTCGAGCTGCTGGCCGGCCGCATCGACGGCCTGGTGTTCAGCTCCGCGCCCGAAGCGCCGCTGATCCAGATGCTGCTGCAGACCCCGGGCATCAGGCTGTTCGATTTCCGCCAGGCCGAAGCCTATACGCGGCGCCTGCCTTTCCTGACCCACGTGGTGCTGCCGCGCGGGATCGTCGACCTGGGCAGGGATATCCCGGCCCAGGACTTCCACCTGATCGCGCCGACGGCGACCCTGGTCGCGCGCGAAGACCTGCATCCGGCCCTGGTCGACCTGTTCGTGAAATCCGCCATCGAGATCCATGGCGGCGCCGGCTGGTTCGCGCAGCAGGGCCAGTTCCCCTCGCCGAAGTACAGCGAGATCCCGGTGGCGCGCGAAGCCGCCAAGTACTACCGCGACGGCCCGCCTTTCCTGCAGCGCTATCTGTCGTTCTGGCTGGCGAACCTGTTCGACCGCCTGTGGGTCGTGGTGGTGGCGCTGGCGGCGCTGGTGATCCCGCTGTCGAAGATCGTGCCGCCGCTGTACGTGTGGCGCATCCGCTCGCGCGTCTACCGCTGGTACGGCCAGCTGCGCGCGGTCGAGCAGGCGCTGGAGAACGCCGACCCGGCCAACTGCGACGCGGTGCGCGCCGACCTGCTGCGCCGCCTCGACGACATCGAGACGCGCGTCAACCACATCTCGATTCCGCTGGCCTACGCCGATGCGCTGTACGGCCTGCGCAGCCACATCAACTTCGTGCGCCAGCGCGTGCGCGGCGCCCTGAAGGGCTCTACCGCCTGATCAGGCCCCCACCCAGGGCAGCCCCGCCTTGCACCAGCCGCCCACGGTCTTGCGGTGACCTTCGCCGTCGCGGTCGCCTTCGAAGCCTTCCAGGATATCGAAGGCCTGGGTATAGCCGAGTTCGGTCGCGACGCGGGCCGCGTGGCGCGAGCGCACGCCCGAGCGGCACAGGAACAGCACCACGTCTTCCTTGTCGGCGGATTGTTGTAATTGCGTGGCGAAGTCCGGATTCGGCGCGCCGCCCGGATACAGGGTCCATTGCACCGCGCCGTGCTGGGCTTCGGGGACGGCGGGGCGGCCGATCCAGTCGCGCTCCGCATTCGTGCGCACGTCGACCAGTTTGACGCGCGGATCGGATTGGAGAAGGGCGAAGGCTTCCTGCGGCGTGACCGCGCCCGCATAGGGCTGGCCGGGTGCACGCTCACGGGCCTTGGCCAGGATATCGTCGGTGGTGTTCATGCGTTCTCCTAAATAGTGCAACCCGCCTCAAGTTGGTGCATACTGCCGCACTTGCACCAAGCTGGTGCGTATGGATGAGCCGGCATCGCGCCTGCATCAAATCCGTGCACCGGGGCCGGGCCGTTGATTTTAAGGCGCAAAATGCGGACGGTCCAAGGACAGATTGCTTATTTGCTCATAGTCAAGTGCTGGCACATTTTCTGCTTTAAGTGGAGTGTGCACTTTTTTCACTCAGGAGAATTCGAATGGCAAGGACCGCCGCAGATGTCATGCAGTTGCTG
Organism: uncultured Massilia sp.; assembly: GCA_913778765.1. GTDB lineage: Bacteria > Pseudomonadota > Gammaproteobacteria > Burkholderiales > Burkholderiaceae_D > Telluria. The sequence goes on along the minus strand of CAJYXO010000248.1, from coordinate 733 downwards.
AAGGATAACGAAGTCAAGTTCGTCGATTTGCGTTTCGCCGATACCCGCGGCAAAGAGCAGCACGTGACCGTTCCCATCTCGCACTTTGACGAAGACAAGTTCGAATCCGGCCACGCCTTCGACGGTTCCTCGATCGCCGGCTGGAAAGGCATCGAAGCATCCGACATGCTGCTGATCCCGGATCCGAGCAGCGCCAACATCGACCCGTTCATGGAAGAGACCACCGTCTTCATGCAGTGCGACGTGATCGAACCGTCGGACGGCAAGGGCTACGACCGCGACCCGCGCTCGATCGCCAAGCGCGCCGAAGCCTACCTGAAGTCCTCGGGCATCGGCGACACCGCCTATTTCGGCCCGGAGCCGGAATTCTTCATCTTCGACTCGGTCCACTGGAAAGTCGACATGTCGGGTTCAATGGTCAAGATCAGCTCGGAAGAAGCGTCCTGGTCGACCGACAAGGAATTCGAAGGCGGCAACAGCGGCCACCGTCCGACCGTCAAGGGCGGCTATTTCCCGGTCCCGCCGGTCGACAGCTTCCAGGACATGCGCTCGGAAATGTGCCTGATCCTCGAGGCCCTGGGCATCCCGGTCGAAGTGCACCACCATGAAGTGGCCGGCGCCGGCCAGAACGAAATCGGCACCAAGTTCTCGACCCTGGTCGAGCGCGCCGACTGGACCCAGACCATGAAGTACGTGATCTGGAACGTCGCCCACAGCTACGGCAAGACCGCCA
>CAJYXO010000247.1 GCA_913778765.1 uncultured Massilia sp. | reverse complement strand
CGCCGCTGGCGTTCGCTCAGGCGCGGATGGCGCAGCATCGTGCGGGCGTCATGCACGACGAAGCCGAGCAGGCCGATCACGCCGAGCACGAACAGCACCCGCAGCTGGCTGCCGGCGTGGGCGATGGCCCGTTGCGGGTGCTGTTCGTGCTCGGCGTGATCGGCCTGCTCGGCTTCGTCGTGCATGACGCCCGCACGATGCTGCGCCATCCGCGCCTGAGCGAACGCCAGCGGCGCCGCTTCGCTGCAATCGGCGCCGCCACGGTGCTGTTGCCGTCCACGCTAGAAATATGGTGGGGCGCCGAGGCGCTGGCGCACCTGCACGCAAGCCCAAAAGAAATTGCCAAAAACCGGAGTCTGACCCCGGTTTGGACTCCGGTTTGATTCAGGTCGATTGCGGGCGCCGGGCCCAGCGGGCGGCCAGGATGGCGCAGACCATCAGCTGGATCTGGTGGAAGAGCATGAGCGGCAGGATCACCATGCCCAGCGCGCCTTGCGAGAACATGACCTTGGCCATCGGGATGCCGCTCGACAGGCTTTTCTTCGAGCCGCAGAAGACGATGGTGATCTCGTCTTCACGCGAGAAGCCGAAACGGCGGCTGGCGAAGGTGGACAGGCCGAGGGCCAGCGCCAGCAGCACGCAGCACAGCATGCCCAGGCCCAGCAGGGTGGGCAGCGAGAGCTTGTGCCACAGGCCTTCGTTGACGGATTCGCTGAACGCCGTGTACACGACCAGCAGGATCGAGCCCTGGTCGACGATCTTCAGCATCGGCTTGTGGCGGTCGATCCAGGCGCCGATCCACGGGCGCAGGAACTGGCCGGCCAGGAAGGGCAGCAGCAGCTGCTTGACGATGGCGAGCACGGCGTCCAGCGGCGAGCCGCCGGCGCTGCCGGCGCCATGCACGATCAGGGCGCTGACCAGCAAAGGGGAGATGAAGATGCCGGCGAAGTTCGAGGCCGAGGCGCTGCACACGGCCGCCGCCACGTTCCCCCGCGCCACCGAGGTGAACGCGATCGACGACTGCACGGTCGAGGGCAGGGTGCACAGGAACAGGATGCCGATATAGAGGTCGTAGGGCAGCAAGCTGGTGACGAGCGGCTTCATCGCCAGCCCGAGCAGCGGGAACATGACGAAGGTCGCGCTCAGCACCAGCAGGTGCAGGCGCCAGTTCGCCAGGCCCGACAGCATGGCTTCGCGCGACAGCTTGGCGCCGTGCAGGAAGAACAGCAGGCCGATCGCGAACGTGGTGACGTCGCCGAAGACGATCGCGGTCTGGCCGCGGCAGGGCAGCACGCTGGCCACGGCGACGGTGGCCAGCAGCATGACGGTATAGGTATCGGGGACGAGGCCGCGCAGGGCGCTGGCGGCGCGGACGAAGGGGCTGGGCATGACGGGCTTCCGGAAACGGCGACGAGGCAACCGTCTATTCTAGCGGGTCGGCGCGGATCCCGCTGGCCCTGCCTCTCGCATGGCGGCCTGTCAATACAGGGTCGGGCCAGGATGCGTTTCTGTGAGAAAGTCGTTTCCACCCATCAGCAAGGACGATATACTCGCGCTTGTTTTTTCATCACCCTGGGGTCCAACGTGTTCAAATCCATCGTCTTCCCTGTCGTCGCGGCCATGGGCGTCATCGCCTGCGCCCACGCCGACGAGGGCCAGTGGCAGCCGCACCAGCTGCCGCAGCTGAAGTCCGAACTCAAGCGCATCGGCATCACCATCCCGGCCGAAAAGCTGGCCGACCTGTCGAAGCACCCGATGAGCGCGATCGTGTCGCTGGGCGGCTGCTCGGCGTCCTTCGTCTCGCCGGACGGCCTGATCGTGACCAACCACCACTGCGCCTACGGCGCCGTGCAGCGTAATTCGACCCCGGAACACAACTACATCGTCAACGGCTACCTGGCCAAGACCCGCGACGCCGAACTGCCGGGCGGTCCGAACACCCTGGTCTACGTGACCGAGAAGGTCGAGAACGTGACCGACCGCGTGCTGAAGGGCCTGTCGTCCGGCCTGTCGGGCAAGGAGCGCCATGAGCAGGTCGAAAGCCGCATCAAGCAGCTGATCGCCGAATGCGAAAGCGACAAGGCCTACCGCTGCTCGGTGCCGGCCTTCCACCGCGGCCTCGAGTACTACCGCATCAAGCAGCTGATGGTGCGCGACGTGCGCCTGGTGTACGCGCCCGCCGACAGCGTCGGCAACTTCGGCGGCGACATCGACAACTACGAATTCCCGCGCCAGGCCGGCGACTTCTCCTTCCTGCGCGCCTACGTCGGCAAGGACGGCCGCCCGGCCGATCCGTCCCCTAGCAACGTGCCCTACAAATCGAAGGACTTCCTGGTGGTCTCGGCCGAAGGCCTGAAGAACGGCGACCCGATCCTGCTGGCCGGCTACCCGGGCCGCACCAGCCGCTACAAGCTGCCGTCGGAAGTCCGCTTCGCGCGCGACGTCGACTACCCGGCCAAGGCGGCCTCGATCACGGCCGACCTGTCGGTGATCGCCGCCGCCACCATGGGCAACCCGAGCTACGACGTGCGCTACGCCAGCGTGGCGAAGGGCCTGAACAACGTGCTGAAGAAGACCCAGGGCCTGATGGACGGCTTCGCACGCACCGACATCGCAGCGATCAAGGACAAGCAGGACGCCGAGTTCCGCGGCTGGTACAAGCAACACGGCAAAGGCGGCAGCCTGCTGTCCGACCTCGACACCGCGATCGGCAACGACATGGCCGGCTCGCAGCAGGAAGCCGCCTGGCTCGAGGCGACCCACAGCGACCTCTTGAGGAGCGCGCGCACCCTGTACCGCCTGTCGCTCGAGCGCCAGAAGCCGGACGCCCAGCGCGAGGCCGGCTACCAGGAGCGCGACCTGTCCTTCATCAAGGCGCGCCTGACCCGTCTCGAGCAGTCCTTCGTGCCGAGCGTCGACCAGGCCCGCTGGCAGGCGGCCCTGAACCGCTACGCCAAGATCGACGGCAAGAACCATCCGCACGGCCTCGACGCGCTGCTGCCGAAAGTGGACGCGATCCCGGCGATGTACAAGTCCACCGAGCTGGCCGACACGAACAAGCGCCTGGCCTGGATCGGCAAGGATCCGGAAGCCTTCCGCCAGTCGCACGACCCCTTCATCCAGCTGGCCGTGCGCCTGCACGACACCGGCATGGCGCTGGAAAACCACCGCAAGGAAGTCGACGGCAACCTGGAGCGCGTGATCCCGCAGTACATGGAAGCGGTCATCGCCTGGAAGAAGTCGCAGGGCAAGCCGGTCTACCCGGACGCCAACTCGACCCTGCGCGTGACCTACGGCACCGTGGGCTCGTACAAGGCGCGTGACGGCGTGGTGAAGGGCCCGTTCTCGACCGTCCAGGGCATCATCGAGAAGAACACCGGCAAGGAGCCGTTCAACGCCCCGGCCAACCTGCTGCAGGCGATCCGCGAACAGCGCTACGGCGTGTTCAAGGATCCGGTGCTGGGCACGGTGCCGGTCGACTTCCTGTCGAGCGCCGACACCACCGGCGGCAACTCGGGTTCCGCGGTGATGAACAAGCGCGGCGAACTGGTCGGCCTGAACTTCGACTCGACCTACGAATCGATCACCAAGGACTGGTACTTCGACCCGGCCATCACGCGCGCGATCCACGTCGACATCCGCTACATGCTGTGGGTGATGAAGGAAGTCGACCATGCCGACAACCTGCTGAAGGAAATGACGATCAAGTATCCGAAGAAGTAAACCAGCCCCGAATCGTCGTTCCCGCCTGCGCGGGAACGACATCGTCAAGCGGCCGGAAACCAGATATCGAAGCGCGTCTCCCCGCACGCTCCCGGCGCCAGCGCATACGTGCACCCATGCCGTCCCAGCACCTCGCGCACGAACATCAGGCCGATGCCCTGGCCGCCGCGCTTGGTGCTGAAGAAGGGCGTGAACAGGCGCGGTGACGGCGCGTCTTCGAGCAGGCCGCCGGAATCGATCACCGACAGGCGCACCCGCTCGCCAAGCGTCTCCAGCTCGACCTGGATGGCGCCGCCGCGCGAACCGTCGCGCGCATTCCGTTCGTCGATCGCCTCCACCGCATTCTTCACGATGTTCAGCAGCGCCTGCTCGATCAGCTGCACGTCCAGTTGCAGGGGCGGCACGGCATCGTCGCGCCGCCATACGAGCTGGATGCCGCGCGCATGGCAGGGTTCGCGGTTCAGCCACAGGATGTCGTCGACCACGTCCTGCAGGCGGGTCGGGCGCAGTTCCGGCGCCGGCATCTTGACCACCCGCGTGAAGCGGTCGATGAACTCGCCCAGGCTGGTATTGCGGCGCTTGACGGCGACGATGGCGGTGGCGAAGTCGCCGGCATCCTGCTCCGCCAATTGGCTGCGGTAGTTCAGCAGCGAATCCAGCACCGAGCCGGTGGCGGCCACCGTGTTGTTGACCTCGTGCGCCAGCACGCGGATCAGGCGCGCATACGTCGCGCGTTCCGAGTCCTCGAGTTCGGCGGTCAGCTCTTCGATGATCAGGAAATGGCGCGCGAAGCCGCGGTCGTAGAAGCGGCTGCGCTGCGCGCGGTAGCGCCGGCCGTCGAGGTCGACCAGCAGGCGGCTGTCGCCGAGGGCGAGGGCGTCGAGCTGGCGCACCAGGTCGCGGCCGCGCGCAGCGCCGCGTTCGTCCAGCGCCGGATCGAAGCGCGCCTCGCCGCTGTCCCAGCTGGAGAGCGGCTTGCCCAGCGGCGCGTCGAGGCCGAGCAGGGCGGCGGCGCTGGCGTTCACCAGGCTGATCGCATGGTCGAAGTCGAACACCAGCACCGCGCTCGGCGTCGCTTCCAGCAGGCGCGCCAGGAAGCCCTGCTGCTCGCCGATCGCCAGGCGTTCGCGGTGCAGGGCGGTCAGCATGCCGTTGAACATGGCCACCAGCTCGTCGAGTTCGGACACGCCCGGCGCGGCCAGGCGCGCCGCGTACTGCTGGTCCTGCAGCAGGTCGTGGAAGCGCCGCGTGTAGCCGAGCGGTTCCAGCGCGCGTCCGGTCAGCCACCAGCCCAGCGCCATGCTGGCGGCCAGCAGCAGCTCGGCGCCCACGAACAGCAGCGGACGCTCCGGCAGCAGCAGGAGGGCGCAACCGGCCAGCAGCAGGTGCAGCACCGCCAGGTAGGCCGCCAGCCGGGTCTGGAGCTTCAGGACCGGCAGCTTCATTCCTCGCGCACGCCGGCGCCGAGGCCGTGGCGTTCGAGGCGGCGGTACAGGGCGGTGCGCGACAGGCCCAGGGCCTTCGCCATGCGCGAGATGTTCCCCGCGTGCTGCTGCAATGCCTGTTCGATCATGTGCCGTTCGACCTGCTCCAGGGTCATGCCGTCCACGCCCAGCCGGCCGCCGGCTGCCCCTTCGTCGACCGCGCTGGCGGCCACGAAGTCGGCTTGGCCCAGGCGCTGCTTGCCGGCCAGGAGCAGGGCGCGTTCGAGGGTCTGCTTCAGTTGGCGGATATTTCCCGGCCAGGGCTGGTTGCTGAGCCAGTCCAGCGCATCGGGCGTCAGCGCGACGTCGCCGAGGCCATAACCGTCGGCGACCCGGGCGGCGATGTGGCGCGCCAGCAGCGGGATGTCGCTGCGCCGCTCGCGCAGCGCCGGCAGGCGGATCGTGATCAGGTTCAGCCGGTAGAACAGGTCTTCGCGGAACTCGCCGCCGGCCACCAGCTCCGCCAGCTCGCGGTTGGTGGCCGACACCACGCGCAGGTCCGCCTGTTCGGTACGGCTGGCGCCGACCGGCTGGTAGCGCTGGTCCTGCAGCACGCGCAGCAGCTTGACCTGGTCGCCGCGCTGCAGCTCGCCGATCTCGTCGAGGACCAAGGTGCCACCGGAGGCCGCGGCGATGTGGCCCTTGCGGTCGCTGCGCGCATCGGTGAAGGCGCCGCGCACGTGGCCGAACATTTCGCTCTCGAACAGCGACGACGTGATCGCGCCCATGTTGATCTTGACGATGGCCTGGTCCGCGCGCGGGCTGTTGCGGTGGATGGCGTCGGCGATCAGCTCCTTGCCGGTGCCGCTTTCGCCGAGGATCAGCACCGGGGCGCGGGTGCGCGCAACCTGGGCGATGGTCTCCAGTACCTTCAGCAGCTTCGGGTGCTCGCCGACGATGCCGTCGAAATCGCATTGCGCATCGAGGCCGCGGCGCGACAGCCGCGGGCCGGCGCCTGGTGCGGCCAGGTCGAAGGTGGCTTCGACCAGGGCGATGAGCTGGGTATTGTCCCAGGGCTTGGTGAAGAAGTTGGCGGCGCCGGCCTTCACGCCGCGCACCGCCAGCGCGATCGAGCCCCAGGCGGTCATCAAGAGCACCGGCAGGGCCGGGTGGTCCTGCTTGATGCGGGCCAGCAGGTCCAGGCCCTCCTCGCCGCTGGTCTGCAGCGAGAAGTTCATGTCCTGCAGGACCAGGTCGATGCGGAGGTCGACGCCGCCGCCGGCCAGTAAGCCCAGCGCCTGCCGCGGGCCGTCGGCGCAGACCGTGTCGAAGCCGGACTGCTTGAGCAGCAGGGCCAGCGAGACCTGGACCGCGCTGTCGTCGTCGACGATCAGGATGCGCCGCTTGCGTGTTGGTTCCATGCGTTTCAAATCTTGATTATTCGTAGTGCAGCGCTTCGGTCGGGTTGAGGCGGCTGGCGTGCCATCCCGGGTACAGCGAGCAAAGCAAGGATAGCAGATAGATCACCCCCATCGACAGCCCCGCGGCGCTGGTGAAGACCGCCCAGTTGAGGCCTTCGCCAAGCGCGCCGGTGAGCGGCAGCTGGATGAGCAGAACGAGCCCCACCACCATCGCGGTGGAACTGAGCAGCAGCTGTTCGCCGATGATCTGGCGGTAGATGTCGCCCGCGCTGGCGCCGATCGCGCGGCGCAGGCCGATCTCCGGAATCCGTCGCGTGGTGTTCTGCCACAGCACGCCGAACAGGCCGAAGGCCACCATCGCCAGCATGAAGGCAGCGATCACGGCCACCACGATGAAGGGAATCAGCTGCTCCTTCAGCAGGGTGGCGCGCATCGCCGGCAGCGGTGCGATCTCGTAAGCCCAGTCGTTGCGGACCAGCTTGAGGCGGCGGTTGAGTTCCGACTCGAAGCCGCGCGGGGTGCCCGGCGCCACCTTCAACAGGATGACACGCACACGCGACTTGCCGGCATGCGGGTCGAAGCGCGTCAGCACGAAATTCACGGGCGCCATCAGCGGACCCTTGTTGCGGAAGTCCTCGACCAGGCCGACCACGCGATAGGTTTTCGGGGCATCGCCATTGTCCTTGCCATTCGCGGTCTTGTCCGTGAACTGCTGGCCCAGTGCCTGGCGCCCGGGGAACATCGCGGCGGCCATGCGGCGGTTCAGCACCGCCGGACGCACCGCCTGGCCGTCATCCTGGGTGTTGAACCAGCGCCCCGCGACCAGCTGGATGCCCAGGGCCGCGGCCACGCCGTCGCTGGACTCGAAGATATTGGTGTTCACGCTGGCGCCGGTCTGCGGCGACTTGAAGCTGGTGGTCCAGGTCGACATGGTGTAGGGCGAATAAGCGGAAAAGCCGACTTCGCGTACCTGGGGCAGTTCGAGCAGGCTGCGGCGCAGGGTGTCGTAGACGTCGGCCGGCATCGCCTCGTCGGGCACGTCGCCCAGCACCATCTTGACGGACCAGGTGTCGGCGCCGTCGAAGCCGATCGTCTCGTGGTACAGCTGCCAGTTGCGCACGCCGAAGGCGGCGATGCCGAACACGATGGCGAAGGCGAGCAGGATCTCGAGGCTCAGCATCAAATTCCTGGACTTGCGCTTCCAGGTCAGCTTCAACAGGTGGCGCAGCATCACGCGGCTCCTTTCAGGGCATGAACGGGATCGAGGCGGGACATCTTCCAGGCCGGGATCAGGCCGGACAGCAGGCCGAACACGAAGGCCAGCAGCATGCCGAAGCCGAACACGGTGGGATTGATGCTCACCTTCAGGTAGGGAATCAGCTGGATACTCTCCAGCCACCACAGCACCAGCTGGGCGCAGACCAGGCCGATCAGGCCGCCGGCCAGCGACAGCAGCACGTTCTCGACCACCAGCTGGCCGGCCAGCTGCATGCTGGTGGCGCCGAAGGCCTTGCGCACGCCGATCTCCGAACTGCGTTCGAGGATGCGGCCGGTGTTCAGGTTGACCAGGTTCAGCGCCGGCAGCAGCATGAAGGTCAGCATGGCGGCGACGATCCCGAGCAGCAGTGTGGCGCCGCCGGAGTCGGTCGTCTCGCTGTTGCCGAGCAGCCCGCGCGCCACGAGGTCAAGCTTGGTGTCGGCCCAGAAGGTGTTGATGGCGAAGGTATGCGGATCGTTGTCGACGAAGGCTTTCGCTGCGCGTTCGACCTCGCGCTTGATGCGCGGCAGGTCGGACGGCTGCTTCGCCAGCAGCATGGCGGCAAAGGAGCCGGTCAGCTCGTCGCGCCAGGTCCCGGACGGGAAAGTGTACAGCGGCGCCCAGACATCGGCATAGGCATTCATGTGGATCACGTCTTCGACCACGCCGATCACCTCGAACATCTGGCCGCCGATGCTGATCTTGCGGCCCGGCGCCGGCGCATCGCCGAACAGCCGGCGCGCCGTGGTGGCGTTGATCACGGCGACGAAGCGCGCGCCGCGCTCGTCGTTCGCGTCCGGCAGGCGTCCCGCCAGCAACTTGAAGTCGAGGATGCGCCAGTAGTCGGCGTCGACGCGGCGCATTTCCAGTTCGCTGACGCGGTCGCCCTGGTAGACCGACACCGAGGCTGGCGTGGTGAAGGCCGACACCCGCTCCACGCCGGGAATCGGCTTGAGGTATTTGTCGATGGTCTTGAAGCCGAGCAGGGTGGTGCGCACCGTGCTGTGGTCGGCGCTTTCGCTGCGGATGCCGTAGACCTGCAGGAAGCGCTCGCTCTTGCCCTCCACGCCGCTCGGCCAGAACGCGGTTTCGAGCAGGGCGGTGATCACCATCAGCACCACCAGGGTCAGCACGATGCAGACCAGGTTAATCGCCGTGAACAGCTTGCGGCGCATGAAGACCTTCCAGGCCGTCAGCAGATAGTTACGCAGCATGGGCGGGCTCCTGGCTGTTGGCGTTGACCAGCTGGCCGTCGAACAGGCGCACGATGCGGCCGACGCGGCGCGCTTCCTGCTCGTCGTGGGTCACCATCACGATGGTCGTGCCTTCAAGGTTCAGCTTGAGCAGGATGTCCATCACCTCGGCGCTCATCTTGCTGTCGAGGTTACCGGTCGGCTCGTCGGCCAGCAGCACCTGCGGCCGGCCGACGATGGCGCGCGCGATCGCCACGCGCTGCTGCTGGCCGCCCGAAAGCTGGTTCGGATAGTGCTCCATGCGCGCGCCCAGGCCGACCCGTTCCAGCGCCTCGCGCGCCAGGCGGCGCCGTTCGCCATTGCCCATGCTGCGGTAGAGCAGCGGCAGCTCGACGTTGTCGATCACGCGCAGGTCCGGGATCAGGTGGAAGCTCTGGAAGATGAAGCCGAAGGTGCGGTTGCGCAACCGCGCCACGTCCTTGTCGCGGTAGGCGCCCATGGCGGCGCCGTCGATCGTGACGCGACCTTCTCCCGGCCGGTCGAGCAGGCCGATGATGTTCAGCAGCGTGCTCTTGCCGCAGCCGCTGGGGCCCATCATGGCGACGAATTCGCCCTTGCCGACGTGGAGGTCGATGTCCTTCAGCGCCAGGGTTTCCACTTTGTCGGTGCGGTAGGTCTTGCTGACTTTCTCGAGTGTGATCATGTTGTTCTCCCTATTTTGAAATGCGGATGGCGTCGCGGTCCTTGAAGGCGCCGATGTCGGATACGATGAAGCGCTCGCCCGCCCGCGCGCCGGCGACGACTTCGACCACCTTGCCGTCGCTGGCGCCGAGCTCGAGCTGGGTCTTGCGGGCGGCGCCGTCCTCCACCCTGAATGCCGGCTGGCGGCCCTTGCCGTTGAAGGCGGCGCCGCTGTCGATCACCAGCACGCCGGCCTTGCGATCGGTGACGACGTTGACGTCGACCCGCATCTTGTTGCGCAGATGCGGGTTGTGCGGCTGGTCGAGGTCGACCAGCAGCTTGATGGTGCCGTTCTGGATTTCGGGCAGGATGGTGTGCACGCGTCCCGGCAGTACCTCGCCGTTCTGTTCGACGCGGACCGGCTGGCCGGCGGACAGCAGGCGCGCGTGGAAGTCGGACAGGGTCGCTTCGACCCGGTAGTTGTTCAGCTCCGACACGCGCGCCACCAGCTGGCCGGCCGTCACGCTCGCGCCTTCCTCTTCAATCAGGGTGGTCAGCATGCCGGAAAAGGGCGCCGCCACCTTCGTCTGCTGCAGCAGTCCTTCCTGGCGCGCGATCTGCTTTTGCAAAATCTCCCGTTGCAGGTTGGCGGCGGCGATGCCGCTGGCGGTGGCGCGGCGCGTGTCCTCGACCAGCTCGCGCTGCTGGCGCAGCTGGATCTCGTTGCGCTGCACGTTCAGTTCCGAGGTCAGCAGGTCCTGGCCCGACACCAGGCCGCTATCGCGCAGCTTGCGGTTGCGCTCGCGCAGCGCGCGGCTGGCCTGCAGGTCGATCTCCAGCAGTTCGATGGCGGACTTGATCTGCTTGCGCTTCTGCTCCATGTCCAGCCTGAGCCCGAGGACCTTGTTTTCCTGCTGCGCGAGCTGCTCCTTCAGGGTTTCCAGCACCAGGCGGATTTCGCGGTCGTCCAGTTCGAGCAGCAGCTCGCCCTGTTTCACCTGCTGGCCGGGCTTGGCCAGCACCCTGGCGACGCGGCTGGCGCCCGGGCTGGACACGACTTCCTCGTGCACGGGGATGACGACGCCGGCGGCATTGACCGTGTTGTCGACATTGCCGCGGCGGACCTCGGCCACCATGATGTCGCTGGCCGCGACGCTGGGACGCACGGCGCGGTTGACGCCCCAGGCGACAACGAGGAAGGCGGCGAACAGCAGGGCGCCGGCGGCGAAGCGGGTGTTGCGGCGGCGGCGCAGCAGGTCGATGCCGATGGCTTGGTCCATGAAGATGCGTGCAATGAAGAAGTGAGGATGCATCCTTCATTGCAAACACCGTGCCAGGCGGACCTTACTGGGCAAACGGTGCGCAGGCGCCCCAAACCTTGCCCGTGGACGGGCAGGCGTGTCCGGATCCGGGCACTGCCGCGGATGGCGCCTAGTGGGCGGCGGCCGGGCCGATGTGCTTGTCCAGGAAGGCTTCCAGGCGCTGGTAGAACTCGGTCACGTTCTTCGTGTCGTAGAAGCCGTGGCCTTCGTTGGGCGCGAGGAACCATTCGGGCGGATGGCCGGCCTTGACGAGCGCCGCGCGCATCGCCTCGGCGTGTGCGACAGGCGCGCGCTTGTCCTTGCCGCCGTGGACCAGCAGCACCGGCGCCGTGATGTTCTGCGCCAGTGTCACCGGCGAGGCCCTTTCAAGCGCCGCCTTGTCCACGCCCAGGGTCTTGCCGAGGTAGGCGGCGCGAACGTCATCCAGCCGGTTGTTCTCGGGCTTGGCAAGCAGGGTCAGGTCGTACACGCCGATGTAGCCAACCGCGCACTTGAACAGCGCTGGTTCGCGCGCCGCCAGCATCAGCGCCGAATAGCCGCCGAAGCTGGCGCCGTAGACGCACATGCGCTTGCCGTCGATCTCTCCCTGGGATACCGCCCAGCGCACGCCATCGACCAGATCGTCCTGGATTTTGCCGCTCCATTCGCGATAGCCGGCTTCCATGAAATTGTTGCCGCGTCCGCCGGAACCGCGGAAGTTGACCTGCAGGACGGCGTAGCCGCGGCTGGCCAGGAATTGTGCGTCGTTGTGGTACTGCCAGGTGTCCGTGATGCCGAACGGTCCGCCGTGCGGTACCAGTACCATGGGCACCCTTGCCCCGGGCGCGTGCGCGGGCATGGTCAGGTAGCCATGCAGCTCGAGGCCGTCGCGTGCCTTGAAGCTGATCGGGCGGCGCGGCGCCATCTTCTCGGGATCGATGGTCTCGAGCGAGGAGAACAGCGGGCTGGCCTGCATGGTCTTGCGGTCGAGCAGATAGTAGGAGTCGGGGTCGCGGTCACTGGCCACGCCGAACAACAGGACCGTACCGTCGTCGCTGAAATCGACGAAGCTGAGCTTGTGGTCGGGGAACTGGGCGCTCAAGTCCTTGTGCAGCCGCGCTTCCGGACTGGCATCGTCGACGTAGAAGGTGCGCGGCCGCCCGATCGCCGTGGTGACAGCGAAGGGTTCGCCCAGCTTGGCGTCATACAGCACGGTGGCGACGCTGCCTGTCTGGTCCTTGAACAGGGTCGTGCGTTTGCCGTCGGCGATTCGTTCGCGGATCAGTTCATACGGGCCGCCGTCGGGCGAATAGCTCACGTACAGGGTGCTGTCGTCGGCGCTGAAGCTCATCGGCGCATACCGCTGTCCGAGCTGGGCGTCCGCCTTGCGCCAGCGCTTGCCATCGTCGTCGTAGCGCATCAGCACGCGTTCGGCGCTGTCGTCCGCGCCGTAGGCGAAACGCGGGACGCCATTGTTCTGGATGACGAAACTCAGGTCCGGCAGCGGCAGGTCGGCCACCAGGCTGCGCACGGCGCTGCGCGAATCGACGTCGTAAAGCAGGCTGTGTTTGCCCTCCCAGGCGTGGGCGGCGATGAACAGGCGGCCGTTGCGGCTGCGCGGGATGTCTTCGATGTAGCCGTAGCCTTCATCGTCGCCATAGCGGCTGCCGCGGCTCGAGCTGTTGCGCATCCGGTAGCCGTACAGGTATTCCTGCCTGCTGCCGTCGAATTCCGCGGCGAGGATTTCGCCGGTAGGGACGGGCTTTTCGCGCGAACCCAGCTCCATGCCCTTGGCGATGGCCAGCCGGCTGTTCGTCAGCCACTGGTAGTCCAGCGGCACTTCGAAAGCCGGCATGCGGATCGCGCCGGTCATCTTCATCTCGGGCACCGTATAAAAGGCCACGATCTGGATGAAGCGGTCGCCGTCCGGCATGCGCGCGGTAATCGCGATGTGCTTGCCGTCCGGCGCCAGGCGCGGATGCGAGAACTGGTCCTCGTAGACGAAAGCGGCGAGCGGCACGGTGGGCGCGGCAAGCGCCGGCGCCACGTGTAACGCCAGCAGGAAGGTGCGTAACAACAGGGATCGCAGTGTCATGAGGGCTCCAGTCTGTCCCGGCGGGACGGTGCGCTCATTATGTCTGTACGAATGCGTAAATTGCTCACCAATTGTCACGTCTTCGGCTTGCGCAATCGCGCAGCAGCTTTGATAATCGACTGTTATGAACGACCCGCTCTCCTTCCTCGGCTTCGCGACCACGCCGCTGGAACTCATCTCCTTCGTCCTGTCGATCGCGACGGTGCTCCTGAACATCCGCCGCATCCACTGGGCCTGGCTGTTCGCGATCGTTTCGTCGGCCACCTACGGCATCGTGTTCTTCAAGGCTCGCCTGTACGGCGACGCCGGCCTGCAGGGCGTGTTCATCGCCGCTTCGATCTGGGGCTGGTACGAGTGGCTGCGCGGCACCGGCGCGGACGACCGGCCGCTGGTGGTGACGCGTCTCGGCCGCCAGGGCTGGAGCTGGTCGCTGGCCGGCTGGGCGCTCGGCTTCGCGCTGCTGTCCTGGTTCCTGCACGCCTACACCGATACCGACGTGCCGCACATGGACGCCTTCCTCACCGCCGGCAGCCTGCTCGGCACCCTGCTGGCGGCGCGCAAGAAGGTCGAGAACTGGCATGTGTGGATCGCGGTCGACGTGCTCTACGTCGGCCTGTACGTCTACAAGGGCCTGCACCTGACGGCTATCCTGTACGCGGTGTTCGTCGGGATGGCGGTGCTGGGCCTGCGGACCTGGGCGCACGCCGCGCGCGAGGGCGTGCGATGACGCGCAGTTCTCCCATCGAGAGAATCGCCATCCTTGGCGCCGAATCGACCGGCAAGTCGACCCTGGCCCCGGCCCTGGCGGCGCGCTACGGCACGCTGTGGGTGCCCGAGTACCTGCGCGAATTCGTCGACACCGAGCAGCGCGTGCCGCACGAAGACGACCAGCTCGGGATCGCGCGCACCCAGCGCGCGCGCGAGGATGCGATGGCGGCGCTGCCCGGGGCGCGAGGCTTCCTGTTCTGCGACACCACGCCGCTGATGACGGCGGTCTACAGCCGCATCTATTGGGGCCGCGTGCCGCCGACGCTGCTGGACCTGGAAGCGGCCCACGATTACGCGCTGACGCTGGTCGCGGGCGTGGACCTGCCCTGGGTTCCGGATGGGCTGATGCGGGAATCGGAGGAAGTCCGCCAGCGCGTGCACGACTGCCTGCTGGCGGTGCTGCGCGAACGGGGCATCCCGTTCACGCTGTTGGCGGGCGACCTGCCGCAGCGGCTGCGGCAGGTGGAGGCGCTGCTCTCCTAGAAGTCGAACTGCCCGGAGATGCGGAAGGTGCGCGGCGCGCCCGGCAGCAGGTAGCCGCCCAGCGCCGGCGTGACGTCGCGCCAGTAGAACTTGTCGAACACATTGTCGACGCGGGCGCGCAGCGTTATCCTGCTGCCGCCGGCGCTCAGGCCGTAGGCGGCGCCGAGGCCGAACACGTGGTAGTCCGGCACGAACACGCGGTTCTCGACGTCGAAGGCCTTCTTGCCCGCGTACTGCCAGTTGGCGTCCAGCTTCAGGCCCGCTACCAGCGGCACCGCGTACTCGATCCAGGCGGTCGACTTGAAGTTCGGGACGTCGGTGACGCGCTTGCCGTCGATGCCCGCGTCGCCGGTATCGTCCTGGCGCGTGTTCAGCGCCATCAGCGACACGCCCGCCTGCAGGCCATCCAGCAGTTTGCCGTCGGCCGACAGCTCGAACCCGCGATGGGTCTCGCGGCCGCCGCGCACGTAGGGATGGCGCTGCAGGGTCTCGCCGTCGACCGTCACGGCGACCGTGCGGTTCGGGTCGGTGTACTCGAGGCCTTGGCGAATCTGGAACAGCGCCGCCGACAGGTTCACGCCGGCATAGGAAGTCTTGGCGCCGATCTCGAACTGCTTCGAGCGGCCCGGCTCCAGCACCTGGTTCTCGTTCGAGGTCTCCATCGGGGCGATGCCGCCATGCTGCAGGCCGTGGCTCACGGCACCGTAGACGTTCCAGTCGCGGTTCAAGGCGTACACCAGGGCCACGCTCGGCAGCAGGAAGCTGTCCTTGCTATTCACGTAGTCCGGCTCGATGTAGTCGCGGCGCTTGGTCTGCACGTAGCGCAGGCCGCCGTGCAGGGTCAGCTGCGGCGTGAGGGTCACGATGTCCTGGGCGAACAGCGCGCTCTCCTGGTCGCTGCGGCGCTCGAACACCGGGCCGGTGACGCGGTCGGCGGCGACGTGCGGCGTGTCCAGCGGATGCCAGAGATTGCTGTAGCCGACGTAATCGTAGACATAGTCGCCGAAGCTGTCGTGGCGCTCCGCATACGAGGCGCCGAGCGTCAGCTTGTGGCTGAATACGCCGGTGGCAAAGCGGCCCTGCAGCATGGCCTGCACGCCCCACGGGGTCTTGCGCTCGCCAACGCTCTGGTAGTCGTAGACGTCGTAGTCGCCGTTCGAGCAGTAGCCCGGATAGAAGCCGTCGCCCTCGTTGCTGCAGCCGTAGGGGAAGGCGGTGTAGTCGTCGCGCTTGAACCAGTGCTTGTTGCCGGCAATGGTCGCGCGCCAAGCGTCTGTCAGACGATATTCGAAGCGCAGGCCGAGGTTGGTGTCGCGCGTGTCGACCGGACGGGTCCAGGGCTGGTCGTTCAGCAGCATCTTGCTCGATACGCCGCTCGGCAGGACTTCATTGCGGATCAGCTGGAAGCCCGGCGCCGTGATCTGCGCCTTGTGCTGGTAGTCGAGATCCAGTTCCAGTTTGGCGTCCGGGCTGATCTGCCAGTCGAAGGCGCCGGACACGAACTGGCGCTCGCCGTTCGCGCCGCGTACGTAGGAATGCAGGCTCGCTCCGGCGGCATTGATGCGGTAGCCGAAGCGGCGGTCCTCGAATCGGCCGCCCAGGTCGACCGTGCCGTACAGGGCGCCGCGCTCGCTGACTTCGACGGTGGCGGAACGCAGCGGCGCATCGGTCGGGCGCTTGGTCACGTAGTTGACGATGCCGCCCGGGGTGGCGACGCCGGCGGTGAGACCGGCCAGGCCTTTCAGCACTTCGATGCGCTCCTTGTTCTCGAGCGGGATCTGGGTGTCGCCCGGAATCGCGAAGCCGTCCTTGCGGTAGCTGTAGTTGTTATCCAGGGCGAAGCCGCGGATCGAAAACTGCTCGGCATAGCCGACCGCGTTGTAGGCGTCGCCGACCGAGGCGTCGTAGCGCAGGGCCTCGGTGGCCGAGCGGATCGACAGGTCCTGCATCCGCGTGCGGGCGATGGCGACGATCGAGGCCGGGGTGTCGACGATGGGGGTGTCGCCGAAGCCGCCGACGCCCGCGCGTTCAAGGTTCGGTGCGCGCGCGCCGGTGACGACCACTTCCGTGATCGGTTGCGTGGCTTGTTCCTGCGCGTGAGCGTTCAGCGAGAAGGCTTGCGCGACGGCGCAGGCCAGGATGGAGTATTGCAGTTGTGGTTTCATTGTTTGCTCGTCTTCGCGCCGGCTGGGGAAGGGCAAACGGGAGTGGGCGCCGTTCGGCACCACTTTGCGCTTTCCTTCGCTGGCATTATCCAGATCAGGTACGAAGGGTATCTCTCACCCGGAAGCGCAAGATTGCGTCCAGGACCCCTAGCGAAGGCGCGAGTGTAGCACGGATACCGGCCGGTGTGGCGGTTCTGCCAAGTGTGGCCGGATGGAGTTTAGATTCTTTGTGTGACGTAGGCTTCGCGCAACGGCTTCCAGCCCAGCCTCCGCTCGATGAGGCGGCGGTAGCGCGTGTCGATGTGGGCCGGCGTGCGGCGAATGTAGTCTTCGGCCTTGGCGCGGGCCTCGCCCTGCAGGCTGTCGAGCCAGGCGACGGCTTCTTCCGAGGTCGGCGCGCGGCCGCTGGCACCGGCGAACTTGGCGGGCAGGGCAGTCCAGACGACGGCGTCGATGCCCTTGCGCCGCATCCATGCCGCGATGCGCGGATCGATGCTGGCGCCGTCGACCGGCGGGATGCTGCCGACGCACTCGGGGTAGCCGGGGCGGATCTGCTCGCGCTCGCCCAGCATGGCGCGCGCCGCGTCGAGGTCGCGCGTGGCGAGCCAGGCCCAATAGGTCGGCATGGGTTTGGCGCCTTCGCATAGGGCAAGACTCAGTTCCGGAAAGTCGTCGCATTGGCGGACGAATTCGAGAGGCAGGCGGGGGCCGTCGGGATGCCAGCCGGA
Organism: uncultured Massilia sp.; assembly: GCA_913778765.1. GTDB lineage: Bacteria > Pseudomonadota > Gammaproteobacteria > Burkholderiales > Burkholderiaceae_D > Telluria. The sequence continues at coordinate 7,718 of CAJYXO010000247.1, read as the reverse complement.
GGCCAGCTTGAGGGGTTGGGGTTTGTACAGCAGCGAACCCCGGCGATGCAGGCGATGTTCATGGATACTCAATATTTGACGAAATTGAGTGCCAGTCTAGCTTGCCAGGGGAAAGCGGGGTGCACGGGTGTGCGTGCACCACCGCTGTGTCGACATCAGGCGCAGCGCTCCAGCACCTTGCGGCTGACGGCCAGCGTCACCTCGCCGGTCTCGCCCAGCTTGGTCATGCCGTGGGCCTCCAGCGCGTTCACCACCGCCGGCACCACATCCTTGCCCAGGCCATAGTCGGACAGTTTCGTCGGCACGCCGACCGAGCGGAAGTAGTCCTCGGTGCGGGCGATCGCCGCCTCGATGCGGGCATCCTCGTCACCGTCGCGCAGATCCCACACGCGCGCCGCGTATTGCAACAGCTTCGCGCGCTTGGCGTCGCGGCGCTCGCGCAGCATGGCCGGCAGCACCACCGCCAGGGTCTGCGCGTGGTCGAGGCCGTACAGCGCGGTCAGCTCGTGGCCGATCATGTGGGTGGCCCAGTCCTGGCTCACGCCGGCGCCGATCAGGCCGTTCAGGGCCAGGGTCGCGGTCCACATCAGGTTGGCGCGGACCGCATAGTTCTCGGGTTCGGCCAGCGCGCGCGGGCCTTCCTCGACCAGGGTCTGCAGCAGGCCCTCGGCAAAGCGGTCCTGCACCTTGCTGTTGCCGGACACCGTCATGTACTGCTCCATGATGTGCACGAAGGCGTCGACGATGCCGTTGCCGACCTGGCGCGCCGGCAGGGTGTAGGTGCGGGTCGGGTCGAGGATGGCGAATTGCGGGAACACCAGGCGCGACATGAAGGCGAATTTCTCCTGCGTGGCCTTTTTCGTGATCACGCTGCCCGAATTCATCTCGGAGCCGGTGGCCGGCAGGGTCAGCACGGCGCCGAAAGGCAGCGCAGCGCGCACGTTCTTCGCGTGCTGCTCGAGGATGGCCCAGGGATCCTCGTCGAGCTTGGCGCCGGCGGCGACGAACTTGGTGCCGTCGATCACGGAACCGCCGCCGACGGCGAGCAGGAAATCGATGTTCTCGCGCTTGACCAGGGCGATCGCCTCGACCAGGGTCTCGTAGCTGGGGTTCGGCTCGATGCCGCCGAATTCGAACACGGTATGGCCATCGAGTGCAGCCATCACGGCATCGTAGGTGCCGTTGGCGCGGATGCTGCCGCCGCCGTACAGCACCAGCACGCGGGCGCCGCCCGGCACCAGCCGGCCCAGGCGCTCGATCTGGCCTTCGCCGAACAGGATACGGGTTGGATTGTGGAAGTCGAAGTTAAGCAAAATAAAAATCCCCCTCGGGTTGCACAGGAGGGGGATTATCGCGCAGGCGGCAAAACCGCGCTGGGGACCGCTAGACCTGCGCCGGCTCCAGCACCGGCGCCGCATGTTCGACGTGGGCGCGCGCATGCAGCAGGTGGCGCTGCAGCGTGGTGCGGGCCGATTCGCCGATCACGCGCCAGTGCTCGCGGCGCTGGGCGGCGCGCTTGCGGTGCTTGGACGGCATTTCGGAGAGCGGCTTGACGTAGAAGGGCAGGGCGATGCGGTAGCCTTGCTTGCCCGGCATTTCCTCGCCGCCCAGGATCTTCCAGAAGCCGTCGTAGGCATTCGTGAAGTGCTTTTCCGGGTCCGGGTCGTAGGCGATGTGGTCTTCGGCGCGGATCGCGACCACCTGGTCGATGCCGACGGCCTGGGCCGCGCCCTGCATCGCGGCGAAGCAGAAGAAACTGGGCGAGTTGTTCGGGAAGACCCGTTCGAAGGCCTCGAAGGCGGCGCCGGAATCGACCCAGCGGCCCTGGTTGCGGGCGATGAAGGGCACCACCGGCGCCTCGATGCCGACCATGTGCCCTTCGAGCCAGCTGAAGGACAGGCGGTGCAGGCATTTGCCGTCGGCGACCAGGGCCAGGGTGAGGTCGCCCTCGGCATTGCTGCGCGACGCCATCTCGAGCTGGATCGTGAAGCTGCTGCCGTCGGCATCGATCTGCCACAGCGGCAGGCAGCGGGCGCCGTAGACGGCCTGCTTGTAGGCGTCGTTGAAGGTGGTTTCCTCGAAGCGGTAGTGGCTCAGGACCGCCTGCACGCGCTGGCGCGCCGACAGGCCCTTCACCAGGTAGTCGCGGTGGCTGAGGTGGTGGAACAGGTCGTCGTTCGGCGGCAGCGCCACGTGGTTGCGGTAGACGCCGAGCTGGCACAGCGCACGGTGGTCGCGCCAGTAGGCCAGCACGCGCAGGCTGCGGACGATGCAGAGGATCCAGGAAGTCAGGCTGTACTGGCTGCGGCGGGCCATCCAGTGCTTGGTGAGGTGAGCGAAAATCATGGTGCGCTCCGGGTATGCATGATCGAAAGTTCGTGGTGAATCGGTGTCTGTATCTTGACGCACTGCCCTTGGCGGCAGGGTGATATTGCTCAACGGAAATAAATCGCCGAGCCGGTCAAGGTCGCCACGTTCGATAACGCGTCCCTGTTGTCGTTCTTCTAGTGATCACGATGTCTCTTGTTGATATTTTGTCAGGCAAAAGTCGCCATCCGCAAGACTAGCACGATTGCCGCGCCCCACATCGAAATCCTCATGAATAATTGAGTCATCCCGAATGAGATGAGGAGTGGCGTATGAGCTATGAACTTTTTTATTGGCCGACGATCCAGGGCCGCGGCGAATTCGTCCGGCTGGCGCTGGAAGAGGCGGGGGTGGACTATGTTGACGTGGCGCGCGAGTCCGGCGGCATGGCGCGCATGATGGCGATGATGGACGGGCCCGATTATCCGCCGTTCGCGCCGCCCTTCCTGAAGGCGAATGGGCTGATCATCGGCCAGACCACGAACATCCTGCTGTTCCTGGGCCAGCATCATGGCCTCGCGCCGGCGGAAGAAGCGGGCGGGCTGTGGGTGCACCAGCTGCAGCTGACCATCGCCGACGTGGTCACGGAAGTCCACGACACCCACCATCCGATTTCGACCTCGCTGTATTACGAAGACCAGCGCCCGGAAGCGAAGCGCCGTTCCGCCGACTTCATCGAGACGCGCATCCCGAAATTCCTCGGCTACTTCGAGGGCATCCTCGGCCGGCCCGAGCCGAAGGATTTCCTGACCGGCGGCACGCTCACCTATGCCGACCTGTCGCTGTTCCAGCTGGTGGAGGGGCTGCGCTACGCCTTCCCGGCGACGATGGCGCGGATCGACGCCGGCTATCCGCTGCTGGGCGCGCTGTGCGAGCGGGTGGCGAAGCGGCCGCGGATTGCGGCCTATCTGGCTTCGAAGCGGCGCTTGCCGTTCAACGAGGAGGGGATTTTCCGGCATTATCCGGCGTTGGAAAAGCAGGACGACGAAGCGACTGGTCCCACGCCGGCGCAAAGTCCGGACTGACCAGCCGTTCGCCACGCTCCAGGGCATCGATCGCGGCGATGTCGTCACCGGACAGCCGCAAGTCCAGCGCGCCCAGGTTGGCGGCCAGGTTCTCGCGCCGCGTCGACGAAGGAATCGCCGCATACCCCTTCGCCATCGACCACGCCAGCGCCACCTGCGCCGGCGTCGCCCGCAGCCTCGCCGCGACCGCGCCAATGACCGGATCGGCCAGCACCTTGCCATACGCCAGCGGCATGTAGGCCGTCACATGGATGCCGTGTTCGCGCGCGAACGCCGCCACGCCGCGGTTCTGCAAGAATGGGTGCAGCTCGACCTGGTTGGTGGCGATGTTCGCCGCGCCGACGGCGTCGATGGCCTGGGCCAGCAGCGCGTTCGTGAAGTTCGACACGCCGATTGCGCCGGTCAAGCCTTGTTCGCGGGCTGCGAGCAAAGCCTGCATCGACTCGGCCACCGGCACCGCGTCATGCGGCGAAGGCCAGTGGATCAGGGTCAGGTCGAGCTGCTCCAGGCGCAGCTTGCGCAGACTCTCCTTCAGGCTGGCGACCAGCTTGTCGGCGCCGAGGTTCTCGGTCCAGATCTTGGTGGTCACGAAGACCTCGCCGCGCGCCACGCGGGAGGCTTGCAGCGCCTCGCCGACCTCGGCTTCGTTGCCGTAGATCTGGGCGGTGTCGATGTGACGGTAGCCGAGTTCGAGGCCCATGCCGACCGAATCGATGGCTTGCCGGCCCTGCAGGCGGAACGTGCCCAGGCCGAGTCGAGGAATGGCGATCATGTCAAGTTCTCCAAAAAATAGTCAATGCGTGAGGACAGCCGATGCGGGCGAAGCAGGCGCGGCGATGCCGAGCGCCGCATCGCGACGGTCCAGGCGCCCGGCCAGGCTAGTGAGCAGGAAGGCGCCCAGCACCACCAGCGCGCCGATCCAGGGCGTGGCCATCAAGCCGATGCGGTCGACGATCAGGCCGCCACCCCAGGCGCCGAGCGCGATGCCGACGTTGAAGGCGGCGATGTTCAGGCCCGAGGCCACATCCACGGCCTGCGGCGCATCGCGCTCGGCGCGCTGCACCACGTACACCTGCAGGCCCGGCACGTTGCCGAAGGCGACCGCACCCCAGGCCAGCACCGTCACCAGCACGGCGACCTTGCTGGCGGCGGTGAACTGCAGCACCAGCAGCACGGCAGCCAGCAGCGCGAACACGATCTGCAGCGCGCGCACCGGGCCCTTGCGGTCCGCCAGCTTGCCGCCCCAGATGTTCCCGAAGGCCACCGAAACGCCGTACACGAGCATCACCAGGCCCACCGCGCCGCTGGAAAAGCCGGCCACCTGCTGCAGGATCGGCGCCAGGTAGGTGAAGGCGATGAAGGAGCCGCCGTAGCCGAGCGTCGTCATCGCGTACACCAGCAGCAGGCGCGGCTTCTTCAGCACCGCCATTTGCGTCAGCAAGGAGGTCGGCTTGCTGCCGGCGATCCCGCGCGGCACCAGGGCCAGGATGCCGGCAAAGGCGACCACACCCAGCAAGGCCACGGCCAGGAAGGTCATCTGCCAGCCGAAATGCTGGCCGATGAAGGTCCCGAGCGGCACGCCGGTGACGAGGGCGACGGTCAGGCCGCTGAACATCAGGGCAATCGCGCTGGCGGCCTTCTCCTTCGGCACCAGGCTGGTGGCGATGGTCGAGCCGATCGAGAAGAACACGCCGTGGGCAAGGCCGGTCAGTACGCGCGCCGCCATCAGCGCTTCGTAGCCGGGCGCCATCCAGGCGACCAGGTTCCCGGCCGTGAACAGCAGCATCAGGCCGAGCAGCAGCAGCTTGCGCGGCACGCGGCCGGTGATGGCGGTCAGCACCGGCGCGCCGATGGCGACGCCGAGCGCGTACAGGCTGACCAGCAGGCCGGCCGACGGCACGGACACGTGCAGGCTGGCGGCGATGGTGGGAATCAGGCCGACGATCACGAATTCCGTCGTCCCGATGGCGAAGGCGCTGAGTGTCAGCGCCCAGAGTGCGAGTGGCATGGTGTATCTCCTGTTGCCTTTGATCGAAACCAGCATTCTGCCGACCGCGGCGTACAAGAAAAACATGCTGCCGTACAATAGACTTTTGACTCGGAGTCACAAATGCTGGATGTCGGCGCCCTGATTACCTTCGTCACCGTCACGGAAACGGGTTCATTCTCGACCGCTGCCCAGCAGTTGGGGCAGACCCCGTCGGGGGTGTCGCGCACCGTCTCGCGGCTGGAAAAAGAGCTGGGGATGACTTTGATGCACCGGACCACGCGGCGCCTGGACCTGACCGCGGAAGGCGCCTGGCTGCTGGAGCGGGCGCGCCGCGTGCTGGCCGAACTGGCCGATACCGAAGCCCAGGCCGCCGCGCGGCGCGGGCATCCGGCGGGCCTGGTGCGGGTGAATGCGGCCACGCCCACGCTCGACCACCTGGTGGCGCCGCTGGTGGCGGACTTCCTCGACGAATACCCGATGGTGCAGCTCGAGCTGACCAGCGGCGAGACCTTCATCGACCTGATCGAAGAAAAGGTCGACGTCGCGATCCGTATCGGCATCCTGCCCGACTCCAGCCTGAACGCGCGCCTGCTCGGGTACAGCCGGATCCGCGTGCTGGCCGCGCCGTCCTACCTCGAACGCCACGGCCGGCCGGGCAAGGTGGCGGAGCTGGCGACGCACCGCCTGCTGGGGTTCACCGCGCCGGCCTCGCTGAACACCTGGCCGCTGAGCGACGGCGGCCAGGAGGGCTATATCGCAAAGCCGCAGGTGACGGCGTCGAGCGGCGAGACCCTGCGCCACCTGGCGGTCGAAGGCGCCGGCATCGCCAGCCTGTCGGATTTCCTGACCGGCGCCGACGTCGCCGCGGGCCGGCTGGCGCCGGTGCTGGAACAGAGCGCGCTGCCCTGGACCCAGCCGGTGTGGGCGGTGTTCTACAAGCAGGAGGCGCTGGCGCCGCGCGTGGCGGCGCTAGTGGACTTTCTGGCGCGCCGCCTGGCCGGGGTGCTGGTGGCTTGAGCGCCCAACAAAGCCGCCATGGCCGCGTTGCGACGCCTCGCCGTACATTCGTACTGTCTTCGGCGTCGCGCCTTGCCCTGACGGCTTTGTCATGCGCTCTTTAGTTTACTGCTTCTTCGGCACCAGCTTGTCGAAGTCGCGGTCCAGCTTCGCCAGCGACGCATCGATGCGCGCGCGCCTTTCCTTGATCCAGGCATCCTGCTGCGCCAGCCTTTCCCGGGCCGCCTTCAGCATGCGCGCCATCTCGGCCGGCTGCGGGCCGCCGACGGTCGCGCGGTGGCTGACGATGGCCACCGGATCGAGGGTCGCGCGGAATTCCTTCTCGCTCATCGGCAGCTCGCCGGTAGTGTAGTCTTTCGTCGCTTCCTTGTAGATGCGGCGCGCCTCGGCATACGGGAAGTCGCTGGGGCGGATGTCGTGCGCCTTAGCGTAGTCGACGATCTCGGAGGCGAAATGGTGGCCCTCGCGGAACGGCAGCTTGTACTCGCGCATCAGCACGTCCGCCAGTTCCTGCGACGCGGTCCAGTCGCTGTTCAGTTCTTCCAGCGCGCGGTCCGGGTCGATGACCAGCGCATTCATGATCCTGTCCCAGTCCGCCAGCACCTTGATCGCGCTGTTGACCACTTCCGTGTTCGGCTTGACCTCCTTGGCGTCGCTCATCCCCGGCGGGATGTTGTGCGCCTCCAGCACCGGTCCCATCGCCAGCGTGACCGCCGTCGACGCCTCGCGGCGCGTCGAATTCAGCAGGCCCGGGTTGCGCTTCTGCGGCATCGCGCTCGACACATAGGTATTGCCGCCGCCGGTGCGCAGCAGGATCCATGGACGGGCCTGCGCATACTGCGTCATCACGTCTTCGATGAAGCTGCCGGCGTGCAGGGCGATGCCGGTCACCACGGCGCCCGCTTCCACGGCATGGTCGACGGCCGCGATCTGGTGCGCGTCGTAGGCGTTGTCGGCGATGGCGGCAAAGCCGAGATAGTCGGCCATCCGCGCGCGGTTCAGCGGCCAGCTCGAGCCGTTCAGCACCGTGGTGCCCATCGGCGACTGGTCGATGCGCGCGTAGGCTTCGCGCAGGCGCTGGGCGTCGCGATCGAGGCCGGCGGCGTAGCCGAGCAGGTAGTGGCCATAGCTGTTCGGCTGGGCCGCCACGCCGTTCGTGTAGTTGGGGACGATGGTCTTTTCGTGCTGCGCGGCCAGGCGGACGATGGTGGCGGCGGTCCTGTTCAGCTGGTCGGCGAGCCGCAGCATGTCGTCGCGCATGATGGCGGCGCGGTAGGTGGCGTGCATGTCCTGGCTCGAACGGCCGGCATGCAGCAGGG
>CAJYXO010000246.1 GCA_913778765.1 uncultured Massilia sp. | reverse complement strand
GGGCAAGCAGGACAACGGACGCGTGCGCCTGTTCGCCGAAGGCGTGCCGCCGCTGCGCGAAGCGCCCTCGCCCGAGCTGCGCACGCTGCTGGCAACCGGCGGCGAGAACGATTCGATCACGCGCCAGCTGGCGCGCCACGCGAAGGAAACCGGCGAACGCTACGTTCCCAACTTCAAGGTCGACATTATCTACCGGCGCGACCGCTACCTGCGCGGCGGCGACCACAGCCCCTTCCTCGACGCCGGCTATGCCGCGGTGCGCTTCACCGAGCCGAACGAGGACTTCAATCACCAGCACCAGGACCTGCGCGTCGAGAACGGCAAGAAGATCGGCGACTATCCCGAATTCGTCGATCCGGACTACGTGGCCCAGGTGGCGCGCGTGAACGCCGCCACGCTGGCCTCGCTGGCGCTGGCCCCGGCCGCGCCGCAGGAAGTGAAGGTCAAGACCGCGGCCCTCGACAACGGCACCGACCTGGTATGGAAGGCGAATGCCGAACCGGACGTCGCCGGCTACCGCATCGTCTGGCGCGAAACGACCGCGCCGCTGTGGCAGGGTTCGCGCTTCGTCGGCAACGTGACCACGGCGCGCGTCGACATGTCCAAGGATAACGTGCTGTATGGCGTGCAGGCGGTGGACAAGGACGGCAACGTCAGCCCGGCCACTTATCCGCTGCCTATGCGTTGAGCATGAAGCCGCCGTGAACTGAGGCGGAATGCACACTTCAGGGACGCCGCGGTGCAGCATGCCGCGGCGTTTTCTTTTGGCCGACGCGTTTCCCGGCGTTTCCCAGCGCCAGCGCAAGGAAACTTCGAAACACATGGGTAATACTCACGCCGCATCGTGCTTTTTCACTATGCAGTGCAGCATTTTTTGATGAGTAGAAGCACAACAATTTACTTGACTTGTGTGCTGCTGAGAATATTCTTATGCGTACAACAAGACCTTCAAAGGTCTGGCGCGAACGATGTACGGCTCCGCAAGCGTGGTGAGCGGAAGGCGTCCGCGATTCGTCGAGGTGTCCGTAATACCATCTTGGAGGATGTATATGTCGGCAGTCACTCGTAGGGCACTGCTGGGCGCGATCGCGACCAGTCCGCTTTGGCTTCACACCGCTTGGGCGCAGCCCACGAATCTCAAGATTTCCCACCAGTTCCCCGGCGGCAGCGTCGCCGAAGGCGATTTCCGCGACCGCCTGTGCCGCATGTTCGCGGCCGGCGTCGAGCGCCGCACCAGGGGCAGGCTGAAATTCTCGATCTACCCGCATTCCTCGCTCATGAAGAGCGAAGAGCAGATCCCGGCCATCGCCAAGGGCCAGCTCGACATGTCGCTGGTGCCGCTGTCCTACGCCGGCGCCGAACTGCCGGAAGTGAACATCGGCCTGATGCCCGGCCTGGTGACCTCCTACGAGCAGGGCTACGCCTGGAAGGATGCCGAGATCGGCAAGGAATTCTCGCGCCTGCTGGCCGACCGCGGCATCGTGATCCTGAGCTGGATCTGGCAGGCCGGCGGCGTCGCCTCGCGCGGCAAGCCCATCGTCGACCCGGAAGACGCGGCCGGCATGAAGGTGCGCGGCGGCTCGCACGAAATGGACATGATCCTGCAGGAAGCCGGCGCCAGCGTGGTCAGCATGCCCTCCAACGAGATCCGCGGCGCGATGCAGAAAGGGATGCTGGATGCGGCGATGACGTCGTCGTCCTCGCTGATCTCGTTCCGCCTGGATGAAGTGTCGAAGTACGTCACCACCGCGCGCGGCGGCGCCTACTGGTTCATGCTGGAGCCGCTGCTGATGTCGAAGGCCGCCTTCGACCGCCTGCCGCGCGACCAGCAGGCGATCCTGATGTCGGTCGGCGCCGAGCTCGAAGCCTTTGCCCGCAGGTCGGCGCAGATGGACGATGCCGCCGTCGCCGCCCTGTTCCAGGGCAAGGGGGGCCGCACGGTCGACCTGACCCAGGACTCGCTGCGCAAGTGGCAGGAGATCGCGCGCAATACGGCCTGGAAGGATTACGGGTCGCGTAACGAAAATTGCGCGCGGCTGCTGGGGCTGGCCGAGAAGACGCTGGCCTGAGGCCCTGAAATCGTCGGTCGATCACCCGCCCGTCACCGGCGGGAAGAACGCCACCTCGCCGCCTTCCCGGATCGCCGTCTCCGGCGCGCACATCGTGTGGTCGAAGGCCATGCGCAGCGCGCGCTCTTGGGCCAGGGCCTCGGCCCAGGCGCCGCCGCGGGCGATCAGGAAATCGCGTACCGCGCCCACCGTCGTCACGCCATCCGGCAGGGTCGCTTCCTCGCCGGCCGTGCCGACCGCCTCGCGTACGCTGGCAAAAAATCGCAGGTTGATCTTCATGTGCTGGTCAATGCTGTAAAAAGGCGAACGGAATGAAGCGCACGGTATCGCCGCGCGCGATCGCCTGGCCCGGCGGACAGTCGATCAGGCCGTCGGCCCAGACCGTCGAGGTCAGCACGCCCGAGCCCTGGTTCGGGAACAGTTCCAGTCCGCCTTCGGGGTTGATGCGGGCGCGCAGGAACTCGTTGCGGCGGTCCGGCTTGGGCCAGTCGAAATCGGCGCGCATCGCGAGCGCTTTTGGTGCGACGTCGCCGCCCACGCCCTGCAGGCGCAGCAGGAAAGGCCGCACGAACAGCAGGAAGGTGACGAAGCTGGATACCGGATTGCCAGGCAGGCCAAGGAAGAACGCCGCCCCGCCGTCTTCGCGATTCACTTCGCCGAACGCCAGCGGCTTGCCCGGCTTGACGGCGATCTGCCACATGTTCAGCTTTCCTTCCGCTTCCACCGCCGGCTTGATATGGTCTTCCTCGCCCACCGACACGCCGCCCGACGTGATGATCAGGTCGTGCTCCCGGGCCGCCGCGCGCAGCGTGTCGCGGGTCGCCTGCAGCGAATCGGGCACGATGCCGTAGTCGGTGAAGTCGCAGCCGAAGTTCTCGAGCAGGCCGCGCAAGGTGAAGCGGTTCGAGTTGTAGATCGCGCCCGGCGCCAGCGGCTCGCCCGGCATCGCCAGTTCGTCGCCGGTGAAGAACACGGCGACGCGCAGGCGCCGGCGCACCGGCACGGTCGCCAGGCCGACCGAGGCGGCCAGCCCCAGTTCCTGGCTGCGCAGGCGGACGCCGGCCGGGAGGATCACGGCGCCTGCGCGCACGTCCTCGCCGCGGCGGCGGATCCATTCGCCGGCCGGCGGCGCATGCTTCACGGTGACCATGTCGCCGTCCAGCTCGCACTGCTCCTGCATGACCACCGCGTCGGCGCCGTCCGGGATCAGGGCGCCTGTAAAGATGCGCGCCGCGGTGCCGGGCGCCAGGAAGCTGCCGACGTGGCCGGCCGGGATGCGCTGCGCGACCTTCAGCACGGCCGCGCCGCTCGCGCAGTCCGCGGCGCGCACCGCGTAGCCGTCCATCTGGGTATTATCCGCGCCGGGCACGTCGAGCGTGGAGCGCTGGTCTTCGGCCAGTACGCGGCCGTTCGCTTCCAGCGTCGGCACCTGTTCGATGCCGTCGACCGGGCGGGCGGCGGCCAGCAGGAAGTCGAGCGCCTCGCGTACCGGCATCAGGGGTTTGCGCGGGGCGTTCATCGGCCGGTCCTCTCTGCGATGTACGCCTTCATCTGCGCGACGTCCGGTTGCATGACCACGAAACGCTGCGGCAGCGTTTCGATGTTCTCGAAGCCGGCCGGACGCTCGGCGTCGCTGCCGAGCGCTTCGAGGATGGTCTCGTTGAACTTGGCCGCCAGCGCGGTCTCCATCACGATCATCGATATGCCCGGTTCGATATGTTCGCGCGCGACCTTGATGCCGTCGGCGGTGTGGGTGTCGATGGTGATGCCGTAGTCGTCGAAGACTTCGCGGATCGTGTTCAGGCGGTCTTCGTGCTTCGAACAGCCGGAGACGAAACCGTATTCGCCCACGCGCCTGAACTCGTCGCCGTCGCTGCCCTCCCTGCCTGTCAGGTCGAAGCCGCCGTGGGTCTCGACCTTGCGGAACAGCGCGTGCGTGCGCTCGGCGTCGCGGCCGACCAGGTCGTAGACGAAGCGTTCGAAGTTGGACGCCTTCGAGATGTCCATCGACGGGCTGCTGGTGTGGAAGGTCTCGGCGGACGTGCGCACGCGGTAGACGCCGGTGCGGAAGAACTCGTCCAGCACGTTGTTCTCGTTGGTGGCCACCACCAGCTTCGCGATCGGCAGTCCCATCATGCGGGCGATGTGGCCGGCGCAGATATTCCCGAAGTTCCCCGAGGGGACCGTGAACGAGACCTTCTGCTCGTTCGCGCCGGTCGCCTTCAGGTAGCCGCGGAAGTAATACACCACCTGCGCCACCACGCGCGCCCAATTGATCGAATTGACGGTGCCGATCTTGTGGCGGGCCTTGAATTCGAGGTCGTTCGAGACCGCCTTGACCAGGTCCTGGCAGTCGTCGAACACGCCCTCCACCGCGATGTTGAAGATGTTCGGGTCCTGCAGGCTGAACATCTGCGCGGTCTGGAAAGCGCTCATCTTGGCATGCGGCGACAGCATGAAGACCCTGACGCCGCGCTTGCCGCGCATCGCGTACTCGGCCGCGCTGCCGGTGTCGCCGGAGGTCGCGCCGAAGATGTTCAGCTCATCGCCGTTCTTCGCCAGCGTGTATTCGAACAGGTTCCCCAGCAGCTGCATCGCCATGTCCTTGAAGGCCAGGGTCGGGCCGTTCGACAGGCCTTGCAGGATCAGCTTGCCGTTTGCGCCATCTTCGAGCACGCGCAGCGGCGTGATCTCGGCGCTGGACTCGTCGGCGCGCGCATTGCGGTAGACCTCGGGGGTGTAGGTTTTGGCGGTGAGCGCCTTCAGGTCGGCATCCGGGATATCGGTGGCGAACTTGCGCAGGATTTCGTAGGCCAGCTCCGCATACGACAGGCTGCGCCAGGCATCGAGCTCGGCGCCCGTCACCTGCGGGTAGTCGGCGGGCAGGTACAGCCCGCCGTCCGGCGCCAGGCCGCCCAGCAGGATGTCGGAAAAACCTTGGGGATTGCGTGCTGCGGACGCGCTGGTCGCGCGGGTGGACACATAATGCATACGGTAGGCAGAGTCGAAGTTGGCAGGCGTTGACCAATGATTATAGTGCGACTGCAGCAAACTTGTCTTTTTACCGAATATTGTTCAGGTCGCAGGGTGGGCACACCGTGCCCACGTATGCAATCAGCAGGCTGCGTGATTCACCGTCACCACGTGGATCGCCAGCCCGCCCAGCGAAGTCTCCTTGTACTTCACCTGCATGTCGGCGCCGGTCTGGCGCATGGTTTCGATGGCGCTGTCGAGGCTGACGAAATGGGTGCCGTCGCCCTTCAAGGCCAGCGAGGCCGCGGTGATCGCCTTGATCGCACCCATGCCGTTGCGCTCGATGCAGGGGATCTGCACCAGGCCGCCGATCGGGTCGCAGGTCATGCCGAGGTGGTGCTCGATGCCGATTTCCGCCGCGTTCTCGATGCGCTCGTTGGAGCCGCCCAGCGCCGCCACCAGTCCCGCGGCCGCCATCGCGCAGGCCACGCCGACTTCGCCCTGGCAGCCGATTTCGGCGCCGGAGATCGAGGCGTTCTTCTTGCACAGCATGCCGATCGCCGCGGAGGTCAGCAGGAAGTCGCGGATGCCCTGCGCCGGGTCGCTCGGACGGCAGTCCTCGGCGTAGTAGCGCAGCACCGCCGGAATGATGCCCGCCGCGCCGTTGGTCGGCGCCGTCACCACCCTGCCGCCGGCCGCGTTCTCTTCGTTCACCGCCATCGCGTACAGGGTCACGTGGTGGGTCGCGTCGTGCGGCAGCTCGTTGCGGCGGTTGCCGGCGTCGCAGTGCGCCTGCTTCCACAGCTTGGCGGCGCGGCGCTTGACGTTCAAGCCGCCGGGAAGCTGGCCTTCCGTCACCAGGCCGTGCCCGATGCAGTCGCGCATCACCTGCCAGATGCGGTCCAGGCCCGCGTTCAGGTCGGCCTCGCCCATGCGCGACAGCTCGTTCGCGCGCAGCATGTGCGGGATCGACAGGCCATGCGCGCGGCCCAGGGCCAGCAGTTCGCTCATGGTATCGAAAGCGAAAGGCACGGTGGCGGCGCCCGCGCCCTCGGGCGCGCGGTTCTGGCTTTCGCCGGCCGCGGTGATGAAGCCGCCGCCCACCGAGTAGTAGATGCGTTCGATGATGCTGCCGTCGGCCAGCTTGAGCACGAACTTCATGCCGTTCGGGTGTTCGGGCAGGGTCGACTGCTTGTGCCACACCAGGCCGGTGGCATATTGGAAGGGCACTTCCTTCGTGCCCAGCAGTTTCAGCACGCCATCCATTTCGGCCTCGGCCAGCTTGTCCTCGACGCTGTCCGGGTCGACGCCCTGCGGGGTCTCGCCCATCAGGCCCAGGATCACGGCCTTGTCGGTGGCGTGGCCGACGCCGGTCAGGGCCAGCGAGCCATACAGGTGGGCTTCGACGCCCACCGCCTCGGAGAGGTCGCCGCACTCGAGCAGGAAGCGGCGCGCGGCGACCATCGGGCCGACCGTGTGCGAGCTGGAGGGGCCGATGCCGATCTTGAATAAGTCAAATACGCTCATGTCCATGAGCTGTCTCCTGAAAAATCTTCTTATGGGTATATGGGGTCTGACACGCTACTTGTAAACGTCGTTCCCGCGGAGGCGGGAACCCAAGTGGCGCGAAATGCCACTCCCTTGGATTCCCGCCTGCGCGGGAAGTCATTTCCGGCAGTGCTGGGAAGTCATTTCCGGCAGTGCTGGGAATGACGACACTAGATTCAGGCAGTCTGGCCCACGTCCACGTTTTCCAGCATCGACTCGACCATCTCCTCGACGCCGATCCGCGCCTTCCAGCCCCAGTCCGAGGTGGCGCGCGCATCGTCCAGGCTCTTCGGCCAGGAATCCGCGATCTGCTGGCGGCTGTCCGGCTTGTAGGCGATCTCGAAGGCCGGCAGCCTGGCGCGGATGGCGGCCGCCAGTTCGCGCGGGTTGAAGGACACGCCGGCGACGTTGTACGAGGAGCGGATCGCGACCTTCTCGCCCGGCGCTTCCATCAGCTCGATGGTGGCGCGGATCGCGTCCGGCATGTAGATCATCGGCAGCGTGGTGTCCGGGCCGAGGAAGCATTCGTAGGTCTCGCCCTTCAGCGCCGAATGGAAGATGGCGATCGCGTAGTCGGTGGTGCCGCCGCCCGGGGGCGACTTGAAGCTGATGATGCCCGGATAGCGGATGCTGCGCACGTCAACGCCGTACTTGGCGTGGTAGTACTCGCACAGGCGCTCGCCGGCCAGCTTGCTGATGCCGTAGATCGAGGTCGGGTCCATCACCGTGTACTGCGGGGTGTTCTCGGCCGGGGTGTTCGGGCCGAAGGCGGCGATGGACGAAGGCCAGAACACCTTCAGCGGCTTGCCGGCGTCCAGGCGTTCGCGGGCGATCTCGAGGATGTTCAGCAGGCCGTCCATGTTCAGGGACCATGCCTTCAGCGGCGCCTTCTCGCCGGTCGCCGACAGCAGCGCGGCCAGCTGGTAGACCTGGGTGACGCCTTCGTCGGCGATCAGGCGGGCCACGGCCTCGCGGTCCATCACGTCCAGGCGGGTGTAGCGCTCGGCGCCGTAGACGTTGGTTTCGCCGATGTCCGAGGCGATGACGTTCTGCGCGCCGTGCTTTTCCGCGAGCGCGGTCACGAGTTCACTGCCGATCTGGCCGTTGGCGCCGATGATGAGGATGCGTTCCATGCTTTATCTGCCTATTCCGTTCTTTAATTCTTGATGATGCCCAGCTCGCGGCCGGCTTGTTCGAATGCCTTCAGCACGGTGTCGAGCTGTTCGCGGGTGTGCGCCGCCGACAGCTGGACGCGCACGCGCGCCTGGCCCATCGGCACCACCGGGTAGAAGAAGCCCGACAGCAGCACGCCCAGTTCGAACATGCGCGCCGCGAATTTCTGCGCCACCGGCGCATCGAACAGCATCACCGGCACCACCGGGTGGGTGCCCGGCTTGATGGTGAAGCCGATGCGCTCGATCTCCTTGCGGAAGTACTGGGTGTTTTCATGCAGGCGGTCGCGCAGCTCGGTGGACTTGCCGATGCGGTCCAGCACCGCGATCGAGGCGCCGGCGATCATCGGCGCCAGGGTGTTCGAGAACAGGTAGGGACGCGACTTCTGGCGCAGGGTCTCGATGACTTCCTTGCGGCCCGAGGTGAAGCCGCCCATCGCGCCGCCCAGGGCCTTGCCCAGGGTGCCGGTAATGATGTCGATCTTGCCCATCACGTTGAAATGCTCGTGGGTGCCGCGCCCGGTCTTGCCCATGAAGCCCGAGGCGTGCGATTCGTCGATCATGGTCAGGGCGCCGTACTTCTCGGCCAGGGCGACGATTTCGTCCAGTTTGGCGATGGTGCCGTCCATCGAGAAGGCGCCGTCGGTGACGATGATCTTGTGGCGCTTGCCGGCGTCAAGGGCGGCGACCAGCTGCTTTTCCAGGTCCGCCATGTCGTTGTTGGCGTAGCGGTAGCGCGCGGCCTTGCACAGGCGGATGCCGTCGATGATCGAGGCGTGGTTCAGGGCGTCCGAGATGATCGCGTCGTTCTCGTCGAACAGCGGCTCGAACACGCCGCCGTTGGCGTCGAAGGCGGCGGCATAGAGGATGGTGTCTTCGGTGCCGAGGAATGCCGACAGCTTCCGCTCCAGTTCCTTGTGCACGGTCTGGGTGCCGCAGATGAAGCGCACCGAGGACAGGCCGTAGCCGTACTTCTGCAGCGCCGCTTCGGCCGCCTTCTGGGTTTCCGGATCGCCGGACAGGCCGAGGTAGTTGTTGGCGCACATATTGATCAGCGTGCGGCCGTCGGCGGCGACCACCTCGGCGCCCTGGCGCGAAGCCAGCACGCGTTCGGGCTTGAACAGGCCCTCGGTTTGCAGCGTGTCGAGTTTGGCCTGGAGGGCGCTGTAGAATGCCTGGTCGCTCATTGTCTTCCTCGTCCTTGTATCTTCCGGCTTGACCGGGGGTTGTCGGATGTTGTACCGTTGTTTCGTTCGATGTATTAAACAGAGTTCTATATGTCGAACAGAAATTCAATATATTGAATATTACCCCCGGCCATCGCAATTGACAAGTGCGTTGGCAAGCGATCCTCACATAAAGCTTAGATGAATAAAGTCGTCACCGCCCTCGCCCCCGCCGCTCCCGTCGGCGCCCCGCCCGAAGTCGGCGCGACCCTGCAGCGCCTGCGCCTGGCGCGCGGCCTCACGCTCGAGGACCTGTCGCGCATCGCCGGCGTGTCGAAGTCGATGCTGTCGCAGATCGAGCGCGAGAAGGCCAATCCGACCATCGCCATCACCTGGCGCCTGGCCAACGCCCTGGGCGTGCAGATCGGCGAGCTGCTGTCTTCGGAAGTGCGCAGCAGCGACATGATCCGCGTCGTCGACGCCCACGAGATTCCCACCCTGCCCGGCGCCCACGCCGGCTATGCGCTGCGCATCCTCGGCCCGATGGACCTGGCCGGCAAGTACGAATGGTACGAACTGACGCTGGCGCCGGGCGGCGAGCTGGCCTCCCAGCCCCACGATCCCGGCACCAGCGAGCATCTGACCGTGCTGACCGGCGCGGTCGAACTGGAAGTCGGGCCCGAGAAGAAGCGGGTCAAGCACGGCGCCACCGCGCGCTATCCGGCGGATGTGGCGCATACGATCCGCAACGCCGGCAAGCTGGAGGCCAAGGCGCTGATGGTGGTGGTGCATCGCTGAATCTTTCGACGCGCCAAGCAGCGCCTGCACGGTCTGCGCGCGGTCGAGGGAAACCCGCTGACGTCCTTACAACACCGAGGCGTGATATTTGGTGACAATTACCTTATGGAAATGTATGATTCTTTGAAGAAATACATTTCGGCATACCCGGGCTCGTCCGGACGCCCTGTCTGGTCATGGTCAGTGTCAACGATATCGCCGATTGGCGACACCGCATCTTTTCCTCCCTGCTGTCAGTCGTGCTGGCCCTCGGCACGATCGCAGCCCTTCCCAGCATCCCGCTCCTGATCCGCCAGGGCCTGTGGCCGGTGGCGCTGATCGACACCATCGCGCTGGCCTGGATCTTCGCCATCTGGCGACTCGACTCCCTGTCCTACCGCCTGCGCGTGCTGAACTTCCTGGCCGTGCTGTACGCGGTGGCGATCGCCCTGATGCTGGGCATCGGCCCGGCCAGCC
>CAJYXO010000245.1 GCA_913778765.1 uncultured Massilia sp. | reverse complement strand
GCGGCGACCCCGACCGGCCCATCGTGCTGGCCCAGCTCTACAACCAGCGTGCCGCGCCGCCCAGCTTCAACGCCCAGGGCGAACTGCCCGGCAACCGCTACCTGTCCGGCACCCGCACCCGCGAGATCGGCGGCGCGCGCGGCAACCAGTTGCGCTTCGACGACACCCGCGGCCAGATCAGCGCCCAGCTCGGGAGCGACCATGGCGCCTCGGAACTCAACCTGGGCTGGATGACCCAGCCGCGCGACCATGGCGTCGGCAGCCCGCGCGGCGAGGGCGCCGAACTGCGCAGCGATTTGTCGGTGGCGGTGCGCGGCGCCCAGGGTGTGCTGATCAGTGCGGAAAGCGGAGAAGGCGGGGCCGCCGACCAGCTTGGACGTGGCCAGCTGCTCGGCCTGGCCGAGGTCATGCGGGGCATCCTTGACGAAGTCGGCAAGCTGGCCGCCGTGCACAACGAGGACGAACCCGCGCAGCAGCGCCTCGGCGCGCTGGTGGAGAAACTGAGGCGCTGGCACGAGGGCAGCAACGTCGCCGAGGGCGGCGGCGGCGGCGCGCCCATCGTCGCCGCCAGCGCGCCCGCCGGCGCCATCTTCGCCAGCAGCGACAACCTGGCGCTGGGCGCGCAGAACAAGGTCGACGTGGTCAGCGCCGGCGACGCCGAGGTGTCCACCGGCCGCAACATCTTCCTGCGGGCGGCGCGCGGCCTGAGCATGTTCGCGCATGAGCTGGGCATGAAGCTCGGGGCAGGGCGCGGCGACATCGTGGTCCAGACCCACCTGGGGAATATCCAGATCAAGTCGTCCGGCCGCATCAGCCTGATCGCCGCCGAGCGCATCGAACTGGAAGCGCCGGCCGTGAAGATCATCGCGCCGGGCGCCACCACCGACTGGGCCGACGGCAAGATCACGCACCAGAGCAGCGGCCAGCAGATCCACAAGGGCGCCGATTTCCTGTACTTCGGCCCCGGCGGCGCCGCGGTCCGCGACGTCCGCATGCCGAGCACGCACCTGCACACCGACGAATACGTGGTGCTGCGCCACCTGCAGACCGGCGCGCCGATCCCGAACCAGCGCTACAAGGCGACGTTCGAGGATGGCCGCACGGTCACGGGCCGGACCGACGACCAGGGCCGCACCTCGCTGATGATCGGCGAGATGATCGGCAACGTCGACATGGCTTACCTGCCTGAAGACGACCATTCAACCACCTGACCACCCGGCTATCTTCGACGGAGCGCCCATGGCAGATCCTACCCGCCCCTTGCCGAACCTGGTCCCGCAGCCGGACGGCAGCTGGACCGGCCGCACGGTCCTGACGCCGACCGCGCTGAAAACGCGCGGCCTGTTCACCATGCCGCCGTCGAAGGTGGTGCCGGTGATCGTGGTGCCGGGGATCATGGGGAGTAACCTGCGGGCGGCAAAAGATGCGAGGAATCCGCCGAACCAGGACCTGAAGCGGGGGGAGGCGGTCTGGCATGCGCCGAATGGCCTCATGGAGGGCATCTACGCCGCGCGTACCTGGAAGGGGCGGGACCCGATCGCGCGCCAGAATCTGCTGAACGGCAAGGCACTGGAAGTGGACGACGCCGGCGGCATTTTCCTGCCCCTGGAAGCGCGCAACCATGGCCTGCTGGAGAAGGAAGTCAGGAATCGCCATTGGGGCGAAATTCACTGGGCTTCCTACGGCAATCTGCTCTACGGCCTGCACATCGGACTGAACCATACTTTCGAGATGAGTCCGCTGGACAATGTGCGCGTGCTGTGCCGGCACTGGAAGGAGGTCATGGCATGCGAGCCCGCGCGATGGGGCGTCCGTTCGATCGACGGCATCACGGAAAAGGAGCTGGAGAAGCATGCCGGCTATTATTTTCCCGTGTACGCCTGCGGCTACAACTGGCTCGAATCCTGCGAAGACTCGGCCGCGCGCCTGCGCAAGCGCATCGAAGAAACGATCAAGTTCTGGACCGACAGCAAGCGCGAATGCAGCAAGGTGATCCTGGTCACGCATTCGATGGGCGGACTGGTGGCGCGCGCCTGCGCCAAACAGATCCCGGATCGCATCCTGGGTGTCGTTCACGGCGTCATGCCGGCCCTGGGGGCGCCGGCGGCCTATCGGCGGATCGCCTGCGGCACCGAAAGCTGGAGTCCCAGCAACGGGTCGGTCGACAACACGAAAGCCGAATTCATCGCCGATATCCTCGGGGAGCGCCCGGAGCTGACCATGCCGGTGATGGCGACGGCGCCCGGACCGCTGCAGCTCCTTCCGAACCATTTATACCCGGGTCCATGGCTGCACGTCTGCATGCTGAGCCGGGTGAACAACAAGGATGTGGCAAGGGACGTGGTCCACCTGCCGGCCGGCGATCCTTACGATCTGTATCGTGACATGGAGTCCTGGTACCGGCTGGTCGATCCGGCCCTGGTCGATCCGGCAGGCCACTTCAGGAACGGGACCCGCGGCGCCAGGAACGCGGTCCTCGACGCGATCGATCGCGCCGAGCGCTTTCATCGGCACACCCTGGATACCTATTACCATCCGCATACCCATGCGTTCTACGGCGCCGACCCTGCGCACAAGTCGTTTGGCGCGGTGCGCTGGGCGGCCCGCGTGCCGGCCAGCGGCTCGGTCTTCACCGAATCGAATCTTCGCCAGGCAAGGATGAGCGGCTATCGCAAGCCGGTAGGGCGGCGGGTGACGGTCGAGGGCAAGACCGAACTGGATTTCGTGCCGGCGCGCCAGGACATCGGCGGCGACGGCACGGTTCCCCAGCAGTCCGGCGCCGGGCCGCGCGGAAAGGTGCGCCAGCTGTTCGAAATGCGCGGCCTGGATCACCAGGAGGCCTTCAACGACGAGGCGGCCCTGCTGCTGACCCAGCACCTCGTCGTCAAGCTGGTGCAGGAGTTGCCATGATTTTGGCAAGCGACCCTGTTCCGGCACGCCGTTGTCAAAGCCAGTTCGCGATGGGGGTAAAGCTTGCGCGCTCGCAAGAATACGCCAAGCTCACCGCATGTCACTGCCCCGATCATCCTATCCTCAAGTCAATCCAAAAAATGCCATGACGCGATTGAGAAAACGCGGATGGCGGGAACTTATTGTCCTGCTGGCGGCCCTCGCTTGCGCGGGAAGCTGGGCGGCAAGCCAGGTCCGCAGTATGCGGGACAGATCCGAGGTGGCAAAAATGACGGAAAAGATGAAAACGGTATGCGTTGGACGCTACCTGATCGACGTCCCGGACGAAGCAGAAGTCAGTCTCTCCCACGAAAGAATCGATGGCTTCGACATTCATACGGTCGAGGAGTCGACGTCCGAATTCCAGCAGCGCATGGCGGCGCGGGAGGCGGAAATCAGGCGTCACGGCGGCGATCCTTCCCGCGGCGGCGGCATCGTCGGCGCACACGATTTGCGCATTCCCGGCATGGTGGGGCGGACCGTCGTGTACGGGCGCACCCGCAGCCACGAATTCGTCGATGGACGGCGGGCGGACGTCGAGTGGGTGTCGGTCGAGGGCCATGCGCATATCGAGGGGGTCAGCTTCACGCTGTCCGCAAACTATGTCGACGAAGCCGATGCCAGGGCCGTCGAAGCGCTGCTTGGCAGACTCCAGCTGCGCAGGGAGAACGACATTCCCAAGGCGCCGGGGTTTTGCATTTCGCGCGCGGTGTTCGCGGAGCCGCTGCCCGCGCACAAGAGCGAACAGATTGCCATGCATTTCAGCATGCCGGACCATCCCGATGTGGCGCTGACCCTGCTGAGCGTGGCCGGCGGCCGTCCCGGTCCGGGCCTGCTTGCGCGCTATCAGGAACTGGATGGCAGTGCCGGCGCCGACGAATTGCTGCGGGTGACCAAACTTCGCGCCGAAAAGCGGAACATCAATGGTCTGCCAGGAGAAGAACTCGTCGAGCGCATTCGCGAGTTCAATTTTACGACCACCTATACCCTCAACTGGGAAGCGCGCGGCGCGGGAGAGAATCTGCTGCTCCCGTACATATCGCTTGAAGCGCAGGCCGGGATCGGCGAACGTCCGGGCGACAAGCCGGCGGGGGCGAGCCTGCACGAGGACGCGCTGCTTGCCTTGTGGGACAGTGTCGCCTCCAGCATCCGGCTGCGCAAGGACACGCCGGCGCCGGCCGGCGCGACGCGCGAGCCGTCCGGATCGCAGCTCGGCGCCGTGGCGTCGGCCGGTGACGTCTGCCCGCAGTCGGGCTGGTGGCGCTGCAGCGAGGGGAGTGCGGACATGAGCGTGCACGGCGGCCAGGTCCAGTACATTCGCAAAGGCGACCGGATGCCGCAGGCGCTGCTGTTGCCGCGCCAGACCTTGTGGCAAAAGCTCAAGCGCATACAGCCGAGCGTCGAAAGTCCGCGGCCCACCGCCTGGACCCTGGTCGACAAGCGCCATCGCCCGCGCAGTCAAACGGCAGTGGCGCTGGCGCCTGCCGTCGTCCCGGCCCCTGGGCCACAGGCGCCCGGGGAGGATGGCGGCACGATCCCTCTCGGCGCCACCGTGCGCACCGGGGATGCATGCCCGGCCAGCGGCTGGTGGCGCTGCGAGGAGGCGCATGCGCTCGACGGGGCGCGCTGGTTCGCCCGAGGCAGCCTGATGCCGCCGGCAAGCTTCCAGGTGCCCGCCGCCGTGTTCGGCAAATCCGCGGGCCCGGAACTGATTCAACGGCGCAGCGCATGGGCTTTGATGCGGCGCGCCGAGAAGCCGGCAGCGGCAGTGGCGGCGCCGGCGGTCGCCGACGGGCTGCCGGCCGGCGCAGCGACATCGTAAGGGCGCACCGGATCCCATCCGATGCGCGGCGCCATACTCGCTTTCGCAGCCGGCGTCGTGGCGCTCCAGTCCTCGGCCGCGCTGCCGGCATCGGCGGCGATACTCGCCTGCACAGCGGCCGCGGTTGCCTGCATCCTGCTCGCACGCCGCCGCACCGACGCGGTGAGGGCCGGCGCCTCGGCCGGCGCCGGCGTCCTGCTCGGCTACGCATGGGCCGCCTTGCTGGCCCACCAGGCGCTGAGCGCGCAACTGGCGCCCGCCGACGAAGGCCGCGACATCACCGTCACCGGCATCGTCGACAGCCTCCCGGCGCGCTTCGAGCAGGGCCTGCGCTTCAACCTGCTGGTCGAACGGACCGAAACGGCCGGCGCGGCCGTCCCGCCCAGGATCGCGCTGTCCTGGTACGCCGACCGCCGCGGCGAAGCAGGGCCGCCCCGGCTCATGCCCGGCGAACGCTGGCGCCTGACGGTCCGCCTGCAGCGCCCCCACGGCAACGCCAACCCGGGCGGCTTCGACTACGAAGCCTGGCTGCTGGAGCAGGGCGTGCGCGCCACCGGCTACGTGCGCGCGGACGGAGCCGATGCCCGCATCGACGCCTTCGTCCCGCGCTTGAACACGCTGGTCGAACGCTGCCGCGCCATCCTGCGCGACCGCATCCTCGCCAGGCTCCAGGACCGGCAATACGCCGGTGTGATCGTCGCCCTGGTGATCGGCGACCAGCGCGGCATCGGGCAGTCGGACTGGCAGGTCTTCAGCCGCACCGGCATCGGGCACGTGATCAGCATCTCGGGCCTGCACATCACGATGATCGCCGGGCTGGCGGCGCTGGCTGTGTCGAGCCTGTGGCGGCGCTCCTTCTTCACCGCCGCCCAGCTCCCTTTGAAACTGCCGGCGCAGAAAGCGGCGGCGCTGGCCGGCGCCCTGGCGGCGCTGCTGTACGTGCTGCTGGCCGGTTTCGGCGTGCCGGCCCAGCGCACCCTGTACATGCTGTCGGTGGTGGCGCTGGCCTTGTGGACGGGGCGGCTGGCGAGCGTTACCCACGTGCTGTGCGCGGCGCTCGGCGTGGTGCTGGTGCTCGACCCGTGGGCGGTGCTGTGGCCGGGCTTCTGGCTGTCCTTCGGCGCGGTGGCGGTGATCCTGTTCGGCTCCCACGGCCGCATCGGGCCACACGCGGCGGGGCTGAAGGCCTCGCTGAAACTGGCGGGCCGCACCCAGTGGTCGGTCACGCTCGGCCTGGTGCCGCTGACCATGCTGCTGTTCGGCCAGGTGTCGCTGGTCAGCCCGTTGGCAAATGCGGTCGCGATCCCGCTGGTGAGCTTTGTGGTGACCCCGCTGGCGCTGCTCGGCAGCCTGCTGCCCGATCCGCTGTGCGGCTGGCTGCTGGTGGCGGCGCATGCGGCGGTGGCCGCGCTGGCCGGCGTCCTTGCGCATTTGTCCGCGCTGCCGGCCGCCGTCTGGCGCGCGCCGGCGCCCCAGCCCTGGGTGTTCGTGCTGGCGCTGGGCGGCACGCTGTGGATGCTGATGCCGCGCGGCTGGCCGCGGCGCTGGGCCGGCGCCGCCGCCTGGCTGCCGCTGCTTCTGCAGATCCCCGAACATCCGGCGCCGGGCGCGTTTCGCGTCACCGCCTTCGACGTCGGCCAGGGCATGGCGCTGCTGGTCGAGACGGCCGGCCACCGGCTGCTGTACGACACCGGTCCGGGTTATTCGCCAGGGCTCGATGCCGGCAGCCGCGTGCTGCTGCCTTACCTGCGCATGCGCGGCATCGCGGCGCTGGACGGCATGGTGATCAGCCACGGCGACGCCGACCACACCGGCGGCGCGCTGGCGGTGCTGAACGAGGTCGACACCGGCTGGCTGGCCTCGTCGCTGCCGGCGAACCATGCGATCGCGCGGGCGGCGCGGCGCCACCTGCATTGCGCGGCCGGCCAGCATTGGGAGTGGGATGGCGTGCGCTTCGAGATGCTGCATCCGCTCGCCGCCAGCTACGGCGAGGCCCAGCCGAAGGCGAACGCACGCAGCTGCACGCTGCGGATCACGAATGGGACAAGCGCGATCCTGCTGGCCGGCGACATCGAGGCGGCGCAGGAAGCGCGCCTGGTGCGCGACAGCGCCGGCGGCCTGCGCGCCGACGTGCTGCTGGCGCCGCACCACGGCAGCGGCACCTCGTCGACCCTGGCCTTCCTGCAGGCCGTGCGGCCGTCGGTGGGCGTGTTCCAGGTCGGCTGGCGCAACCGCTACAAGCATCCCAAGAAAGAGGTCTACGAACGCTACGGCCAGCTCGGCATCGAGCGCCTGCGCACCGACGAGCTGGGTGCGCTCACGCTCGATTTCGATACCGGCGTGCACGGCGAGTCGTATCGCCGCGCGCACGCCCGCTACTGGACCACCGCGCCCTAGTTCAGGCGGCGCGTGGCAGCGTGATTGTCACCCGCAGCCCGCCGCCGGTGCGGTTGGCCGCCGTGATCCGCCCGCCGTGGGTCTCGACCACGCGCTTGGCGATCGCCATGCCGAGGCCATGGCCGTCGACGTTGTTCTGGGTCGGGTTCGAGCGGAAGAAGGGCTCGAAGACCTCGCCCAGGTGTTCTTCCAGGATGCCCGGCCCGCGGTCCAGCACTTCGATGTGCACGCTGCCGTCCTCGGGATGGATCGCGACGTCGACCGCGCCGGCCGCGCCGCCATGCTTGACCGCGTTGCGCACGATGTTCTCGACCGCGCTCCACAGCAGGTCGGGCGCGCCGCGCACCGTCACCGGCACCGGGGCGTCGACCTCGATGCGGGCGCCGGCCTCGAAGCGGGCATCGTCGGCGATCTGGTCGACCATCTCGACCAGGTCGACGGTTTCCATCGGCGGCGGCGTACCGGCCGCTTCCAGGCGCGACAAGGTCAGCAGCTCGCCGACCAGGCGGTCCATCCGCACGCTCTCGCGCTCGATACGTTCCAGCGAGGCCTGGATCTTGTCCGGCTGCTGGTGCGCCAGGCCGATCGCCGCCTGCAGCCGCGCCAGCGGCGAGCGCAGTTCGTGCGAGACGTCGTGCAGCAGGCGGCGCTGGCCGTCCATCAGGGCGCGCAGCTGGGCGCTCATGCGGTCGAAGTCCTGGCCCAGTTCGGCCAGTTCGTCGCCGGCCACCGCCATCGGCCGTTCGCCGAATTTCGGCGCGAGGTCGCCGGCGGCGGCAGCCTCGAAGGCGCCGCGCAGGGCGCGGATCGGGCGCGAGAAATACCAGGCGAGGAGGGCGGCGAACAGGAAGCTGGCCAGGGTCGCGGCGACGATCGGCAGCCAGCGTCCGACGTGGCGGCCGAACTCCGGCGGCAGGCCGAAGCCGCCCGGGCCACCCGGGCCGCCGGGCCCGCGATCGGACCCGAAGCCCGGCGCCGGCCCCGGGTTCTGGCCGGACATCCCGCCATCGCCCGCGGCCTGCGCCTGCGCAGGGACGCTCGATGCGCCCGCGCCTGTCGCTGCACCCGGACGCGGTCCCTGGATGCGCGAGGCGAAGGCAAGATAGCGTCGTCCATCGGGCGCCGCCAGGCGCGCCACGGCGTGGGTCCGGGTTCCGGTTTCCAGGTTGCGCTCGACTTCCTCGCGCAGTTTGGGCGGCACGGTGCGGCCCAGCAGCTCCTTGCCCTGGTCGTCGAGGACGTAAAGGCGGATGCGGCGGCTGCCCGCGGCAAGTGCGCGCAGGCCGTCGACGCCGCCGTGCCGCAGCGTGGCGGCGGCCGCGTCGAGCATGATGATGGCGGGCGGCCCGACGTCGAGCGTGGGTTCGCTGCTGCGCTGGCGCGCCTGGTCGCGCAGCCAGATGGTGCCGCCGATGCCGATCGTGGCCGCCACCTGGGCGAGCAGGATCGACAGGAAGAACTTCCAGAACAAGCGGCCCATGCTTATTCGCGGATCAGCTGGTAGCCGAGGCGGTAGACGGTCTGCAGGCAGGAGCGGCCGTCCGACAGGGTGCCGAGCTTGTGGCGCAGGCAGCTGAGGTGGACGTCGATATTCCGGTCGAAGCGGGCCAGCGGGCGGCCCAGGCCCTGCTCCGACAGGTCGTTCTTGCTGACCGGACGGCCGGCGTTGCGGGCCAGGACTTCGAGCAGGTTGAATTCGGTGCTGGTCAGCTCCAGCGGGGTGCCGTCCCAGGTGGCGCGGCGCTGTTCGGGCAGCATGGTCAGCTTGCCGACCGTGAGCGTGATCCCGGGGCCCTCGCTGGATGCGCCCTGGGTGCGGCGCAGGATGGCGCGTACGCGCGCCGTCATTTCGCGCGGCGTGCAGGGCTTGGTGACGTAATCGTCGGCGCCCAGCTCGAGGCCGAGGATGCGGTCGGCATCGTCGCCGCGGCCGGTCAGCATCAGCACGGGGATGCGGCTGGCGGCGCGGATGCGGCGCAGGGTCTCGATGCCGTTCATGCGCGGCATCATCACGTCGAGGATGGCGATCGCGTACTGGCCGGAGAGCGCCTCGCGCGCGCCTGTCTCGCCGTCATGGGCGCAGGCGACGCGGAAGCCTTCCTGTTCCAGGTACTCGGTGAACATCCCGACCAGTTCGGTATCGTCGTCGATGAGCAGTACTTGATTCATGTTCGCATCTTAACAAAGGCGGTGCGGCGAGGTGGCGCCCGATGGTCCCCTTTACCCGGTTTTACATAGGGTTAACACCTCTTAACAGGCGGCCACACGAGAATGCGGCATCCCAACCACACAAGGATGCACGATATGAAACTGACACGCCATGCGATGGCGGCCGCGCTGCTGGCGGCCTGCTGCGCCGGCGCTTGCGCCGCCGCCCAGGGACCGCACGGCGGCCCGGATGAACGAGGCCCGGGCGGTCACGCGCCGGGTCCCGGCCTCGAAGGCCATGGTCCGCGCGGCGTCGGCCATGAACTGTTGGGCCGCCTGCAGCTCAGCGAAGCCCAGCAGGACAAGCTGTTCGCCATCGAGCATGCCGCCGCGCCGCAGCGCCGCCAGCAGGAGAAGGCGGTCCGCCATGCCCACGAAGCCCTGCGCGATGCGCGCGAAACGGCGCAGTTCGACGACGCCAGGGCCGGCGCCGCCGCGCGCGACCTGGGCCAGGCGGTCGCCGCCGAGGCCCTGCTGGAGGCGCGGGTGCATGCGCAGGTGCTGGCCGTGCTCACGCCGGAGCAGCGCGAACAGCTGCGCCAGCGCCGCCCGCAGCCGCCGCAGGACCGTCCGTAAGCACGAGGAGACAGACATGGACAATCACCATGAAGGACTCGCCGCCGACCTGGAGCGCCTGCTGGACACCGCCACCAGCCGCCGCCAGTCGCTGCGTTGGCTGCTGAGCGGCATGGCGGCGCTGCCGCTGGCCGGCTGCGGCGGCGGTGTCGGCAGCGTCGACGCCAGCACCGCCGCCAGCATCGGAAACAGCGGCGCGGGAAGCAGCGGCAGCACCGGCGGCGCCAGCGCGAGCTGCGCCGTCATCCCCGAAGAAACCGGCGGCCCGTATCCGGGCGACGGCACCAACAGCAACGGCAGCGGCATCGCGAATGCGCTGACCCTGGCCGGCATCGTGCGCAGCGACATCCGCTCCAGCGTGGCGCCGGGCAGCGCCACCGCGCAGGGCATCCCGCTCACCATCAAGCTGCAGTTCGTGAACGTGGGCGCGAGCTGCGCGTCGATCGCCGGCGCCGCCGTCTACCTGTGGCATTGCGACCGCGACGGCAACTACTCGATGTACGCCAGCGGCCTGACGAAGGAGAACTACCTGCGCGGCGTGCAGGAGGCCGACGCCGGCGGCAGCGTCACGTTCACCACCATCTTCCCGGGCTGCTATGCCGGGCGGATGCCGCACGTCCACTTCGAGGTGTTCCCGACGCTGGCCAAGGCGGCCAGTGCGGCAGGGCGCATCAAGACCTCGCAATTCACCTTCCCGATGGCGACCCTGAACGCCGTCTACGCGAACACCGCATACGCGGCCAGCTCGCGCAACCTGGCGTCGATCAGCTACGCCACCGACATGGTGTTCAGCGACGGCACGTCGCTGCAGATGGGCGCGGTCAGCGGCAACGCCACCGACGGCTACACGGTCACCCTGGTAGTAGGCGTTTCACTCTAAACCGGGACCGCGCAGCCGGCTCGCTCGTGGAACTGCCCTTACAATGGGCGCCATGAACAAGCCACTGCTGCACTTCACGCATGGGAACAGCTATCCGTCCGGCTCGTACGGACGGCTGCTGGACGAGCTGCGCCGCGACTTCGACGTGCGCACCACGGACATGCTCGGCCACGATCCGCGCTGGCCGGTCGACGACAACTGGCATGCGCTGATCGACGAACTGATCGCCCAGCTCGAACGCTACGACGAGCCGGCGATCCTGGTCGGCCACTCGCTGGGCGGCGCGGTCGGCATGCTGGCGGCGTGGCATCGTCCGGACCTGGCGCGCTGCGTGGTGATGCTGGATTCGCCGGTGGTGGCGGGCTGGCGCGCCCAGGTCTGGCGCATCGCCAAGATGCTGGGCCTGGGCCGCAGGCTGTCGCCGGGCGGTATCGCCGAGCGCCGGCGGAATGTGTGGCCCTCGCGCGAAGGGGCCTACGACCATTTCATGGCCAAGACCATCTTCCAGGCCTGGGCCCCCGGCGCCCTGAACGACTACCTGGAGCACGGCCTGGCGCCGCATCCGGAGGGCGTCCAGTTGCGTTTCGACCGCGAGGTCGAAGCCGCGATCTACAGCAGCCTGCCGCACGACATGGGCCGGGTGCTGCGCCGGCCGTATCCGCTGCCGATCGGCTTCATCGCCGGCACCCGTTCGGAAGAACTGCGCCAGGCCGGCATGGCGGGCACGCGCAGGCTGGTCGGCGAGAACCTGCTCATGATCGAAGGGACGCACCTGTACCCGATGGAGTCGCCTCAGCTCACCGCCCAGCTGACCCGCGAGATGATCGCCAGGCTGCTGCCGGCGCTGGCGGAAGGTGACCGGCACCAGGCTTTCGCGTAAAATCCCGGGTTAATGCTTATTTAACTGACCCTTCACCGGGAAGCCCTGCGATGACGATTAAAAGCGACAAATGGATCCGCCGGATGGCGGAAGAACACGGCATGATCGAGCCTTTCTCGGCCAGGCAGGTCCGCGAAAGCGAAGGCCGCAAGATCATCTCCTGGGGCACCTCGTCGTACGGTTACGACATCCGCTGCGCCGACGAATTCAAGGTGTTCACGAACATCAACAGCACCATCGTCGACCCGAAGAACTTCGATTCGAACTCCTTCGTGGACGTCAAGAGCGACGTCTGCATCATCCCGCCGAATTCCTTCGCGCTGGCCCGCACCATCGAATACTTCCGCATCCCGCGCAACGTGTTGACTGTCTGCCTGGGCAAGTCGACCTATGCGCGCTGCGGCATCATCGTCAACGTGACGCCCTTCGAGCCGGAATGGGAAGGCTACGTGACGCTGGAATTCTCGAACACCACGCCGCTGCCGGCCAAGAT
Organism: uncultured Massilia sp.; assembly: GCA_913778765.1. Classification (GTDB taxonomy): domain Bacteria; phylum Pseudomonadota; class Gammaproteobacteria; order Burkholderiales; family Burkholderiaceae_D; genus Telluria. The sequence continues at coordinate 2,084 of CAJYXO010000245.1, read as the reverse complement.
CTACGCCGGCGAAGGCTGCGCGCAGGTGCTTTTCTTCGAAAGCGACGAAGTCTGCGAAACGTCCTACAAGGACCGCGGCGGCAAGTACCAGGGCCAGCACGGCGTGACCTTGCCGAAGACCTGATCCACCCGCCTGCCAGCAATCCCGCCGTCAGCATGGCCACGGCTGGCGGTTCAGGAATCGGCGCCGCCAGCGCCACCGAGGTGGCGTACAGGCCGGTGCTGTGGAACCACGTCGCTTCCTGGTCGTCAGGGTTGCTGACCGTGAGCGCGAAATCCAGGTTCGCCTGATCGGCGCGCTGCAGGTCGATCGTCACGTCCGGCCGGCCCGTGGTGTTGAAGCGGCTGTAAAAGTTCGCGAAGGGATTGTAAGGATCGCCCACGGTGTGGATGTCCATGTGGCCGCGCATCGTCAGCGCCGAATGGGCCGGCAGGTTGAACTGCGTATTCCAGCCGCCGTTGGCGATCGCCACATGCTCTTCGGGATAGGGGCCGAGGGCCGTGGCCAGGTGGATGTCGCCGAACATAGCGCTCATGCTGGCCACCGCGGCGCCGTTCGTGAGCGTCGAACCGATCCGCGCCGGCGGGTTCGGCGTGTAGTCGGCGTGCTGCTGGTAGGCGCTGTGGTTCTCGATGCGGTCGCCGGTGCGCAGCGCGGTCTGCAGACCCCAGTCGGCGACGGCCCAGGTGGTGACCGGCTCGATCGGGTAGGCATGGCCGGTGGCGGCGTCGAGCAGGCTCAGACGCACATCGGTCAGGTCGATGACGATGCCCGGCTGCTCGGCGGCCGCGTGGCCGCCTGCGCCGAGGAGCAGCGCCAGCAGGACGGCGCGCGTAGGCATCTTCATCTCAGCCGAGCGCGCGCCGCCCGTTCGGGTTGATGCGCCGGTCCGCAATGTTGCGGCGATGCTCGACCCCGGTGTAGGCGACCCGGCCCGTGCTCTCGCCGGGGCGCAGCGCCGTCACCGTCCCGCTGTGGGCGTTGCGCTCGTAGATGCGGCGCACGACCAGGCCGGCCGTGTCGCGCGCGCCGAGTCCGAACGACAGCCCGAGCGCCAGCGCCACCGCGCCGACCGCCGCCATGAACAGGATCGTGATCAGCGAGCTGGCGATGCCGAGCTGGCTGATCGCCACCAGCAGGGTGAAGGTCCAGACCGTCCATTTGGCGCCCAGGCCGAGCAGGTCGTAGCGCTCGACCCGGTTGCGGGCGGCGGTGCGGCGCACCACGTCTCCCAGCGAGTTGGCGGCGATGCCGCCGATCACCAGCACCACCAGCGCCACCGCCAGGTTCGGCAGCCAGAGCAGCAGCTGCTGCAGCACCTGGGACACGGCCGGCACGCCGAGCGCATCGAAGGCCACGACCAGGGCGATCAGGCGCACGAACCATTTGGCGACGAGGCTCAGCATGGCGGACGGTTCGCGCTGCACCGTGCGGGTCAGTCCGGCCAGGCCGGCGCGCTCGGCGAAGCCGTCGAAGTGAACGGCGCGCAGGATGGCCAGCAGCAGGCGTTCGATGCCGGCGGCGATCAGCCAGCCGATCCCCAGGATGACCAGGAAGCCCAGCACGCGCGGCACGGCGGCGAACAGCAGGGCCATGGCCGAAGAGAGTGATGCCATCAGGGAGTTGCCCCAACTCGTGACTTGCGGTTCCATATCTGCCTCCGTGCGCGGGATCGGTTCGAATCAATTCGACCGTTGGCGCGCGGTTGCGGTTCGTCGGGCTGAGGTATAAAAAAGGCGCTGTTCGCGTCAAGTGTTGAATCGGCCCAGCGCGGCTCTCAAGAAAGCGTCTGCGCTGGCAATGCGCCGGCCGTCCAGCGCCCAGCGCCAGCCGAAATAATGCGACAGGTAGCGGCTGGCGATGCCGCGGAACGGCAGCAGCCAGGTCCGCATCCGGCTGTGATAGGCGTTCACGTTCTGGATATGCAGGGCGCCGCGCCGCTTTTCGCCGGCGCTGGTGTTGAGCGCTTCGTGCGAGATGCCGGCGTCGCGCGCAAACGCGGGATAGGCCGCGTGGCTGTCGGTGACCAGCAGGACGTCGCGCTCCAGGCGCGGACCCAAGTGTTGCAGCAGTTGTCCCTTGC
>CAJYXO010000244.1 GCA_913778765.1 uncultured Massilia sp. | reverse complement strand
GTCGAACGCGTGATGCCGGCCAGCTTCTTGGCGATCTCGACGCCAATCAGCCCACCCAGCAGGCCGCCGACGATGGACTGGCCGGAGGCGATCAGGCGCCAGTCAGGGGCGGCGGATTGCCACAGGTGCGGCATCTCGATCCAGAACACCAGCTTGTTGCCGATCGCGGCGCCGAGGATGCAGCCGACCACGACGGCAAAGGAGCCGGGCTGCAGCAGCGCCGGCTGGCGCGCGCGGCGGCGCTGCCAGCGGTACAGCTGCACGCCGGTGGCCAGGGCCAGCCATTCGAAGAACAGGTGGAGCAGCTGGGCCGTGCCGGCCGCCAGGACGGGCGCGGTCATTGCTTGGGGAGGGACGGCTTGCGCCAGAGACGGGCAAGCCCTTTCCAGGCCAGCCAGGCGATGCCCAGACCGAGCAGCCCGAGGGGCATGAATAAAACGAAGCCCTCGGTGCTCCTAGTGAATCCGAAGACCAGGCCACCGAAGGTGCCGTAGGCGCCACAAACTCCGAAACCGACCAGCGCGACGCACAGGATGAGCGTCAGGAGGACCCGTCCCAGCATCTTCATGCCCTGCCCCCACCGGCAACGACGCGATACGGCATTGGAAAGTCGAGGTGCAAGGGCGGCTCCTGATAGTGTGTTCCGTAATTAAAACACAAGCCGGGGCCGCCGGCCATCGGCGGATGGGCTGCGCCTCGGGTGCGCCTTACACGCCGTATTGCGCGCGGTAGGCCGCCACCGCATCCTTGTGCTGGCCCAGCGACGGATCCGCCTCCAGGTAGCCGAACAAGTCGGCCAGGTTGGCGATCGAGATGACCGGGATGCCGTAGTTCTGGCTGACTTCCTGCACCGCCGACAGCGGCGACAGCACGCCGTCCTTGCCACCGCGTTCCATGCGGTCCAGGGCGATCAGCACGGCGGCCGGTTCGGCGCCGGCGGCGCGGATCATCTGCACCGATTCGCGCACCGAGGTGCCGGCCGAGATCACGTCGTCGATGATCACGACCTTGCCCTTCAGCTGGGCGCCGACGATGGTGCCGCCTTCGCCGTGGTCCTTGGCTTCCTTGCGGTTGTAGGCGAAGGACGTGTCGCGGCCCTTCGCGGCCAGCGCCACCGCGGTGGCGGATGCGAGCGTGATGCCCTTGTAGGCCGGGCCGAACAGCATGTCGAATTCGATGCCGGAATCGAGCAGGGTCTGGGCATAGAACTGGGCCAGCTTGCCCAGCGTGGCGCCGTCGTGGAACAGGCCCGCATTGAAGAAGTACGGCGACTGGCGCCCGGCCTTGGTGACGAACTGGCCGAACTTCAACACTTCGGCCTCGACGGAAAACGCAATGAATTGCTGGCGCAGATTGTCCACGACTTACCCCTGATCTGATCTGGAAAGCCGTCATTTTAACCGCGGGAGAATATGTTGAGAGTAGTCAAAACACGTTACACTCTCCGTCTCTGAACTTCCCTGCAAGCGCTTTTCCGACCATGCCACGAATCATCTCCGCCAACCTGAACGGCATCCGCTCCGCCCACAAGAAAGGCTTCTTCAACTGGATGGCGTCCCAGGATGCCGATTTCATCTGCGTCCAGGAACTGAAAGCCCAGCACGCCGACATGACCGAGGAATTCCTCGCGCCGCACGGCTACCACGGCCATTTCCACTACGCCGAGAAGAAGGGCTATTCGGGCACCGGCGTGTACAGCCGCATCAAGCCGGAGACCGCGAAGATCGGCTTCGGCTGCCTGGAATTCGACAACGAAGGCCGCTACACCCGCGTCGATTGCGGCGACCTGACCGTGATCTCGGTCTACTGCCCGTCCGGTTCCTCGTCGCCCGAGCGCCAGGAAGCCAAGTTCCGCTTCATGGAAGTGTTCCTGCCGCACCTGCAGGAATTGAAGGCGGAAGGCCGCGAAATCGTCATCTGCGGCGACTGGAACATCGCGCACAAGGAAATCGACCTCAAGAACTGGAAGAGCAACCAGAAAAACTCGGGTTTCCTGCCGGAAGAGCGGGCCTGGATGACCCGCATTTTCGACGAGCTCGGCCTGGTGGACGTGCACCGCGTGGTCGCGCCCGATGCGGCCGACTATACCTGGTGGAGCAACCGCGGCCAGGCCTGGGCCAACAACGTCGGCTGGCGCATCGACTACCACGTCGCCACCCCGGGCATCGCCGCCAAGGCGCATGCCGTGTCGATCTACAAGGACGAGCGCTTTTCCGATCACGCCCCGCTGATCATCGACTACGCGCTGTAGAACCCTTCCCGCATGGCCGGATGCCCCCTCGGCTGGGGTATTCGGCTATTTCTTGTGGCAAAAACGTCATTTCCGGCAGTTCCGGCGTCGCGACGGTACGTTTTGTTGTTATGATCTGTTCGCTAAGCTTGCTTGGTGGAACTTTTTATTTCCGCAACATTATCAAGATCGCCACACGCGCGAACGACCATGCCCACGACAACTGCCACCGCCACGCCGGTCCTGCAATCCGCCACCCCCAAACTCGGTGATAACGGTACCGTCATCGACCTCGTGTTCAACACGGCGATGGTGGCCGGCAGCGGCACGATTTATATCACCGACGGCGCGGTGCAGACCGTCATCGACCGGGCCACCGGCCAGCCGACCATGCGCGTGGTGGGCGCCACCGACACCCATACCGTGTCGGCGTCCAGCCTGAGCATCGATGGCGCCCAGGTCAAGCTGACCGTTGCCGGCCTGCTGCCCGGCCACCAGTACAGCATCGTGATGGGCTCGGGCGTGCTGCTGTCGAGCGATCTGGTCGCGTTCGGCGGCATCCGCTCCACCACCCAGGCGACGTTCAAGGCGCCGGACAGCGTCGACCACGAGGGCCCGGCCTTCGTCTCGGCCAGCGCCGACGCCAGCCTGCTCAAGGCCGACGGCAGCCTGAAGGTGACCCTGACGTTCTCGGAAGTCGTGAGCAACCTGACCGCCGACGCCCTGAGTACCCCGAACGCCACCGTGAGCTCGCTGGTCGCCACCGGCGACGGCCACACCTGGCTCGCCACCCTGGCGCCGTCCGGCGCCGTCGAACAGGCCGGGAACGCCCTCACCATCGACATGAGCAAGGTGCGCGACACCGTCGGCAACGCCGGCAGCGGCGCCAGCAACGCGCTCACCTATGCGGTCGACACCCGCGCCCCCACCGGCGCCGCGATCGAATTCGGCGGCGCCCTGCTCAAGGCCGGCGGCAGCGTCGGCGTCACCTTCCGCTTTTCGGAAGCGATCAAGAACTTCACGGCCGATGCGATCGGCGCGCCGCACGCAAGCATCGCCAACCTGGCCAGCAGCGACGGCGGCCACACCTGGACAGCGACCCTCACCGCCCTCGGCCCGAACACCTCGAGCGGCAACCAGCTGACCGTCGACATGAGCAAGCTGCAGGACCTGAACGGCAATGCCGGCAGCGGCAGCTTCGTCTCGGGCGGCAGCTATGCGGTCGACACCGTCGGCCCGGAAGCGCCGGCGATCGCACTGAACGGCAGTCTGGTGTCGCACAATGACAGCGTCACGGTGCGCATCAGCTTCAAGGAACAGGTCAGCCTGGACGCCGGCGCGGTCGTCGCCGCGAATGCCAGCGTCCAGGAGCTGCACTCCGAAGACGGCGGCCTGACCTGGCTGGCCACGCTGCGTCCCGGCGCCGCGCTGGAAGCCTACGGCAATGCGCTGTCGGTCGACATGGGCAAGGTGCACGACGCGGCCGGCAATGCGGGCGGCGGCAGCGTGCCGGCCCAGGCGCTGTACGACATCGACAGCCAGGGCCCGACCGCCACCGTCACGCTGGACGGCGGCGACCTGCGCTACGGCGCCCGCATCGAAGCCACGGTCACCCTGTCCGACAACGTCGACTACGAGACCCTGGCAGCGGCCCTGTCCACGCCGAACGCCAGGATCGACGACTGGTACCGGACCGAAGACGGCGGTGGCCTGGTGTGGAAGCTGATCCTGGTGTCCGACGGCAGCGCGGTCGCCGCGAACAACGTGCTGAGCCTGGACCTGAGCAAACTGCACGATGCGCATGGCAATGCCGGCGCCGGCAGCGCCGTGTCGCCGGTGTATGCGGTCGACAATGCGGTGCGGGCCTACGTCGAACCCGACATCGGCATCGTCGAATCCGGCCAAAGCTATGGGGACTACGTCACGAACGAGTCCGACCAGACCTTCGGCTTCGTCCTGTCGGGTGGGCTCGGCTACGGCCAGCACCTCGAAGTGTCGGTCGACGGCCAGGTCATGAGCGAGGATGGCCTGAGCAGCGAAGGTAACAACTTCTGGTACCACAGCAGCGCCACCTCCCACTTCGGCGATCGTACGCATACCGTCAGCGCGCGCGTCGTCGACGCCGCCGGCCATGCCAGCGCAGTCTTCACCCAGGAATTCACGGTCGATACCGTCGCTCCGACGCTGGCCGCCTGGCCGACCGGCGCCATCACGCTCGGCGCGCCCGACGCGCTGGAGCTGAAGTTCTCGGAAGCCGTCTACCTGGCGTCCGGCGCCGAGGCCTACATCGTCTTCTACGATGACGCGGGCGGCCCCAACGTGCAGGTCCCGCTCGATCCCGGCTTCCTGTCCGGCGACGGCAAGACCCTGAGCATCCGCGCCGACCAGCACCATCTGCAGGCCGGCAAGACCTATCACTTCTCGCTCGCCTCGGTCCTGAGCGACCTGGCCGGCAACGGCGCGGTGGGCACGCCGATCGACCTGCACGTGGTCAGCGACGACTTGCAGGCCCCCAGCGCGATCGGCGCCGTGGCGCAGGAGTGGTCCGGCATCTACGGCATCGGCAAGCAGATCGAGATCGCCGTGGCCTTCGACGAAGCGGTCAAGGTGGCCGGCAGCGGCTCGCCCACGCTGGCGCTGAACAATGGCGGCGTGGCGCTGTTCCACCAGCTCAGCGCGGACAAGCAGACCATGTTTTTCACCTACACGGTCGGCAGCGGCGCCGAGCGCGACACCGGCGACCTGCAACTGGACGGCAGCGCGGGCCTGGTCGGCCACGTCAGCGACCTCGCCGGGAACATGCTCGACCTGGCGCACATCGACTTTTCTTCGCTGGGCAACCTCAGCCCCAGCGGCTACGGCGGCAAGATCCAGATCGATCCGCTGGCTTCGCCGGCGCCGGGCGCGCCGCTGCTGGCCTTCGCCAGCGACACCGGCACGCCCGGCGACAACCTGACCAGCCTGAGCAAGCCTGCACTGGTCGGCGGCGGCGCCGCCAGCTTCGCCGTCGTCAAGCTCTATGAAGGCGGCACGCTGCTGGCGTCGACCGTTGCCGACGTCGACGGCAAGTGGACGATCGGCACCAGCGACTGGGCAGCCGGCAAGCAGCTGAACGACGGCGCGCACACGCTGGTGGTCCGCCAGTACGACGTCGCCAACAACGAAAGCGCGGCTTCCAGCGCGCTGACGCTGTCGGTGGACACGCTGGCGCCGACCAAGCCGGGCGCACCCAGCCTGGCGCTCGGCAGCGACACCGGCACGGTCGGCGACGGCCTGACCGGCGACGCCACGCCGACCCTGAGCGGGGTGGCGGCGGAGGCCGGCGGCAAGATCGAGCTGTACCTCGACGACAGCGCCACCGCGCTGACCAGCGTCGACGTCGGCCCTGGCGGCGCCTGGTCGCTGACCATCCCGGACGAACTCGCGCTGGGCAACGGCCTGCATAACCTCACCGTCAAGCAGGTCGATGCGGCCGGCAACCGCAGCGCCGGCTCGGATGCGCTGGCGCTCACCATCGACAAGACCGCGCCGGCAACGCTGGCCAGGGCCGTGCTGGACGCGGCCAGCGACAGCGGCATCTCGAACAGCGACGGCATCACCAACATCAAGACGCCGAAGATCAAGGGCGTCGCGCAAGAAGCCGGCGGCACCGTCGAGATCTACGAAGGCGACACCCTGATCGGCACCGCCGAGGTCCAGAGCGACTTGAGCTGGTCCTACACCGTCGGCAGCCAGCCCACGCGCCTGGCGCAGTTCGGCGACGGCGCCCACGAGCTGACCGTCCGCCAGGTCGACGCCGCCGGCAACCGCGGCGCGGTGTCGGCATCCCTGAGCGTGACGGTGGATACGGTGAATCCGACCTTCAAGAGCAGCGATCTGGAATGGAACAGCGACAAGCACCGCTTCGAGCTGAAATTCAGCGAAGGGATCGTGTTCGCGCCGGACGCCGTGATCGACGTCCTCGACGCGTCGAATGTCCTGAAACTGCGCCATGCCGGGAACGTGAAGACCAACTGGGAAATCGCCAACGACGACCACGGCGTGGCCAGCGTCCTGGAGCTCAACCTCGGCGGCCTGATCAACCTGTTCGGCCACTTCTACCTGAAAGCCGACACCAGCGCGATCCAGGACGTGGCCGGCAACGTCGCCGTCATCGGCACGCCGAATTTCGACGTCCCCGGTTCTTACTGAGCCTCGGGCCAGTCCAGCGCCCGTTCGCTGGCGAAGCTGCGTGTTTCGCCGGTGAGCGGATCCTCGAAAGCGATCGCACGCGCCAGCAGTTGCAGCGGCTTCGAGAAGTCGTCGCCCTTGCACGGCAATGCGACCGGATAGAAGGCGTCGTTCAGGATCGGCACGCCCAGCGAAGCCAGGTGCAGGCGCAGCTGGTGCTTGCGGCCCGTGTGCGGATGCAGGCGGTAGCGCGCCAGCGCGCCGCGGCGTTCGAGCAGTTCCACCACGGTCTCCGAATTCGGCTCGCCCTCCTCTTCCTTCATGACGAAGAACTTCTCGCCGTCGACCATGCGGCTGCGGTAGGTGAAGGGAAAGTCGCGGCCTTCGAGCACGGGCGCCAGCGCCTCGTAGGTCTTGCGGATGACGCGCTTCTGGAACATCGACTGGTAGGCGCCGCGCGTTTCCAGGTTGTGCGAGAAGATCACGACGCCGGCCGTCTCGCGGTCGAGCCGGTGGATCGGCGTCAGGTGCGGCAGGGCCAAGCGGCGCTTGAGGCGCACCAGCAGGGTCTCGCGCAGGAAGCGCCCGGTCGGGATCATCGGCAGGAAATGCGGCTTGTCGACCACCAGCAGGTGCCGGTCCTGGAACAGGATCTTTTCCTCGAACGGGATCGGCGTTTCTTCTTCGAGCTCCCGGTAGTACCAGATGCGCATGCCCTGGCGCACGTGGCTGTCCGCATGCAGGTGCTCTCCCCTGGCGTCGACCACGTCGCCGCGCGCCAGGCGGTCAGACCACGACGGTCCGCCGACCTCGCCGAAGCGCTCTTCCAGGAAGGCCAGCATGCCGCCGGCGCGGGTTTCCGTGATCCACAGATAGCTGGGCGCGACGCCGTCGCGCACCGGCAGCGGAACGTGGGCGTTGGCTTGCGCCTGGTGACCTTTTCTAACGAAGCGCGACATTACTGCGGTAAGGAGGGAGCCGGTCGACCGACGTGTTCTTGCTGCGCGCGTACAGCGGCAGCAGGACGTTCATGTGCGACTGGATCTGCTGGATGCGGTTGGCGCCGCCCGGGTGGGTGGACAGGATGTCGATCGGCGCGCCGCTCTGGTTCAGGGCCGCCATCTTGTTCCACAGCGCGATGCCGGCGCGCGGATCGTAGCCGGCGCGGGCCGAGATATCCAGGCCCACCAGGTCGGCTTCGCGCTCCTCGTCGCGCGAGAACTTCAGCACGTAGAGCTGGCCGGCCGTGTTGGCCAGGCCGCGCACGTCGTAGCCGGACCAGGCCGAGAACAGCGCGCCGAGCGCGCTCGTGGCCAGGCCGGTGGTGGTGGCCTTGGCCTGGCGGTCGCGGCCATGTTCGCGCAGGGCGTGGGCGATCTCGTGGCCCATCACGGCCGCGATTTCGTCGTCGGTGAGCCTGAGCTTGTCGATAATGCCGGTGAAGAAGGCGATGCGTCCGCCCGGCATGCAGAAGGCGTTCACCTGGTCGGATTTCAGCAGGTTGACCTGCCATTTCCACTGCTGCGCATCCTGGTTCCAGCGCGTGGTATGCGGGATGATGCGTTCGGCGATGGCGCGCAGGCGCCTGACCTGCGGGTCGTTTTCCGCCACCAGCACGCCTTTCTGGCGGGCCTGGCCGAGCAGCGCCGTGTATTGCTGGTCGGCCGCCTGGTCCATCGCGCCTTCCGGCGCCAGCAGGTCGCGCAGTGCGCCGCCTTTCAGGGGCTTGACCGCGATGCCGTCCTGGACCACCTGGCCCTTCTGGCCACGGTCCTGGGCCGGCGCCGCCTGCACGATGCCGCACAGGGCCAGCACGGCCACCGCCTGCTTGAATTTGTTCATGGTCGTCTCCGATGCAAGGTAGCTGTCATTACGCCGCATCATACACAAGCATACCGGCGTGCACCGTTAAGTAACGACCAGATCCTTCTTGCGCAGGCGGAACACCGCCAGGCTGCCGCGCAGGTTCGGCAGGAAGGACTTCACCTGTCCTTCGGCCAGGGCCACGTACTCCAGCACTTCCAGCCCGCACTTCTCGGCCAGGTCCTTGAAGTCGTGGATCGTGGCGTAGCGCACGTTGGGGGTGTCGAACCACTGGTAAGGCAGCGAGCGCGACACCGGCATGCGGCCCTTCAGCAGCGCCATCCGGTGCGGCCAGTAGGCGAAGTTCGGGAAGGACACGATGGCTTCCTTGCCGACCCGGACGATGTCGCGCAGGCGCGCCTCGACGTGCTGCATCATCTGCAGCGAGGACAGGCACAGCACCATGTCGAAGGTGTCGTCGCCGAACAGGTCGAGGCCCTCTTCCATGTCGTGCTGGATCACGTTGATGCCGCGCCGCGTGCTCTCCAGGACCTTGTCGTCGGCGATCTCGACGCCGTAGCCGGTGCAGCGCTTGCCGCGTTCCAGGTAGCGCAGCATGGCGCCGTCGCCGCAGCCGACGTCCAGCACGTGCGATCCTGACCGGACCCAGTGCGTGATGAAGGCCAGGTCGGGGCGCAGGGTGTTCAGGTCTTCGTATTTCATGCGGCGCTCCCGGCGCTGAACTCTTCCGCGATGCGGTCGTAATAGGCGCGCACGATGTCCATGTAGCGTTTGTCGTCGAGCAGGAAGGCGTCGTGGCCGTGCGGCGCGTCGATCTCGGCGTAGCTGACCTTGCGGCGGTTCGCCAGCAGCGCCTCGACGATCTCGCGGCTGCGCTCCGGCGAGAAGCGCCAGTCGGTGGTGAAGGAGGCGATCAGGTACTGCGCCCTGGTATTCGCGAGCGCCTTTTCCAGGCTGCCGCCGTGCGCGCGCGCGGGGTCGAAGTAATCGAGCGCCTTGGTGATCAGGAGGTAGGTGTTGGCGTCGAAGTATTCCGAAAACTTGTCGCCCTGGTAGCGCAGGTAGGACTCGATCTCGAAGTCGACGCCGAAATCGAATTTGTAGTCGTTGGTTTCGGCGGCGTTGCGCAGCTTGCGGCCGAATTTCTCCGCCATGTCGTCGTTCGACAGGTAGGTGATGTGGCCGACCATCCGCGCCACCTTCAGGCCGTTCTTCGGCACCACGCCGTGTTCGTAGAAGTCGCCGCCGCGGTAGTCCGGATCGGTCAGGATGGCCTGGCGCGCGACGTCGTTGAAGGCGATGTTCTGGGCCGACAGCTTCGGCGTCGAGGCGATCACGATGCAGTGGCGCAGGCGCTCCGGGAACATGATGCTCCAGGCCAGCGCCTGCATGCCGCCCAGCGAGCCGCCCATCACGGCGGCAAACCGGTCGATGCCGAGGCGCTCGGCCAGGCGCGCCTGGGCCGCGACCCAGTCCTCCACCGTCACCAGCGGGAAGGCCGCGCCGTAAGGCTTGCCGGTGGCCGGGTTCTCGTGCATCGGCCCGGTCGAGCCGAAGCAGGAACCGAGGTTGTTGACGCCGATGACGAAAAAGCGGTCGGTGTCGACCGGCTTGCCGGGACCGACCATGTTGTCCCACCAGCCGGCGCTCTTCGGTTCGTTCGCGTAATGGCCGGCCACGTGGTGCGAGGCGTTCAGCGCGTGGCAGATCAGCACCGCGTTCGACTTGTCGGCGTTCAGCGTGCCATAGGTTTCATACATCAGCGTGTAGTCGCCGATGGAGGCGCCGCTTTGCAGCTGCAGCGGTTCGGCGAAATGCATCGCCTGGGGTGAGACTATTCCAATCGATCCCATGAAGTTCTTTTTATGACAGGGTTTGCAGCTGCTCGACGGCCTCAAGAATCGCTGCCGGCTCCATCGCGCGCAGGATGCGGCGGGTGCGCGGCGCCAGGACGGCCAGGTCGCTGTTGAGGATTTCCTGCTTGACCGCCAGCAGCTGGGCCGGATGCATCGAGAATTCGCGCAGGCCCATGCCGAGCAGCAGGCGGGTGAGCTTGATGTCGCCGGCCATTTCGCCGCACACGGCCACGTCGATGCCCGCCTTGCGGCCGGCCTCGATGGTCATCGCGATCAGGTGCAGCACCGCCGGGTGCAGCGGATTGTACAGGTGCGCCACTTCGTAGTCGACGCGGTCGATCGCCAGCGTGTACTGGATCAGGTCGTTCGTGCCGATGGAGAGGAAATCCATGCGCTTGACGAACATCGGCAGCGCCAGCGCGGCGGCCGGGATCTCGATCATGGCGCCGACCTCGATGCCTTCGTCGAACTTGACGTTCTGCTCGCGCAGCTGGGCCTTGGCCTGGGCGATCATGTTCAGCGACTGGTCGATCTCGAAGGCATGCGCCAGCATCGGGATCAGGATCCGCACCTTGCCGAAGGCGGAGGCACGCAGGATCGCGCGCAGCTGGGTCAGGAACAGCTGCGGCTCGGCCAGGCAGTAGCGGATCGCGCGCAGGCCCAGGGCCGGATTCAGCGCCGTGTGTTCGGTGGTGTCGAGCGGCTTGTCGGCGCCGACGTCCAGCGTGCGGATCGTCACCGGCCGGCCCTTCATCGCCAGCACCGCCTTGCGGTACTGCTCGAACTGCTCGTCCTCGTCCGGCACCCGCAGGGCGGCATTGCCGATCCCGCTGCGTCCCATGAACAGGAACTCGGAGCGGAACAGGCCGACGCCGACCGCGCCGGCATCCAGCGCCGGCGCGCAATCGTCCGGCAGCTCGATGTTGGCGAGCAGCGTGATGGGGGTGCCATCCTTCGTCACCGCCGGGGTTTTCTTCAACTTCAGCAGGCGCTTCCTGGCCTTGATCAGCGCGGCCTGGCGCGCGCGGTACTGGTCCAGCACCAGCGCGCTCGGATTGCAGATCACCACGCCGGCATCGCCGTCGACGATCACCCAGTCGTCCTGCTCGATCAGGCGCGAAGCCTGGCTCATGCCGACCGCCGCCGGGATGTCCAGGCTGCGCGCGACGATTGCGGTGTGCGAGTTCTGGCCGCCGACGTCGGTGACGAAGCCGACGAAGGAACGGTCGCGGAAGGCCAGCATGTCGGCCGGCGAGATGTCGTGGGCGACCACGATCATCTGCGGCTGGAATTCGTCGGCGTCGGCGCCGCGGCTGGGCGGCACGGCGAGCGCGGTGCCCATCAGGACTTTCAGCACGCGCTCGGCGACCTGCTGGATGTCCTGCTTGCGCTCGCGCAGGTACTCGTCCTCGATCTCGTCGAACTGCGCCGACAGCTCGTCGATCTGGGTCACCAGCGCCCATTCGGCGTTGTAATGGCGGCTACGGATGATGTCGAGCGGGGCTTCCGAGATCATCGGGTCGGACAGGATCAGCACGTGCACGTCGATGAAGGCGCCCAGTTCCGTCGGCGCGTCCTTCGGCAGCTCGTTCCACAGGTCCTGCAGGTTGCCGTGCACTGCCTGGATCGCGTGCTGCAGGCGTTTTACCTCCGCCTCGACCTGCTCTTCCGGCACCAGGTAATGCTTGACGTCGAGCGCGGCCGGCGTGAGCAGGTGCGCGCGGCCGATCGAAATCCCGCGCGAAACCGGAATGCCATGCAGTGTGAACGAAGCCATCGTCTTTCCTGGATGGTAGCGGCCGCCCCTGGTGTCCGGCATTACTCGCCTTCGCCGAACTTGTCGTTGATGAGGGCCGTCAGCGCCGCGATGCAGTCCTGTTCGTCAGGGCCGTCCGCCTCCAGCGTCACCTTGGCGCCCTTGCCGGCCGCCAGCATCATCACGCCCATGATGGACTTGGCGTTGATGCGGCGACCATTGCGGGTGAGCCAGACGTCGCTCTTGTATTTCGCGGCCAGCTGGGTGAATTTGGCGGAAGCGCGGGCATGCAGGCCCAGCTTGTTGATGATCTCGAGTTCCTGCTGAATCATGTTCTCGTTATGGTTTCGTTATCGATGAGGTTTGTTTTCGTCAGGTACCCACGCGGATCCGGTTGTCGACCCGCACTGCGCCGTTCTGGGCGCCGGCCAGCGCCATCTCGACCACCACGTCGAGCGTATCGCGCCGGTAAGTGATGGCACGCAGCAGCATCGGCAGGCTGATGCCGGCGATGATTTCCACGTGGCCCGCACTCGCCAGCGAATTGCAGCAATTGGACGGCGTGCCGCCCTTGATGTCGGTGATGACCAGCACGCCGTCGCCGTCGTCCAGGCGCCGGATCGCTTCCATGGCCAGGCGGTTGACCTCGCTCGTGTCCTGGTCCGCGGTCACGTCGATCGCCTCGAAGCGCTCGGTCGGGCCGCGGAAGACGTGCGCCACCGCCGCGATGAATGCCTGGCCCAGCGGTGCGTGGGTCATCAGCAGAATGCCTACCATGTCATTTCCTGTCAGCTGCTTTCTCGACGGCGTCGATGAACATCGCGGGCACGTCGAATCCGGTCTGGTCGGTAATCTCCTGGAAGCAGGTCGGGCTGGTGACGTTCACCTCGGTCAGGAAATCGCCGATCACATCCAATCCTACCAGCAACAGGCCGCGCTCGGCCAGTTTGGGGCCGATGGCTTCCGCGATCTCGCATTCGCGATCGGAAATCGGCTGGGCCACGCCGACGCCGCCGGCGGCCAGGTTGCCGCGCACTTCGCCACCCTGCGGGATGCGGGCCAGCACGAAGGGCACCGGTTTGCCGTCGATCACCAGCACCCGCTTGTCGCCCTTGACGATGGCCGGGATGTACTTCTGGGCCATGATGGTGCGGGCGCCGTTGTCGGTCAGGGTCTCGATGATGGAACCCAGGTTCAGGCCGTCGTCCTTGATGCGGAAGATGCCGGCGCCGCCCATGCCGTCGAGCGGCTTGAGGATCACGTCGCCGTGCTCGGCGTGGAAGGCGCGCAGGCGCGTGCTTGAGGACGTCACCAGGGTCGGCGAGGTGAACTCGCTGAACTGGCCGATCGCCAGTTTCTCGTTGTGGTCGCGGATCGCCGATGGCTTGTTGAACACGCGCGCGCCCTGGCGCTCGGCCAGTTCCAGCAGGTAGGTGCCGTACACGTATTCCATGTCGAAAGGCGGATCCTTGCGCTGGATGACGGCGTCGAACTCGGACAGGCGCACGGTTTCCGGCTCGCCCTCGGTGTACCAGTCGTCGGGATCGCCGGTGAGGGTGATCTCGACCACGTCCGCGGTGACCACGCCCTGCTCCAGCACCATGTGGCGCTGTTCGAAGGCATAGATCCGGTGACCGCGGCGCGCCGCCTCCCGCATCATCGCGAAAGTCGAGTCCTTGTAGATCTTGAATCCGGACAGCGGGTCGGCGAGGAAAGCGATTTTCATATGGGTTCCAGTCGAGACAATGCATCGATTTTAGCCGGAAACGCGGATTCTCGCGGAAAGCCGGCCAGGAGCGCAGACCAGGCCGGATCGAGCGGTTCCACTTGGCAAAAATGCATTTATTCGCCCCGCATTTGCGGGCTCTCAAGCGTGCGAATGGACTCGTGGCGATGATGGACGCCCAAGGAGGACGCGATGAGCGACCAGGTCGAGCATGAACGCATCAACCACGTCTACCGCCAATGGCATGGCGGCGCCGCGTTGGCCCGCTACGCCTGGCACCGGCCGGAAGTCGTGAGCCAGCAGGCGGCGCGTTCGCGCGTGCTGGCGCGGCTGCTGGCGCGCACGCTGGGCCCGGACTTGTCGAACGCGCGCGTGCTCGACGTCGGCTGCGGCAGCGGCGCCTTCCTGCGCCAGCTGATCGACTGGGGCGCCACGCCGGCCCACCTCACCGGCACCGAGCTGCAGCAGGACCGGCTCGACCATGCCCGGCTGCACACGGCGCCCGGCGTGCGCTGGCATCTGGGCCAGCTCGAGGCCTTCCCCGACAACAGCGTCGACCTCGTCAGCGCGCACACGGTGTTCTCGTCCATCCTCGACGAAGACATGCGCAAGGCGCTGGCGGCGGAGATGTGGCGGGTCTTGCGGCCCGGAGGCTGGACCATGATCTTCGACTTCCGCTACAGCAACCCGCGCAACACCAACGTCCGCAAGGTCACCGACGTCGAACTGCTGCGCTTCTGGCCCACCGAGCAGCGCCATTACCGCACCCTGGTGCTGGCGCCGCCGCTGAGCCGGGCGATGTCGCGCCTGCCCTGGCTGCTGCCGGAACTGCTGAGCGCCTGCGTGCCGCTGCTGCGCACGCATTTTGTCTATATGGCGTGCAAGGAGGCGTGAGCGGTCACGCGGCTTCGATCAATAAATTTCGGGGTCCGGATCGGTACGCTCCAGCTCCAGCGACGCCGCCAGCAGCGCCAGGCGCGCCACCACGCCATACACGTAGAAGCGGTTCGGCGCCGCCGTGCCCGGCTTGGCCTTCAGATCCGGCACCGCATGCTGCTGCGAGAAGGCCAGCGGCACGTACTGCGAGCCCGGCGCGTTCAGGTTCTGGTCGATGCCGCGCTCGGCGTGCACGCGGTAGAAGCCGCCCACCACGTAACGGTCGATCATGTAGACGACCGGCTCGGCCACCGCATCGTTGATCGACTCGAAGGTCGGCACGCCTTCCTGGATCAGCACGTCGGTGACGGTGACGCCGTCCTTGATGACCGACATCTTGTTGCGCTGCTTGCGGTTCAGGTCCTTCACCTCGGACGCGTCCCTCACGGTCATGATGCCCATGCCGTAGGTGCCGGCGTCCGGCTTGACGATGACGAAGGGCTTCTGGTCCTTCATCCCGTATTCCTTGTACTTCTTCTTGATCTTCGACAGCAGCGCCGAGACGCCATCGGCCAGCGCTTCCATGCCGATGTCTTCCTGGAAGTTCACTTCGCCGACCTTGCTGTGCAGCGGATTCACCATCCAGGGGTCGATGTCGATCAGCTTGCCGAACTTCTTCGCCACTTCGTCGAAGGCCTTGAAGTGGTTGCTCTTGCGGCGCATCGCCCAGCCGGCGTGCACCGGCGGCAGCAGCGACTGCTCGTGGATGTTCTCCAGGATCGAAGGGATGCCGGCCGACAGATCGTTGTTCAGCAGGATCGTGCAGGGGTCGAAGTCGGCCAGGCCGACGCGGCGGCCGTTCGGCGAGCGCACCAGCGGCTCGACCACCAGCATGTTCCCGTCCGGCAGCGCCAGCGGCGTCGGCTGGGTCACTTCCGGCGACAGCGAACCGAGGCGCACGTGCAGGCCGGTCTGGCGGAAGATCTGCATCAGGCGCTGCACGTTCTGCAGGTAGAACGGGTTGCGCGTGTGGCTTTCCGGGATCAGGAGCAGGTTGCGCGCGTCCGGGCAGTATTTGTCGATCGCGGCCATGGCGGCCTGCACCGTCAGCGGCAGCATCTCGGTGGACAGGTTGTTGAAGCCGCCCGGGAACAGATTGGTGTCCACCGGCGCCAGCTTGTAGCCCGCATTGCGCAGGTCCACCGAGCAATAGAACGGGGGCGTGTGCTCCTGCCACTCGAGGCGGAACCAGCGCTCGATGGCGGGGGTGGCTTCGAGAATCTTCTTTTCCAGGTCCAGCAACGGACCGTTGAGGGCTGTGGCGAGGTGGGGAACCATGGTGACGTCCTTGAGGCTTCTTAGCGATGAGGGAAATGCAACATGAGGGCTGTCGCCCTCTTTTTAAAGCCCACATCCTATCTTAAAAGCAAAAAAAAGCGCCCCGCAGGGCGCTTTTCGACGGCCGCAGCGGCAATCAGGAATGATAAGCCGATTCGCCGTGGCTGGTAATGTCCAGGCCTTCGCGTTCCTGCTCTTCCGGCACGCGCAGGCCGATCACGATGTCGACCAGCTTGTAGGCGACCAGGGACACGACGGCCGACCAGACGATGGTGGTGAGCACCGCTTCGCCCTGGATCAGCACCTGGCTGGCGATCGAATACGGATCGGCCGACATCTTGTTGGTGGTGTAGTCGAAGATGCCCTGCCCGCCCAGCTGCGGCGCGGCGAACACGCCGGTCAGCAGCGCGCCCAGGATGCCGCCCACGCCGTGCACGCCGAACACGTCCAGCGAATCGTCGGCGCCGATCAGGCGCTTCAGGCCGTTCACGCCCCACAGGCAGACCACGCCGGCCACCAGGCCGATGATCAGGCCGCCCATC
The DNA here is from genome assembly GCA_913778765.1 of uncultured Massilia sp. Lineage (GTDB taxonomy): Bacteria > Pseudomonadota > Gammaproteobacteria > Burkholderiales > Burkholderiaceae_D > Telluria. The sequence goes on along the minus strand of CAJYXO010000244.1, from coordinate 11,297 downwards.
GGACCGACGAAACCGGCGGCCGGGGTGATGGCGACCAGGCCGGCCACCGCACCGGAGGCGCCGCCCAGCATCGACGGCTTGCCCTTGGTGATCCATTCGCCCAGCACCCACGACACGGCGGCCGCGGCGGTTGCCAGCAGGGTGTTGATGAAGGCCAGCGCGGCGACGTCGCCGGCTTCCAGCGCCGAGCCGGCATTGAAGCCGAACCAGCCCACCCACAGCAGCGAGGCGCCGATCATGGTCATGGTCAGCGAATGCGGCGCCATGTGCTCGCGGCCGTAGCCGATGCGCTTGCCGATCATGAAGGCGCCGACCAGGCCGGCCACGGCGGCGTTGATGTGGACCACGGTGCCGCCCGCGAAGTCGAGCGCGCCCTTCTGCCACAGCCAGCCGGCCTTCGCCGATTCAGTCGCCAGGGTGGCGGCATCCTTGATCGCATCCGGGCCGGTCCAGAACCACACCATGTGGGCCACCGGCAGGTAGCCGAAGGTGAACCACAGCACCATGAAGGCCAGCACGGCCGAGAACTTGGCGCGCTCGGCGAAGGCGCCGACGATCAGGGCGCAGGTGATGGCGGCGAAGGTGCCCTGGAAGGCGACGTAGATGAACTCGGGGATCACCACGCCCTTGCTGAAGGTGGCGGCGGTCGAGAAGGTCGCCTTGACCGGGTCCCAGATGCCGTTCAGGAAGGCGCGGTCGACGCCGCCGAAGAAGGCGGTCTTCTCCGTGAACGCGATCGAATAGCCGTAGATGCACCACAGCACGATGATGACCGAGAAGATCATGAAGACCTGCAGCAGCACCGACAGCATGTTCTTGGAGCGCACCAGGCCACCGTAGAACAGGGCCAGGCCGGGAATCGTCATCATGATCACCAGCAGGGTGGCGACGAACATCCAGGCGGTGTCGCCTTTTTGCGGCGTGGGCGCGGCGGCCGGTGCGGCCTCTAGCGGTGCTGCGGTTGCCGCAGCGGCGGGTGCGGCAGGTAGGGCTGCAGCCGGGGCCGCCGTCGTATCGGCAGCGGCGGTAGCGGCGGGCGCGGCCGTCGTAGGCTTGGCGGCATCCTGCGCCAGGGCCGGCAGCGAAGCACCCAGCGCCAGGGCGACGGTGAAGCCAGCGATCAGTTTTGTCATTGTGCGAATCATCGGTTTCCCCTTACAGCGCATCGTTGCCGGTCTCGCCGGTACGGATACGGATTACCTGCTCCAGATTGGAGACGAAAATTTTGCCGTCACCGATCTTGCCGGTGCGTGCCGCGCCTTGGATGGTGTCGATCACCTGGTCGACGATGGCGTCGTCGACCGCCGCTTCGATCTTGGTCTTCGGCAGGAAATCGACGACGTATTCGGCACCGCGGTAGAGCTCGGTATGACCCTTCTGGCGCCCGAACCCTTTTACTTCGGTCACCGTAATACCCTGGACATTGATCTCGGAAAGGGCCTCGCGGACCTCGTCGAGCTTGAAGGGTTTGATGATGGCGGTGATCATTTTCATGCTATTGCCTCTTCAGAAAGTTTTTGAAACAGACAGCAGGGCCGCGGACTTCCCGAGGTTTTCACCGGACGGGCTCAGGTAGCCACTGGTATTCGCTTTCACCCAGGCCAGCGACACCGAGCAGACGCCCAGGTCCTTGGTCACGCCGAGCTTGTAGTCGGTATAGGAGAAGGCGCTGTTGTGGCGCACTTCCTGGCGGCCGACGTGCAGGTTCACGGTGAAGCCGTTGCCGGCATCGATGTTGGCGCCGACGTCGAGGTAGCCGCTGCCCTTGCTGTCGGCGGTGCCGAACAGATTGGTCAGCGAGTGCGAGTACTTGACGTAGGCCGGGCCGAAGCCCAGCTGGCCGTACAGCTCGAAGGTGTTGGCGTTCGGGCCCAGGCCATTCTGCGGGTAGAAGTAGTAGAGGCCGCCGACGTCGTAGGTGACATCCGCGCTGAGGCTGCCGCGCTTGCCGCCGTAGATGTCCCACTCGAGGTTGCCGTCGCCGCCCAGGTCCTTGGTCCACTTGATGGTGGACAGCCAGGTGCCGACATAGAGACCGGTGGGGTTGTGGACGTAGTCGGCGCCGCCCTGCAGGGCCGGGTCGAGCCGGCTCTGCGACAGCCCGCGGTAGCGGTAATCGCTGGTCAGCGCCGCGTTGTAGCTCACCTCGTGCTCGGGCTTCTGCTCCTGTTCCTGCGCGCCGGCCAGCCCGGTCGTCAAACTCCAGACACCCGCCGCAACGATGAGGATCTGCGGCCACTTGCTGTTTCGACGCTTCATACGACACTCCCTTATCAAATGAACTTTGGACCTGATGGGTTTACAATCCGACTCGCGTCCCTGTTGTTATAGCTTGTATGGTTCCTTTAGCAGGATGCGTGCCACCCCGAAGCGGTGCGGCAGGGCTTGACTTCCAGGCCCTCGTCCCCACTCTGGGTATGCAAAAACACAATCAACGCCGCAGGGCGTGCGCCACGCGGGTGCACGCACTAATTCAGAGAGGTGCGCACGAAAATAGTGCGCGCCGTCGATGCGCGCGGCGCTCACCAGGAATAAAGATGGATATGAATAATTTCTTCAACGATCTGCAAGGCAAGATCAACCAGGCGATCGAGAATTCGCCGGCCAAGGACATCGAGCGCAACGTGAAGGCCATGATGACCCAGGGCTTTTCGAAACTGGACCTGGTAACGCGCGAAGAATTCGACATCCAGGCCCAGGTGCTGGCCAAGACCCGCGCCAAGCTCGAGGCGCTCGAGGTGCGGGTGGCGGAACTGGAAGCGAAACTGGCGTCGGAGCAGAAGGCCTGAGGCATTATCGGGCGCTGGCGGCCGCACGTTTGGCCGCACTCAACAAGAGCAAGGCGCTCCCCCCTCACCATCTGCAGGGTCTTCACTCACCCTGCACACCATGAGTCTCGCAGTCGTGCGCAGCCGGGCGCTGGCCGGCATGGACGCGCCCGAAGTCAGCGTCGAAGTTCACCTCGCAAATGGCCTGCCCGGCCTGGCCATCGTCGGCCTGCCGGACGCCGAGGTGCGCGAGTCGAAGGACCGGGTCCGCGCCGCGCTGCAGAATTCCGGCTTCGAGCTGCCGAACCGGCGCATCACCATCAATCTAGCCCCCGCCGACCTGCCCAAGGAATCGGGCCGCTTCGACCTGCCGATCGCGCTCGGCATCCTGGCCGCCTCCGAGCAGATCCCCTGCGCCGCGCTGGACCGCTACGAGTTCGCCGGCGAACTGTCCTTGTCCGGCGAACTGCGTCCGATCCGCGGCGCACTGGCGATGAGCTTCGCGATGCACCGCAGTGCGGACGGCGCCAGGCGCGCCTTCGTGCTGCCGGCCGCGAACGCGGACGAAGCCGCTTTGGTCAGCGATGCCGCCATCTATCCGGCGCGCACCCTGCTCGAGGTTTGCGCCCACTTTGCCGCCCAGTCCGCTCATGCAGGCGATGCGTCCAGGCTCGCACGCCGGCGCCCGCCCGAGGCGCTGGCGCCGCCCAGCTATCCCGACTTTGCGGATGTGAAAGGCCAGCAGCACGTCAAGCGCGCGCTCGAGATCGCGGCCGCGGGCCTGCATTCGGTGCTGATGGTCGGCCCGCCCGGGGCCGGCAAAAGCATGCTGGCCTCGCGTTTTCCCGGCCTGCTGCCGCCGCTCACCCTGGACGAAGCGCTGGAATCGGCGGCGATCCAGTCGCTGGCCGGGCGCTTTTCGATCGAGCGCTGGCGCCGCCGTCCTTTCCGCAGTCCGCACCACACCAGTTCCGGCATGGCCCTGGTCGGCGGCGGCGGCGTGCCGCGGCCGGGCGAGATCTCGCTGGCCCACCACGGCGTGCTGTTCCTCGACGAGCTGCCGGAGTTCAGCCGCCACGTGCTGGAAGTGCTGCGCGAGCCGCTGGAATCCGGCCACATCACGATCTCGCGCGCGGCGCGCCAGGCCGATTTCCCGGCCAGCTTTCAACTCATCGCGGCGATGAACCCCTGTCCCTGCGGCTGGCTCGGCCACCCGTCCGGCAAGTGCCGCTGCAGCCAGGATGCGGTGCTGCGCTACCAGGACAAGATCTCCGGTCCCCTGCTCGACCGCATCGACCTGCAGGTGCCGGTATCCGGCATGGCGCCGGAATCGATGGCGGCCCAGGCCGACGGCGAGGCCAGCAGCGCCATCGCCGAGCGCGTGGCGCGCGCCCACGGTATCCAGCTGGATCGCCAGGGCAAGGCCAACCAGCGCCTGTCGACGCGCGAGATCGACCGCCATTGCGAACTCGACGAAGCCGCCGAGCAGCTGCTGAGGCATGCGATGCGCCACCTGCACTGGTCGGCGCGAGCCTATCACCGGGTGCTGAAGGTGGCGCGGACGATCGCCGACCTGGCCGAGAGCAAGCAGGTGCAGGCCGAACATGTGGCCGAGGCGATCCAGTACCGCCGCGGCCTGGTGGAAGCGTGATCTAGACCGACATTGCCGCCTGCTCGCGCGCCGCCCGCTTGATCGCCTGCGGCGGCTGGCCGAAGGCGCGCAGGAAAGCGCGGCGCATGCGCTCCGGATCGGCAAAGCCGGTTTCGCGCGCGACCACGTCGATCGAATGGTTGCTGCCCTCGATCATCGCGCGCGCGGCTTCGACCCGCAGCACCTCGACCGCGCGCGCCGGCGACTGCCCGGTCTCGACGCGGAAGGTACGGCTGAACTGTCGAGTGCTCAGGTTGGCGGCGCCGGCCAGCTCGTCCACCGACAGCGGCTTTTTCAGGTGGCGCTTGGCATAGCTGAGGGCTTGCTGGATGCGGTCGGACTTCGGTTCCAGCTCCAGCAGCGCCGAGAACTGCGACTGCCCGCCGCTGCGGCGGTGGTAGACCACCAGCTTGCGCGCGATCTGGCGCGACAGCTCGATGCCGTGGTCGGCTTCGACCAGGGCCAGGCACAAGTCGACGCAGGCCGTCATGCCGGCCGAGGTCCAGATCCTGCCTTCGTTGATGAAGATGCGGTCTTCTTCCACGCGCAGCTTCGGATAAGCGCGCTGCAGCTCGCGCGCCAGCGCCCAGTGGGTGGTCACGCGCTTGCCGTCCAGCAGACCGGCTTCGGCCAGCAGGAAGGCGCCGGTGCAAATGCTGGCGACGCGGCGCGCCTGCTGCGCGGACTGGCGCAGGATTCCGATGAAGCCCGGCGTCGACGGCTGGCCCGGCGCCAGCTGTCCTCCCACCAGCACGGTATCGAAGGCATGGCCCGTCACCGCCTCGGTCAGCACGCCCACGCCCGAGGAACTGTGCATGATGCCGCCGGCTTCGGACAGCATCTGCACGCCATAGAGGGGCGCGCCGGCGATGTCATTGGCCAGCTCGAACACGGTGGTCGCCATCAGGTCCAGGGCCTGGAATCCAGGCGGCAGCAAAAGGCCGATCTTGCGTTGCATGAGGTCCTCGTCAGGCTAGTGTCCAGGCATGGCCGGAAATGATACGCCAGCCCGGCCGTGCCCGCTGCCGGCCGCCGATTCAACTGGCAGTTCAGATAGGACCGCGCCGTCCACATGCATACGCCCAGCCTGGCCTGAATCGAGGGATCTACGTCCGCCGCGCCGCCGCCATCGACGAGGCGGGCATGCTGGCCACCGTCGAGACCAACCTGCTCGGCCCGATCCGCATGAGTTCGGCGCTGATCGACCACCTGAAACGGCAGCCGCGCGCGGCCATCGTCAACAACACCTCGGTGCTGGCCCATGTGCCGATCGCCACCAGCGCGGTGTACTCGGCCACCAAGGCCGCCCTGCACTCCTACACCCTGTCGCAGCGTTTCATGCTGCGCGATACGGCGGTCACGGTGCAGGAGATCGCGCCGCCCTGGGTGAATACCGACCTGATCTACAAGAGCGACGATCCGCGCGCCATGCCGCTCGACGCCTTCATCGCCCAGACCATGGCGGCGCTGGCCAGCGGGCGCGAGGAAGCCCTGGTCGAGCAGGCGATCCCAATGCGCAACAACGCCGGACCGAACGAGCACAAGTTCATCGACAAGTTCAACGCCTACCTGGCGGCGAATCCAATCCCGATGGGTTCTTAATTAAATTATTGCAACATTCCGCTGGCCGGCGGCGCGGGGCGCTGATACCATCGCCCCATGAAAATCCTGTCCTTGCTGCTGCTCAGCCTCGTGCTGGGCGCCTGCAGCCCGAAATACAACTGGCGCGACTATGCCAGCCCGGACGCAGCCTACCGCGTGATGTTCCCGGCCAAGCCGTCCAGCACCACCCGCACCATCGACCTGGGCGGCAGGCAGGTCAGCATGACCATGACGGCCGCCGATATCGATGGCGCCACCTTCGCGGTCGGCGCCGCCGAGGCGGCGGACGAGGCCGGCGCCCGTAGCGCGGTGCCAGCCATGCTGCAGGCCTTGCTGCGCAATATCGGCGTCGATGGCGGGCAGGGAAAATTCCGCGCCGATTCCACCGGCAAGACCGTCGCCGAGGTCGACGCCACTGGCCAGGCGAACGGCAAGCCGGTGCGCATGGTCGGCCGCTTCGAAGCGCGCGGCAAGCGTTTCTACCAGGTGATCGTGCTCGGCAAGCCGGACGCCATGCCGGCCGAGCAGGTCGAGCAGTTCCTCACTTCATTCAAGCTCCCATGATCGACGATACCCCAGCACTGCTGCTGCGCGACCTGCGCAAGGCCTTCGGCCGTCCGGCCGTCGACGGCATCGATTTGCAGGTCCGGCGCGGCGAACTGTATGCCTTGCTCGGCCCGAACGGCGCCGGCAAGACCACCACGCTGCGCATGGTCACCGGCCTGCTGGCGCCGGATGCCGGCCAGGTCGAGGTGCTGGGCATCGACCTGGCGCGCGACCCGGCCGCGGCCAAGCGCAAGATGGCCTACCTGCCGGACGATCCGCTGTTGTACGGCAAACTGAAGCCGACCGAATACCTCGAATTCGTCGCCGGCCTGTGGGGCATTGCCGCCGAGGACGCCGAACCGCGCGCCCGCCGCCTGCTCGACTGGCTTGACTTGACCAAGCATGCGCACGAGCTGACCGAAGGTTTTTCGCGCGGGATGAAGCAGAAGCTGGCGCTGGCCGGCGCCCTGATCCACGAACCGGAGCTGCTGATCCTGGACGAGCCGCTGACCGGCCTCGACGCCGCCGCCGCGCGCCAGGTGAAGGACTTGCTGGTGTCTCACGTCGCCAAGGGCGGCACCGTGATCCTCACTACCCACATCCTCGAGGTGGCGGAACGCCTGGCCCAGCGCATCGGCATCATCCGTCAGGGCCGGCTGATCGCCGAGGGCACGCTGGCCGAGCTGCGCGAGCGCACCCTGGGCGGCAGCCTGGAAGACGTGTTCCTGCAGCTGACGGAGCAGGCGTGACAGCGCCGCCGGGGTCGAGTCTCTGGCTGCTGCGCCACGAATTGCGGATGGCGTGGTACGGCGCCGCCATCAACAAGGGCGGCCGGCGGCGCATGAGCTGGCTCAGCATCGGCGTGTGGGCGCTTGCCTGGGCCGTGCTGCACGTGCTGGCCTTTGCCGTGCTGCGCAAGCTCCCGCCGGGCGGCGTCATGGACCCGCGCCTGGCGATTCCAGCCACCCTGGCGGTGGCGGCGGTCGCCACCTTCATGCTGGCGGGCGCGCTCCGCGGCAGCGTGCTGGCGCTGTTCGAACGCGGCGACCTGGACCTGCTGCTGTCCTCGCCGCTGTCGTCGCGCAGCATCTTCACGGTGCGCCTGCTGGGCATCGTCATTTCCTGCGCGGCCCTGTACCTGTTCCTGTTCGGGCCGCTCGTCCATGTGGGCGTGGCGCTGGGCCAGTTCGGCTGGATCGGCGTCTACATCACGATCGTCACCATGGCCACGCTGATGGCCTGCTTCGGCATGCTGCTGACGCTGGCCCTGGTCCGCGTGCTCGGCGCGCGCCGCACGCGCGTGCTGGCGCAGGTGCTGGGCGCCGTGGCGGGCGCCCTGATCTTCCTGCTGTTCCAGTCGTATTCGATGCTGTCGGAGACGGCAGCGGGAAACAGCGCCATGCATTCGCTGCAGCAGTTGGCGCAGTCGCCCTGGCTGAAGCCGGACAGCGTGTTGTGGCTGCCCGGCCGGGCCGTGCTCGGCGATCCCTTGCCGATCCTGTGCATGGCGGTGCTGGGGCTGGCGGCGTTTGCGCTGACGGTCGGCCGCACGCACCGCTTCTTCGTGCATGGCCTGCAGCAGGCCGCGGGCAGTGCGCGCGCGATGTCGCGGCCTGCCGGCAGCGTCGGCTTCCGCTTCCGGCGCAGCCTGTTCGATACCGTCGTCGTCAAGGAATGGCGCCTGATCGCGCGCGATGCGCATCTGATCTCGCAGGTACTGCTGCAGCTGGTCTATATGGCGCCCTTGCTGTTCCTGATCCTGCGGCACAGCGATACGCCCGGGCCGACCATCGGCACCGCCTTGACCGTGCTGTGCAGCTCCCTGACCGGCTCGCTTGCCTGGATCATTCTTCTGGCGGAAGATGCGCCGGACCTGCTGCAGTCCTCGCCGGCCGCCGGACGAACCATCGGCCTGGCCAAGCTGGCGGCAGCGGTGATGCCGCCCTTGCTGCTGGTGGCGCTGCCGCTGCTGTGGCTGATCGTGCGTGCGCCGCTGATCGGACTCCTGATCGGCTTCGTGGTGGTGTCGTCAGTCCTGAGTGCGGGGCTGATCGTGCGCTGGCTCGGACGGCCGGCCCTGCGCAGCGATTTCAAAATGCGCGGCAAGGAAAACGTCATGTGCTCGATCTTCGAGGGCCTCAACACCCTGTGCTGGGGCGGCGCCGGCTGGCTGCTGGTGACGCTCGCGGCCCAGGGCGGCGCCGCGGCCGGATCGAGCGCGCTGATGACGGCCGGCGCACTGGCCGGCGCCCTGCTCACGCTGCTGCTGGCGTGGCTGCTGCGCCGCCGTCCGGCGTGAGTCCAACGTTGGACTGCGCACCGACATCCGGCGCCCAGACGTGTTATCGTTTGGTTACTAATAATTGAACGAGACAGCTATGCTAATCACCTTCAAATCGAAAGCCTATCCCAATGTGCTGATGATGCAGGACCATGCCCAGCGCATTCTCGACCTGCTGCACAAGGATCCGGAGCGCGGCGTCATTACCGCCGAAGAAGCGCCCAAGGCAGTGCAACTGCTCGAGCACGAGATCGACGAAAGCCGCAAGCACCAGGCCACGGACGAAATGGAACAGGACGTCAAGGCCCACAGTGGCGAGAACGAGGATGCCGAGCACGAGCCGGCCGAAGTGGTGACCTTCTCGACCCGCGCCTATCCTCTGCTGGAAATGCTGCGCGCCGCGCGCGACCAGAACGCCGACGTCCTCTGGGGCGTCTGACCCCGCTGCCGGCGCGCGCTTCAGGCGGCCGGCGCGTCCGCCGGCGCCATTGCGACCCGGCTCTTGCCCTTGCGCTTGGCCTGGTACATGGCCTGGTCGGCGCGTGCCAGCAGACGTGCCGGATCCTGGGCCTGCGCAGGCATCTGCAGGGCCACGCCGATGCTGGCGCCCACCTGCACGATGCCGTTTTTGAGTGCATACGGGCGCGACAATTCGTTTAGCAGGAAAGCGGCCTTCGCTGCCGCATCCGACTCATCGTTCAGCATGTCGAGGATCACCACGAATTCGTCGCCGGCCAGGCGCGCCGCCATGTCGGTCTCGCGGATGCTGTTCAGGATGCGGGTACCGAACTGTCGCAGCAATTCGTCGCCTTCTTCGTGACCGCGGGTATCGTTGACCTGCTTGAAACCGTCCATGTCGAGGAACAGCACGGCGCAGGGACGCTGCAGACGCGCGGCGCGCGCCATCGCTTCCGGCAAGGCCTGCATCAGGGCGCGGCGGTTGGGCAGCCCGGTCAGCACGTCGCGCATCAGCAGGCCCTGCAGCTCGGCGGTACGGGCGGCAACCGTCTCTTCCAGATGCAGGTTCATTTCCGTGAGCGCCGCATGGTGACGGCGCTCGCTGCGGATCAGGCCGCGCAGCGCCTCGGACAGCACCTGGGCTTCGTGGAAGCCACCGACCGATGGGACCGCTTCGGGCGTCGTCTGTTCCGGCGCCTGGGCGATGTCTTCCATGGCCCCGCTCAGGGACTTCAACGGCGCCACGATACGGCGCGCCAGCAAGGCGGCGACGCCAGCCAACACACCCGCCAGCAACAGGCTGAACCATAAGGTGCGGCGTTCCAACTGGTGTGCCGATGCCATCGCCGCCTCGTCGGTCTGACGCACCAGCACGGCCCAGTGCAGGGTCGCGCGTTCGCGGCTGTGGCCGCTCAAACTGTAGCCGGTCACATAGGTGCGACCATCCGGCCAATGCTCGGTAATCGCCCCGGTCTTGCCCTGCAGGGCCAGGCGCAGGCTCTCCGTCGAAATGCGTTTTTCCAGGATATCGGCCGGGCCGAGCAGGACCACGCCGTCGCTGCGCACGACGATGATTTCAGCGCCGATATCGCGTTGTGCCGGGGTCAGCAGTTCGCGCGCAAGGCTGCGTGCCCAGGTCCAACTCAGGTGGATGGCGAGCACGCCGCGCAGGCTGCCGTCCTCGTTCCTGATGGGGCCAGCAATGTCGACGAAGCGCCACGGATCCGGGGTGCGCGGCAGGAGTTTGCCCAGCAGGACGGCGGGATGGTAATCGAAGGCGGTGACGGCCTGCTGGCCGGCGTGGAACCATGGCCGCACAGTGACGTCATGATTCTCCAGCATGCCGCCGGTAGCGGCCAGCACGTTGCCGTCCGGTTCAGCGATGCCGATCCAGGCATAGTCGCCGAAGTGGCGCTGCAGGTTCTCGAGGACGTCGCGTGCCGCGGCCCGGTTCTCCGGCTGGCGTACCTGTGGCAGGCTCGACAGAAGGTAGACGTCGCGTACGGCCTGATCCAGCGTATGGTCGAGCGAATCGCGCATCTGCCATGACAGCTGCTGAAGACGCAGCTTTGCCTGTTCTGCCGCATGTTCGATCGCGTAATGGTCGACCAACAGCAGTTGCAAGACCGCGGTGATCGCGACGGTCAGGCAGGAGAACGACACCATCAATGCGGCCAGTCGGAAGTGTCTGGTCCGCTTGCGCTGCGGTGCGGTTTCACTGCTGACGTTCATAGAAGGGGTGCGTTGGCAAAAGCGAAATGCTACCGTACATACGGACGCTGGCCCAGCAAAAAGTTCCCTGTGGGAGAGTTTTGTGGCGCTTTTGCCTATACAACTTGAGTAGTTGTATGTCGTACGGCTCTCGAAAAGCAAAAAGCCCGCCCAGACTTGTCTGGACGGGCTCTGCTGAATAATTAGCCTGACGATAACCTACTTTCACACTGGTTGCAGCACTATCATCGGCGCAAAGTCGTTTCACGGTCCTGTTCGG
>CAJYXO010000243.1 GCA_913778765.1 uncultured Massilia sp. | reverse complement strand
CCGGTGCGGCGGCGGCACCGCCGGTCGTTTCGACCAGCAGCACCAGCGAACCCTTGGCGACCTTGTCGCCCACCTTGACCTTGATGTCCTTGACGGTGCCGGCGTGGCTGGACGGGATCTCCATGCTCGCCTTGTCCGATTCGACCGTGATCAAGGACTGTTCGACCTTGATCTGGTCGCCCGGCTTCACCATCACTTCGATGACTTCGACTTCCTTGAAGTCGCCGATGTCCGGCACGGTGACTTCGACGATGCCGCCCGCTGCGGCAGGCGCCGGCGCAGCGGCCGGAGCCGGCGCGGGTGCGGCCGCTGCGGGAGCGCTCGGCGCAGGCGCCTCGCCGGCAGCAGCCGGTGCCGGTGCGGCAGTACCAGCCGCCTCTTCCAGCATCAGCACCACCGAACCTTCGGCGACCTTGTCGCCGACCTTGACCTTGATTTCCTTGACCACGCCGGCGTGGCTGGACGGGATCTCCATGCTGGCCTTGTCCGATTCCACCGTGACCAGCGACTGGTCGACCTTGATGGTGTCGCCCGGCTTGACCAGCAGCTCGATCACTTCCACTTCCTTGAAGTCGCCGATGTCGGGGACTTTGACTTCCACAATGCTCATGTTTGTTAACTCCGTATTTTTGTCGTTAGCTTCAGAGCCGTCATCCCCGCGCAGGCGGGGATCCAAGTTTGTGGCGGACCACAGAAACTTGGGTTCCCGCCTGCGCGGGAACGACGCATCTCGAGAGCATTACTGGGTCACAGGATTCGGCTTGTTCGGATCGATGCCGTACTTGGCGATGGCTTCCGCCACCGTCGACGCCGGGATCTTGCCTTCCTCGGCCAGGGACTTCAGCGCGGCGACCGTGATGTAGTAGCGGTTCACCTCGAAGAACTCGCGCAGCTTGACGCGCGAATCCGAGCGGCCGAAGCCGTCGGTGCCCAGCACCTTGTAGGTGCGGCCGTTCGGGATGTAGGCGCGGATCTGCTCGGCGAACAGGCGCATGTAGTCGGTGGTCGCGACGATCGGGCCTTGCGTGTCCTTCAGCAGCTGGGTCACGTACGGCAGGCGTGCCTCTTCCTGCGGGTGGACCAGGTTCCAGCGGTCGGCGTCCTGGCCATCACGCGCCAGCAGCGTCAGCGACGGGCAGGACCAGACGTCGGCGGCCACGTTCCAGTCGTTCTTCAGCAGCTCGGCGGCGAACACGGACTCGCGCAGGATGGTGCCCGAGCCCATCAGCTGGACGCGGTTGGCGGCGCTCTTGTCGCCTTCCTGCAGCAGGTACATGCCCTTGAGGATGCCCTCTTCGGTACCCGGCTTCAGGCCAGGCTGCTCGTAGTTCTCGTTCATGATGGTGATGTAATAGAACACATCTTCCTGCTGTTCCACCATGCGCTTCAGGCCGTCCTGGATGATGACTGCCACTTCGTGGCCGTAGGTCGGGTCGTAAGGAATGCAGTTCGGGACCGTGGCCGCGATGATGTGGCTGTGGCCGTCCTCGTGCTGCAGGCCTTCGCCGTTCAGCGTGGTGCGGCCGGCGGTGCCGCCCATCAGGAAGCCGCGGGCGCGGATGTCGCCGGCCAGCCAGACCAGGTCGCCGACGCGCTGCATGCCGAACATCGAGTAGAAGGTGTAGAACGGGATCATCACGCGGTTGTTCGACGAGTAGGACGTCGCCGCGGCGATCCACGAGCACATGCCGCCCGCTTCGTTGATACCCTCTTGCAGGATCTGGCCCGCCTTGTCTTCGCGGTAGTACATCACCTGGTCCTTGTCGACCGGCTCGTACAACTGGCCCTGCTGGTTGAAGATACCGATCTGGCGGAACAGGCCTTCCATGCCGAAGGTACGCGATTCGTCGACCAGGATCGGCACGATGCGCTGGCCGATTTCCTTGTCCTTCAGCAGCGCGGTAATCACGCGCACGTAAGCCTGGGTGGTCGAGATTTCGCGGCCGGCGGCGGTCGGCTCCAGCACGGCCTTGAAGGTCTCGAGCGCCGGCACGGCCAGCTTCTCGTCGGCCTGTTCGCGGCGCGCCGGCAGGTAGCCGCCGAGGGCCGCGCGGCGCTCGTGCAGGTATTTGATTTCAGGCGCGTCGTCGGACGGCTTGAAGAACGGAATCTCGGCCAGCTTGTCGTCCGGGATCGGGATCGCGAAGCGGTCGCGCATTTCGCGGATGGCTTCGTCGTCCAGCTTCTTGGTCTGGTGCGCGGTGTTGCGCGCCTCGCCCGACTTGCCCATGCCGAAGCCTTTGACGGTCTTGACCAGCAGGACGGTCGGCGAGCCCTTGTTTTCCTGGGCGTTCTTGAAAGCGGCGTAGATCTTGTGCGGATCGTGGCCGCCGCGGGTCAGGCGCCAGATGTCGTCGTCGGTCATGTTGGCCACCATCTTCAGCAGCTCGGGGTGCTTGCCGAAGAAGTGCTTGCGCACGTAGGCGCCGTCCTTGGCCTTGTAGTTCTGGTATTCGCCGTCGACGGTTTCCATCATCACGCGCTGCAGGATGCCGTCCTTGTCCTTGGCCAGCAGGGCGTCCCAGCCCGGGCCCCAGATGACCTTGACGACGTTCCAGCCGGCGCCGCGGAAGTCGGCTTCCAGTTCCTGGATGATCTTGCCGTTGCCGCGCACCGGACCGTCCAGGCGCTGCAGGTTGCAGTTGACGACCATGACCAGGTTGTCGAGCTTTTCGCG
>CAJYXO010000242.1 GCA_913778765.1 uncultured Massilia sp. | reverse complement strand
CCGGGCCTGCTGCGGATCGGTGCTTACGTGCCGATGGCATGGACCACCGCGGCCTGCCTGTTGCTGCTCAGCCTGGGCGCGGTGTCGCTGCAGCCGGACGCCGGGCCGATCGCGCCGCTGGCCGGGCGCACGGGCGCCGCCCGCATGGGCCGGCGGGTCTTGCTGTCGGTCTGCGTCATCCTGCCCGTGCTTGCCTGGCTGCGCATCCAGGGCCAGGCGATGTTCGCCTTCAGCACGGAATTCGGCGTCGCCCTGCTGGTCACCATGAGCTTGACCATGATGGGCGTCCTGATCGTCCACCATACCCGCCGCGCACACCAGGCGGAAACCCGTATCCAGTACCTGAACCGGGTGTATTCCGTCCTCAGCGAAGTCAATGCGCTGATCGTGCGCGTCAACGAGCGCGACGAACTGTTCGCCGAGGCCAGCCGCATCGCGGTCGAGCGCGGCGGCTTCCCATGCGCGTGGTTCGGGATGGTCGACGAAGCCGCGGACTGCGTGCGCCTGGTGGCGGGGACCGACCAGGAGGATTTGAACGACCGCAGCCTCGCCGAACGGCTGTCGCTGCGCGCCGGCGCGGACGGCTTCAGTCCGATCGCGCGCGCCGTCCTGAGCGGCCGCCCGGTCGTCACAAACGCGCTGCAGCCCGGCGTCGACACCTTCCACGATGCGCTCCTCGTGCGTGGCATCCGGTCCTACGCCGTGTTTCCGCTGCTGCTGGGCGAACGCGTGATCGGCATCTTCAAGCTGCATGCCGAGGCGCCGTACTTCTTCCACAATGACGAACTGCGGCTGCTGAACGAGCTTGCAGGCGACATTTCCTTTGCCATCCGCAACCTGGAGCAGCGCCAAATCCTGGATCGCCTGGCGTTCTACGACGCCCTGACCGGCCTGGCCAACACGCGCCTGCTCGGGGACCGGCTGCAGATGGCGATCGAGACCGCACCGCGCCAGCACGGCAGCTTGGCGGTGGTGGTGTTCGACATCGCCTCCTTCAAGCTGGTCAACGAGGCCTTCGGCCGACAGGCTGGCGACCTCGCCTTGCAGGAGGTGGCGCGCCGCCTGGCCAGGGCCTGCGGCGAAGCCGCCTGCGGGCGCCTGGCGTCGAACCAGTTCGCGGTCCTGCTGTACGCCCAGGCCAGCGAAACCGGCATCCTCCATGAACACGACCGCATCGCCGCCGCCTGCTTCAGCGCCGAATTCGAGGTCGGGGGGCAGCGCTTCGCCCTGTCGAGCCGTGCCGGCATCGCCATCCTGGGCAAGGACGGCACGGATGCCGGTGCGCTGCTCGCCAGCGCCGAGACGGCGCTGGCCAACGCGCGTTCGGGCGGCCATCGGGTCAGGTTCCACCACCCCGGCAGCAATGCGCGTACCGCCGAGCGCCTGGCGTTGCAGGCGCACATGGCGCGCGCCCTTGATCGCGCCGAATTCGCCCTGCACTACCAGATCAAGGTCGACTGCCTCAGCGGCAAGCCGTGTGGCGCCGAAGCCCTGCTGCGCTGGCAGCCGCGCGGCATGCCTGGGGCGTCGCCGGCGCAGTTCGTGCCCGTCCTGGAGGACATGGGCCTGATCGACCAGGTCGGCGCCTGGGTGCTGCGGCAAGCCGCCGCCGACCTTGCCGGCCCCCTGCTGGGGCGGCCGGACGGCTTTCGGGTGGCGGTCAACGTCAGCGCGGCGCAGCTGATGCGCGCGGATTTCGTCGACACGGTCAAGGCCGTCGTCGACGCCGCCGACGGACACATCGACATCGACCTGGAACTGACCGAATCCCTGATCATGACGGAGCTCGATTCATCGGTCGAGAAATTGCGGCAGCTTCGCGCGCTCGGGCTGAGAATCGCGATCGACGACTTCGGCACCGGCTACTCCTCCATGGCCTACCTCGCCAAGTTGCCGCTTGATTACCTGAAGATCGACCGCTCCTTCGTCAAGGGCCTGGCGACCGACCTGGACAGCCGGACCGTGGTCGCCAGTATCATCGGCCTGGGCCACGCACTGGGCCTCGAAGTGATCGCCGAAGGCATCGAAGACCGGGAGCAGGCAAGCCTGCTCGCCCAGCTCGGCTGCAACCAGTTGCAGGGATTCCTGTTCGGCGCGCCGCAAGCCTTGCCCGGGCTGGTCACGACGCTGCAGGACGAACGCGCCGCCAGCTGCTGAACGGGCCACGCGGCGGCCCAAAAATCCGGTACACTTGCGCGCTGCGCGATCTGTTCCCTGCTGCCATGCCTCCAAACCCGTCTTCCGCCCACCTGCACGCCCACCTCGACGGCGATGCCCGCCATGCCCACATCATCGAAGGGCGCAGCCAGGCCGCGATGGGCTTCGCGCTCGGACTGACCCTGCTGTTCGCCGCGATCGAGGCGGTCACCGGCTTCCTGTCGAATTCGCTGGCCCTGATCTCGGACGCCGGCCACATGGTGACCGACGCCGCCGCCCTCGGCCTGGCGCTGATGGCCCAGCTGATCGCGCGCCGCCCGCCTTCCAGCCGGCACTCGTTCGGTTTCGTGCGCGCCGAGGCCCTGGCGGCTTTCGTGAACAGCCTGGCGATGCTGCTGCTGGTCGGCTGGATCGTCTACGAGGCGGCGCAGCGCCTGGCCCATCCGGAAGCCGTGCAGGGCGCGACGGTGTTCGTGGTCGCCGCGATCGGCGCCTGCATCAATATCCTGGTGGCCTGGATCCTGTCGCGCGGCGAGCAGAGCATCAACACCCGCGCGGCCCTGGTGAACGTGCTCGGCGACCTGCTCGGTTCGGTGGCCGCGATCGCCGCCGGCGCCATCATCCACTTCACGGGCTGGGTGCGGATCGACCCGATCCTGTCGATCTTCGTGTCGCTGCTGATCCTGAAATCCACCATCGGCGTGCTGCGCGAGTCCTACCACTTCCTGATGGAAGGCGTGCCGCACCAGATCGACTACCTGGCGGTGGGCGCCGACCTGGCCGCCGTGCCGGGCGTGCTGTCGGTCCACGACCTGCACGTGTGGGACATGTCGCCGGGCGAGCCGGCGCTGATCGGCCACCTTGAGATCGCCGACCTGAACGCCTGGCCCGAGGTGCTGCGCGCGGTGAAAGCCATGCTGCTCGACAAGCACGACATCGACCATGTCACGCTGCAGCCGGAAGTCCACGGCGATCACTGCGACGCCGACTAAGCATCGTGTCAGCGGCTTCCGACCCATTGTCGGGGCGCGCGCCGATAGGCTGCACGGCAGGGCCTTGCCGATAATCGGCACATGCCCAATCCAGATCAAGTCTACGACACCCTCATCGTCGGCGGCGGCCCCGGCGGCCTGACCGCCGCCATCTACCTGCGCCGCTTCACCCGGAATATCGCCCTGGTCGACAAGGGCAACAGCCGGCTGCGCCTGATTCCCGTCTCGCACAACTATCCCGGCTTTCCGGAAGGCGTGCCCGGCCACGTCCTGCTGGGCAATTTGTCGGTCCAGCTCGAACGCTACGGCGGCACGGTGATGCCGGGCGAGATCCTCGACCTGCGCATCGAGGACGGCCTGTTCGTCGGCGATTACGCCGCGGAAGACGCGCCGGACGGGGAAATCGTCCAGCTCCGCGCCCACACCGCCCTGCTCGCCACCGGCGTCGCCGACGCCGGCCTGCCGATCGAGAACTGGAGGGAGGCCATCGCCTTCGGCTCGCTGCGCCTGTGCCCCGTGTGCGACGGCTTCGACGTGATGGACAAGCGCATCGCCGTCGCCACCGCCGACACCAATCCGGTCGGCCACGCCCTGTTCATGCGCACCTTCAGCGAAGACGTCACCCTGTTCGAACGCGGCGCGCCGTCGATGCTGGACGAGGACGACAAGCGCCGCCTGGAGGCCGCCGGCGTACGCCTGGTCGAGTCGCCGCTGTGCTCGGTGACCCTGGATGCATCCATGAAACCGGTCATGCACACCGAGGACGGCGAGGAATATTCCGCCGACGTGTTCTATCCGATGCTCGGCGAGAAAGCCCGCTCCAGCCTCGCCGCCAAGCTGGGCGCACGCACCGCGCAATGCGAGGAGCTGGTGGTGGACGAGCATTACGCGACCTCGGTGCCGGGGCTGTACGCGATCGGCGACGTGGTGGTCGGCCTGAACCAGATCGCGGTCGCCACCGGCGGCGCCGCGCGCGCGGCGGTGCACATCCATAACCGCCTGCCGCCGGCAATGCGCCAGGCCCCGCCGCGCCCGGCGCAGGCCGGCTGGACAGCTTCCTGAACGGAACCCGGATGTTTTTCTTCTTCTCGAACAAACTGGGCTGCCTCGGCTCGATCGTGCTGTCCATCGCCGCGACCCTCGTGCTGCTGCTGATCTTCGGCGTGTTGTAACCGGACCCGTGCGTGCGCGGCGTCGGCCGAGCCTGGCGTATCACCATGCCACGCATCGATCTCTCCGCCGGAACAGGTATGGGTTGGCGCATTCGTCGCGGGAATCCGGTTTCCCAACACATTGAAGCGAGCGCGTTCTGCTGTCCGGCCAGAAGCGCCTGCCGCCACGGATAGGGCGCGCGGCCAACGGCACGCCCATGCCTCACGCCACCTGCCGCACGAAAAACCTGGTGCAGGATGCCGTCGTCGAGGCCGCACTGAAAATCGACAAGAAGCTGGGCCGCGAGATGGCGCTGACCCTGCTGCGGGAGGAAGGCGTCCCCGACGAGGTGGCCGCCCGCATCTTCGGGCAGGAACCGGCGCTGCGCCGTTCCCGGCAGACCGCGCCGGAAGGACTGCGCGCGCAGTCGGCCTGAGTATTTAGCGC
Source organism: uncultured Massilia sp. (assembly GCA_913778765.1). GTDB lineage: Bacteria > Pseudomonadota > Gammaproteobacteria > Burkholderiales > Burkholderiaceae_D > Telluria. The sequence goes on along the minus strand of CAJYXO010000242.1, from coordinate 8,887 downwards.
TACGGACCCGCCTCGGTCGCCAGCGCGATGCGGCGCCTGATCTGCTGCACGGCCGCGCCGTCGCCGGTCGCCTGGGCGCGCTGTTCCTGGACGCCCAGCCAGGCCAGCAGCGGGCGGCGCCAGCCCTGGTTCGACGCCGTGTCGACCGCCTGGACGATGTCGCCGGGCGCGATCCGCCCCGCTTTCATCAATGCACCCGCCGCCACCAGGCGCGCCAGCGGATCCTGGACGCCGGCCAGGCTGCCATTGGTGACGACCGGCCGGTGCTGCTCCGGCAGCAGGGCCACGTTCAGGCCCTGCCACTGCCCTTGCAGGTAGGCCGCATAGGCCTGCTGGGCCGGCGACGCGTCCGCGGCCAGCGCCGCATAGCCGGGGCATTCGTAGACCAGGGCCGCGACCTGGGCGGCGCAGCGCACCAGCTCGGCCTGGGCCACGTTCTCGAAGCGGCCGGTGCTGGCCGTCTCGCGGCGGGCGCGCGCGAACTCGGCGTCGGCAGCGGGCGTGTCGCCGTGCAGCCAGGCGTCCGTGTAGCCGTCCAGGGCGCTGCGCGCATTCGGCTGCCAGCTCGGCGGCTGGGGCTTGCTTGCGCAGCCGGCGAACGCGATCGCCGTCGCCAACAACAAAGCGGTCTTCTTCATGGCAGCTTGATCTCCTCGTCGCGCCTGAACGGCCATTTGCGGTTGATCTCGTCGACCAGCCGGTTCACCTTGCGCAGGCTGGCGTCGACCTCGCCGCGCAGGCGGCCCAGGTCCTGGGTCGCCACTTTCGCGTTGGCGCCCACCGCCTGGGCCTCGACCAGCACCGCATCGACCTTCTGCAAGGTGACGCGGGCGTCACCCAGCACATTGTTCAACTGCCGCACCGCGGCCTGGGTATCGTCCATCACGCCGTTCTTGCCGAACACGCGCTGGTCGGTCTTGGCCAGCAGGACGTCGACGCGCTGCAGGGTCTGCAGCAGCTTCTGCGCTTCGGCGTCGCCGCCCAGGGCGGTGCCCAGCACGCCGTACTTGCCGGTCAGGCGGCCGCTGAGGGTCTCGACGTTGCTCAGCGTATTGCTGATCGCGGAGCCTTCCTGCGTCATGTTCTGCAGGTTTTCCAGCAGCGTGCGCGCGGTGGCCAGCAGGCGCGGGATCTCGGCGGCGGCGTCGCCGCGCAGCACCGGGCGCTGCGCCTTGTCCGGCAGCGGCGGATCGGTCAGGATGCCGCTGAAGGCGCGCAGCTTGGTCTGCCCCACCACGCTGGATTCGAGCGTGAACACGCTGGTGGTGCGCAGCCACCTGGCGTCCTTTTTCGGGATGTCGACCAGGATGTTGACCTTGCCGTCTTGGCCCAGCTCGACCTGGCGCACGCGCCCGATCGGGAAGCCGGCGAAGCTCATGTCCATGCCCGGGATCACGCCCTCGGAGTTGTCGGTCACCAGCACCAGCTGCTGGGTCTTCTCGAACACGCCGCGCGCGTACATCACGTACAGGAAAAAGGCCACGATCAGGGCGCCGATCACGACCAGCAGGATCACGGCCTTGACTTCGACGTGTTTCGGCTCGTCGGGCAGGTTGGCGGCGGTAGGTTCGGCCATGCGCGGTCCTTTATTCTTAAATGTATTTGACGGCCAGCGAACTGGCCTCGATCAGCAGCAGCACGAACAGCAGGCGCAGCGCGCCCGGCTGCACGGTCGAACGGTGGCGGCGCCGGCGGCGCAGCAGGTCCAGGATCGCCGCGCTCGGGATCACCGCCACGGCCAGGCCGAACAGCACGGTCTTGAACACGAAGCCCAGGGTCACCGCGGGATCGAACACGCGGCCGACGGTGCGGGTGTAGTCGCTCAAGCCCCAGGGCGACAAGCCATACACGTTCAGGTAGGCCAGCACCAGCACGATCACGCTGCTGACCATCGCCAGGCTGAGCACCGAGAAGGCGTTGGCGATCACCTGCGGCACCAGGTCGCGGCGCACCCGGCGCAGGGTGGCGTCGGCGGCGTCGCCGGGCGCCACGCCATGCGCCGCCAGTCCCATCGCGTTGGCGTCGAAGGCCATGCCGGCGCGCAGGGCCGCGAACAGCGCCGCCGACAGCGGGATCAGCTCCAGCACCAGCACCCGCACCATCATCTCCAGCGCGAAGCCGGACAGGCCGTAGCTCCGGGCCGTCACCAGCACGATGCGGATGACGACCAGCGAGATCAGGGCCGTCAGCAGCGTGAACCAGGGAAGCACCGCCCAGGTGCTGGCGTAGATGTAAGTGGACGTGGCCAGGCGGTTGCCGCGGTGCCAGGTCGACGGCGACATCGCCATCACCAGCGCGACCGCGCCCAGGTGCAGCATGGCCCACCAGCTGCGCAGGTAGCGCCCGATGCGGCTGCCCCAGTCGCGCGGCTTGATGTAGATGAGCGAGGAGATCGGCATCGTTACGACCACGCGCGTATCACGTGCGCCGCGCTTCCAGCACGCCGCCGACTTCGCCGATCGCCGCCAGCGCCTTCTGCAGCTGCGCCGTCGACCCGATCTCCGCCGTGAACACCATGCGCGCCGAGCCCTTGGTGGTCTGGGTGTTCACGCCGATCACGTTGATCTTCTCGCGCGCCAGCACCTCGGAGATGTCGCGCAGCAGGCCCTGGCGGTCGCCCGCCAGGATGAAGATGTCGACCGGGTAGACGGTTTCCTTGTCGGCGCGGCCCCACTCGGTCTCGATCACGCGTTCCGGCGCCTTGGACGCCATCTCGCCGAAGTTCTTGCAGCTGGCGCGGTGGATCGACACCCCCTTGCCGCGCGTGACGAAGCCGACGATGGGGTCGGGCGGCGCCGGCTTGCAGCACTTGGCCAGCAGGGTCAGCATGCCTTCGGTGCCGACCACCAGCACGCCGGACTTGGCGCCCTGCTCCACGCTCGATGCGCGGCTCTTGTTGACGACCGCGGCGTCTTCCTGCGGCGCCGCCTCGCCCGGATCGTGCAGCGCGGCTTCGACGTGGCGCAGGCTGAATTTCTCCTTGCCGACCGCGATGAACAGGTCGTCCACTTTTGCGAAGCCGAGCTTGTGGGCCAGCGCTTCGAGGTTGACCGCGGTCTTGCCTTCGCGCTGCAGCGATTTTTCGACCAGCGCGCGCCCGTGCGCCAGGGTTTCCGCCAGCTCCTGCGCGTGGAACCAGGCGCGGATCTTGGTGCGGGTGCGGCTCGAGACCGTGTAGCCGGGGCTGAGCCAGTCGCGCGACGGGCCGGCGCTGCCGGGCGCGCCCTTGGCGGTGATGATCTCGCAGGTCTGGCCGTTCTTCAGCGCCGTGTTCAGCGGCACCATCACGCCGTCAATTTTGGCGCCGCGGCAGCGGTGGCCGACCTCGCTGTGCAGGTGGTAGGCGAAGTCGATCGGGGTCGCGCCCTGCGGCAATTCCAGCACGCGCGCCTGCGGCGTCAGCACGAAGATGCGGTCGTCCAGCGTGGTCGACTTCAGCTTCTCGACCCACTCGCGCTGCTTTTCCTCGTCGCCGGCGCCGGTGACGGCATCGGCCACCTCGCTCTTCCAGGCCAGCAGCTGGCGCAGCCAGGCGATCTTCTCGTCGTACTGCTGGCTCTTGAAGTTGGAGCCGCCCTCCTCCTTGTAGCGCCAGTGCGCCGCCACGCCGTACTCGGCGAAGTTGTGCATCTCCTGGGTGCGGATCTGCACCTCGAGCGGACGCCCGTCGTCGGCGGTGACGACCGTGTGCAGCGACTGGTAGCCGTTCGGCTTCGGGCGCGAGATGTAGTCGTCGAATTCCTTGGGGATCGGGGTCCAGATATTGTGGACCAAGCCCAGCACCGTGTAGCAGGTCTTGACGTCGGCGACGATCACGCGGAAGGCGCGCACGTCGTACAGCTCCGTGAAGTCGAGCTCCTTGCCGCGCATCTTCTTCCAGATGCTGTAGATGTGCTTGGGCCGGCCGGTGACCTCGGCCTTGATGCCGGCCGCCGCCAGCTCCGCCTGCAGGCGCTCGATCGACGACGCGACGAAGCTCTCGCGCAGCATGCGCTTCTCTTCGAGCATCTTCGCGATGCGCTTGTAGGTGTCCGGCTCCATCATGCGGAAGGACAGGTCTTCCAGCTCCCACTTGAGCTGGAAGATGCCGAGCCGGTTGGCCAGCGGCGCGTACAGGTCCAGCACCTCGCTGCCGTAGTTGCGGGTCAGGTCGTCGAAGCGCTTCTGCTCCGCGAAGTAGCGCAGGGTCGTCACGCAGGACGCCAGGCGCACCAGCACCACGCGCATGTCGGAGGCCATCGCCAGCAGCATCTTGCGCAGGGTTTCCACTTGCGCCATCGCCTGCTGGGCGGCGTTCTTGCCGCGTCCGACCGGCGCCTGCGTGGCCGTCAGGTCGCGCAGGCGGATCAATTGGTGCACGCCGTGCACCATGTCGGCGACTTCCTTGCCGAAGCGGTCTTCCAGCGTTTCCGCGGTCAGCGGCTCGACCAGGCAGAGCTCGAACAGCAGGCCGGCGATGCGGGTCTCGGCGTCGGAGCGCAGCAGCGCGAGCGTGACCGCCACCCCGAGCGAGAACTCGAAGGCGCTCTGTCCGCTCGATCCGTGGCGCTCACCGTAGGCTTGTGCGGCGAAATCCAGCGCCGCCTGCACCCGCGCGCAATCGTCCGGCCCGAGGCCGGAGACGAGCTGGGTGGTGGCGTCGCCGAGCGCGGCAATCGATACCATACCGCCTTAGGCTTGCGCGGCAACGACGACGATTTCGACCAGGCAGGCGGGATTCGCCAGCTTCGACTCGACCGTGGCGCGCGGCGGGGTGTGGCCCTGGGCGACCCAGGCGTCCCAGACTTCGTTCATGCCGGGGAAGTGGGCCATGTCGGCGATGTAGATCTGGCAGCTCAGGATGCGGGTCTTGTCGCTGCCGGCCTCAAGCAGCAAACGGTCGACGTGGCCCAGCACTTCGCGGGTCTGGCCGGCGATGTCCCGGGTGGTGTCCTCGGCGATCTGGCCGGCCAGGTAGACGGTGCCGTTGTGGATGGCGGTTTCGGACAGGCGCTTGCCGACGTGCAGACGTTTGATTTCCATATTTTCTTTACTCACTCAACAAAAAATTGCGCACGATCGCGATCTGGTGCGCATGCATCAGGGTCGGCGCATGGCCGACACCGGGGATCTCGGCCAGTTGCGGCTTCGGGCCGCGGCGCGTCATCGCTTCCGCCGTCGCGCGCGACAGCAGGTCCGACTGTTCGCCGCGGATCAACAGGGTCGGGCAGCGGATCGCATCGAAGGCGGCCCACAGCGCGGCCTGGTCCTGCTCGGCGCGTTCGGGCGTGATCGCGGCGAAGGGCTTGGCCAGGCCGAGGTCGTAGTGGCGCACCCATTCGCCATTCGGCTCCTGCACCAGCACGTCGCGCGCCAGCTTCGCCCACTCGGCGTCGCTGTGCGGACCGAAGGAGGCCGAGACCTCCTTCACGAAGCGCGCGCCTTCGTCGAAGCTGGCGAAGCGCACGTCCTGGCCGATGTACTCGCCGATCCGCGCCAGCGCGGCGCCGTCCAGCACCGGGCCGATATCGTTCAGCACCAGCTTGCGGATCGGGCTGTCCGCGAAGGACGCCAGGACCATGCCGATCAGGCCGCCCATCGAGGTGCCGACCCAGTGCACGGCTTCGTCTTCGTTGTTCGCCGTGACGCGGGCGATCAGGGTCACCATGTCGGCCACGTACTGCGGCACGATGTAGTGGCCGGGATCGCGCAGGCGATCGGATCGGCCGCGGCCGACAACGTCCGGGCAGACCACGCGGTAGCGGTCGCTCAGGCTCGCGGCCAGCGCATCGAAATCGTCGGCCACGCGGGTCACGCCATGCACGCAGACCAGCACGCGCGGGTTGGCCGGGTCGCCCCACTCCTTGTAGGCCATGCGGTGCAGGCCGGCAGGCGAACTGCATTGCACGCTTTTCAGCCTCGGTTCGGCCATGCCTCTATCTCCCTCTCGCTATTCGCACCTTGAACGCCCGCCAACATTTTAAACGGCGGAGCGATTAGAATTCTACCAAGACCGGCCGACTTGGACCGACACGGCACTCCACGATCGTTTTATTTCTGAAAGAGGACGCAATGAAATCCACTATGTTAAGCGGCAAGACTGCGCTGGTGACCGGCTCGACCTCGGGCATCGGTCTCGGCATCGCCCGTGCGCTGGCCGAACAGGGCGCGAATATCGTGTTCAACGGCTTCGGCGACGCGCAGCAGATCGAGAAGCTGACCACCGACGTCGGCCAGGAATTCGGCGTGGGCACGGCCTATCACGGCGCCGACATGTCGAAGCCCGAGCAGATCGAGGACATGATGCGCTTCGCGGCCGACAAGTTCGGCGGCGTCGACATCCTCGTCAACAATGCCGGCATCCAGCACGTCGCCAACGTCGACGAATTCCCGACCGAGAAGTGGGACGCCATCCTCGCCATCAACCTGACCTCGGCCTTCCACACCAGCCGCCTGGCCCTGCCCGGCATGAAGCAGAGGAACTGGGGCCGCATCATCAACCTGGCCTCGGTGCACGGCCTGGTGGGATCAAGCGGCAAGTCGGCCTACGTGGCGGCCAAGCACGGCCTGGTCGGCTTCACCAAGGTCACGGCGCTGGAAAACGCCCATACCGGCGTCACCTGCAACGCGATCTGTCCTGGCTGGGTGCTGACCCCGCTGGTGCAGAAGCAGGTCGACGACCGCGCCGCCCGCGACGGCATGTCGAACGAACAGGCCAAGAAGGCCCTGCTGAGCGAAAAGCAGCCGTCCGGCGAATTCGTCACGCCCGAAGAACTGGGCGCGCTGGCCGTGTTCTTCTGCTCGCCGGCCGCCGACCAGGTGCGTGGCGTGGCATGGAACATGGACGGCGGCTGGGCCGCGCAGTAATCGCCCATGACCCAACGCCTCGACGAACAGGAATTGCAGGACGCCTGCCTGGACTTGGCCCGGGTCGTGCTGGCCGCCGGCCAGCCCAAGGTCTCGAACGACATCCTCGAGACCCTGGCCGACCGCTTCCAGCGCGAAGTCGCCGACTTCGCCCCATCCATCGGGCGCGCCGGGCGCGACCCGAACATGCTGACGCGCGCCGTCTACTACCTGATCGACGCCCACGCCCTGCCCCTGATGGGCACCGACATGGAATGGTTCCGCCAGGCGCTGGTGTGCCTGGTCGAGCTGGCGGCGCCGAGCATCGCGCTGTCGGAGAAAGGCGGCGCGTTCCTGCGTGATGTGCGGCTGGGGGTCGAGCAGTCGCTGGGGGATCTGGAGGGCTAGCCTCCTGCTCGCCAATTCTCGCCCGCGCTCCGCTATGATGACGTCTTTCCATCTCACAATTACAAGAGGAAGACACCCATGCGGATCCGCGCCAGGCAACTCGCCCTGTCCATCGTCACGGCGCTCGGCGCCCTCACCCAGGTCCAGGCCGCGTCCCAGCTCCCGCCACCCGGCACGGCCCTGCTCACCGCCGACAAAGTCTGGACCGGCGACGGCGCCGCCCACGCCGGCTGGAGCGTGCTGGTATCCCAGGGCAAGGTCCAGGCGGTCGGCCCGACAGACAAGCTGGACGTGCCGGTCGACGCCGAGCGCATCGCCATGCCGGGCAAGACCATCATCCCCGGCCTGATCGACCTGCACTCGCACGTGCTGCTGCACCCGTACAACGAGACCACCTGGGACGACCAGGTGATCAAGGAGGCGCCGGCCTACCGCATCGCGCTGGCCGTCCGCCATGCCGCCGACACCCTGCAGGCCGGCTTCACCACCCTGCGCGACCTCGGCACCGAAGGCGTCGACTACGCCGACGTCGGCATCAAGCGCGCCATCGAGGAAGGCCAGGTGCCGGGTCCGCGCCTGCTGGTGGCCACCCGCGCCATCGTCGCCACCGCCAGCTACGGCCCGGCCGAGCGTTCCTACCGCCCGGACATGGAGATCCCCTACGGCGCCCAGCAGGCCACCGGCGTTGACGAGGCGACCAGGGCGGTGCGCGAGCAGGCTTCGCACGGCGCCGACTGGATCAAGTTCTACGCCGACTACCGCACCGGCATCGACGGCAGCACCCGCCCGACCTTCACGCTGGAGGAGATGAAGGCGATGGTGGCCGCGGCCCACGTCACCGGCCGCAAGGTGGCGGCCCACGCCAGCAGCGACGACGCGATCCGCCTGGCCGTGCTGGCCGGCGTCGACAGCATCGAGCACGGCTACGGCGCCAGCGAGGCGACCTTCAAGCTGATGCTGGAAAGGCGTACCGCCTACGTGCCGACCCTGACCGCGCCGGAAGCGATCGGCGAATACTTCCAGAAACACGTGCGCGGCGAAGCGCCGACCCCGGGCATGCAGGAAGCGGCGCGCGCCTTCAAGCTCGCACACAGGATGGGCGTCCTGATCGGCAACGGCAGCGACGTCGGCGTGTTCACCCACGGCACCAACGAGCGCGAGCTGGAGTGGATGGTGCGCCTCGGCATGACGCCGACGGAAGCGCTGCGCGCCGCCACCTCGGTCGCCGCCGGCATCCTCGGCAGGAAGGACCTGGGTTCGCTGCAGGCCGGCAGCCTGGCCGACGTGGTGGCGGTGGACGGCGATCCGACGCTCGACATTGCCGCGCTGCGCAAGGTCGGCTTCGTCATGAAGGGCGGCACGGTTTACCGGCGTCCGTAAGCAGCCGGGCGCCCAATCGGGCGCAGCAAGACATTCAGGAAGCGTAGGATGGGTTATCAGTGCCGGCGTTGCGGTTTTCCACAATAGATGGCACTGATATTTTCAGTAATGATGACGGCACTATCATTTGCGCATGAAGCCCGATCATGAAAAAACCATTCTATAAAGTACTGTATATCCAGGTGCTGTTTGCGATTATCGTCGGTGTCCTGCTGGGCATCTTCGATCCGGGCCTGGCCACCGCGATGAAGCCGCTGGGAGACGGCTTCGTCAA
>CAJYXO010000241.1 GCA_913778765.1 uncultured Massilia sp. | reverse complement strand
AGATCGGGTTCCGTTTCGTTACGTTTTCTAAAAATTCGAGCAGCGGGCGCGGAGTGCGCGGTTCCACGCCGCCGATGTCTCCTGATGGCAGGCGGTATTTGCTGCCCGCCGGCAGCAGGTGCAGGCGGACGTCGATCAGTTCGGGGGTTTCGTTGTTCGCGATATCGGCGAGATTGGTGCTCATGTTGCGGCCGTCGACGATGGTGACGGCGCCTTCGCCCAGCACCTCGATGCCGACGCCGCGCTCGATCACCAGCGCGGTGTCCTCGTCGATGCCGATCCCCTGCAGATAGGGGTTCTGCGCGACCACCGACAGCAGCCGCGACAAACGCTGGCGTTCCGAGAAGTGCTGGTCGATGACGACCTTGTGCAGGAAGCCGAGGCCGGCGCCGAGGCTGACCGAGCCCTTCTCGGGATGCAGTTCGGCGCGGCCCTGGGCCAGCATGTGGCCGGACATCGCCGAGGCGCCGGCGCTGGTGCCGCCGATGCAGGCGCCGCGCAGCTTGAGCGCGACGTGCATCTCCGAATCCAGCCTGGTGCCGCCGATGATGGCCAGCAGGCGCTTCTGGTCGCCGCCGGTCATGAAGATGCCGGTGGCGTCGCGGATGTCGCGAATGACTTCTTCGTCATTGGCGTCCTGGCGGCTCTGCAGGTCCAGGTGGATGCGGTTGCCGACGCCCAGTTCGCCGAAGGCGCGGTCGTACATCTCCCACATCTGGTCGGCCACCGAACTGGCGGCCGAGATGACCACGATCTTCGCTGCCGCGCCGCCCGACAGGGCGACGAAGCGGCTGAGGATCTCCATGTCGTGCTTGCGGTCTTCGTGGCCGCCGATGATGACGAGGTGGCCGTTGCTTTCGCGCAGGTGGATTGCGCCTTGCTGCCGGTCTTGCGTCTGTTCCCGCGGTGTCATGTCGTTCATGTCGTTCTTCTCGTCAATCGGAGATGATGCTTGCCTGCGGCATGTCACGGTTGCTGCGCGCGCCCGCTTCGGTACGGCTGACCGCGATCAGGCCGACCGCGACGTCCTTGCCGAACAGGTCGATGCCGCGCTGGAGGGCGCGGTCGAGCGGCATGCCATCCTCGATCCAGCTGTAGACGCGATGCGCCAGCAGGTGGCGCACGATGTGCTCGCCGATGCCGGTGGCGGCGACCGCGCCTGCCGGACCGGCATAGAAGCCGCTGCCGATGATGGGGGTATCGCCGACCCGGCCCAGCAGCGACGGGGCCGAGCCGCCGGTCGAGGAGGCGACGCCGAAGTGGCCGTCCGCTGCGCGTACCACGGCGCCGACGGTGTCGCAGGCCGCCGCGGCGGGGAGGTCGGGGGCGCCGCGGTAGTTCCAGAAACGCAGGAAGGCGTCGCCGCGCACGCCCGGCATGCTCGGCGCCGAGCCGGCCAGGGCTTCGCGCACCTGGCGGTGCTGTTCGCGCTGGTGCTCGGAAATCGTGTTCCAGGCCGGGTGGCGGATCGCCGCGGCGAAGCGGTTGGCGCCTTCGCCGGCCAGGAACCAGTGCGGGGTGTCGGCGACGGCCCGCGCCAGCAGCACCGGATTCTCGATGCCCTGCACGCAGGCGACGGCGCCGAGGCGGCCGCGTGTGTCCATCACGGCGGCATCCATCTCGACCGTGGCGCCGTCGAGGCAGAGCACCGAGCCGCGCCCGGCATTGAAGCGGCCGTCGTCTTCCATCACGGTGACGGCGGCGATGGCGGCTTCCAGCGCGTCGCCGCTGATGCCGAGTTCTTCCACGGCGTAGCGCGCGGCGCGCTCGCAGCCGTCGGTGTAATCGCATGAACTGCCGGCGCCGCCGTGGACGACGATCGCGTGGCCTCCTTGGGTATTGCTCATATTTTTCTTCTCCAAAACGATGCAATGCCGCGCAAGCTGCAGCGCGGCATTGGTATTCCTGCATTATGCAAAAGATGCCGAAATGGAAACATCGGTGGCTTCGCCGTGTGGATGTAAGAGCGCGCTGACACGGCCCGGCGCGGAGGCGGTCAGCGCATCACGGATACCTGGCGCAGCGCCAGGCGCAGTTCGCGCGCCACCTGGCGGCGCTGGGCTTCGTTGACGAAGCGGCCGACCTCGACGCGCACGCCGCGCGACTCGAGGGTGATCAGGGCGGGCCGAGGCGCGCCGGGCGATGCCTCGGCGGCCGGCAGCACCCGGGTCCACAGCGGATCGAGCAGGGCCTGGCTGCGGACCTCGGCCTGGACGCACTCGACCAGCAGGCAGTCGCTGGACAGGGCGATGCGTTCGCGGTCCAGCGCATGCCGGGCATACAGGAGCAGGGCCAGGCCAACGCAGGCCAGTTCGAGCAGGGAAAAGGCCAGCACGATCCAGATGCCGTGCAGGAAGAAGGCGAGGGCGACAGCGAGCGATAGGGTGCACAGGACCGCATAGGCGCGCGCGACCTGGCGCGGCGTCATCGAGCAGTTGCGTTGCAATGTGCACTCGTAGAGCATCCTCATTTCACCAGCGGCGGTGTCTCGAAAGTATGGAAGGGCGCCGGGCTGGGGACGGTCCATTCCAGCCCCTCCGCGCCTTCCCATGGCTTGGGCGGGGCCGGCGGGCCGCCGCGGATGTTGGGAATCACGATGAACAGGAGCCAATATACCTGCGTCAGTCCAAACAGCCACGCACCGATGGACGTGACCATGTGGAAGTCGGTGAACTGGACGGCATAATCGGCGTAGCGGCGCGGCATGCCGGCCAGGCCCAGGAAGTGCATGGGAAAGAAGGTGACATTGACCCACACCAGCGAATTCCAGAAGTGGAACTTGGCGCGCCAGTCGTCGACCATGTGCCCGGTCCATTTCGGCGCCCAGAAGTAATAGCCGGCGAACAGGCAGAACAGCGAGCCGGCCACCAGCACATAGTGGAAATGGCCGACCACGTAGTAGGTGTCCTGGACCTGGATGTCGATCGGCGCGATCGACAGGATCAGCCCGGAAAAGCCGCCGATCGTGAACACCCACAGGAAGCCGACCGCGAACAGCATCGCCGGCTCGAAGCTGAGCGAGCCCTTCCACATGGTGGCGACCCAGTTGAACACCTTGACCCCGGTCGGCACGGCCACCAGCATGGTCGCGTACATGAAGAAGAGCTGGGCGGTGACGGGCATCCCGGTGGTGAACATGTGGTGGGCCCAGACGATGAAGGAGATGATGGCGATCGAGGCCGTCGCGTAGACCATCGACGCGTAGCCGAACAGCGGCTTGCGCGAGAAGGCCGGAATGATCTGCGAGATGATGCCGAAGCCGGGCAGGATCATGATGTAGACCTCGGGATGGCCGAAGAACCAGAAGATGTGCTGGAACATCACGGGGTCGCCGCCGCCGGCGGCATTGAAGAAAGTGGTGCCGAAGTGGCGGTCGGTCAGCATCATGGTGACGGCGGTGGCCAGCACCGGCATCACGGCAATCAGGAGGTAGGCCGTGATCAGCCAGGTCCAGCAGAACATCGGCAGCTTCATCAGGGTCATGCCGGGCGCGCGCATGTTGAGGATGGTGGTGATGATGTTGATCGAGCCCATGATCGAGGACACCCCCATCATGTGGATCGCGAAGATGGTCATGTCCATGCCCACGCCCATCTGCAGCGACAGCGGCGGATACATGGTCCAGCCGGCGCCGGCGGCGCCGCCCGGCATGAAGAAGGAGGCGGTCAGGAGCAGGGCGGCCGGCGGCAGCAGCCAGAACGAGAAGTTGTTCATGCGCGCGAAGGCCATGTCGGAGGCGCCCACCTGCAGCGGCACCATCCAGTTGGCGAAGCCGACGAAGGCCGGCATGATTGCGCCGAACACCATGATCAGCCCGTGCAGCGAGACGAATTCGTTGTACAGCTCGGGCCGGAAGAACTGCAGGCCGGGCTGGAACAGCTCGAGCCGGATCAGCATCGCCAGCAGGCCGCCTTCGAGCAGCATCGCCACCGAAAACCACAGATACAGCGTGCCGATGTCCTTGTGGTTGGTGGCATACAGCCAGCGCCGCCAGCCATGCGGATGGAAGTGGACATGGCTGCCGGCGGGACTGTCCGCGGCCGTACTCATCGCTTCCTCCGAGGGGGCAAAGATCATTGTTCGACTATACGGGCCCATCCGACGACGCACGCTTGCACCGCGGCGGCCATCTGTCGTGGGCTTGAGACAGGTTCGATCCGATTCGGGTCGCAGGAACTTTTGCCACGGGGCGACGTATCGCAGCGGCCCCGACTCTGGTAACATATCGCCCCTTCCTCTCTTCCTCTTCTGCATCGGGTTTTCATGGCGAACGCATGCGGCGTCGATTTCGGCACCTCCAATTCCACCGTCGGCTGGGTTCGTCCCGGCCAGGCCAGCCTGCTGGCGCTCGAGGACGGCAAGGCGACCCTGCCGTCGGTCGTGTTCTTCAACGCCGATGACGAACAGGTGCGCTACGGCCGCGCGGCGCTGGCCGATTACCTGGAAGGCTACGAAGGCCGCCTGATGCGCTCGCTGAAGAGCCTGCTCGGCACCAGCCTGATGGATGGCCAGACCGAGGTCGCCGGACGCGCCTTGTCGTTCCGCCAACTGCTGTCCCACTTCATCGGCGAACTGCGCCGCCGCGCCCAGCAGCAGGCCGGCCGCGAATTCAGCAGCGCCGTGTTCGGCCGTCCGGTGTTCTTCATCGACGACGACCCCCAGGCCGACCGCCTGGCCGAGGACACCCTGGCCGAGATCGCGCGCGCCGCGGGATTCAGGGAAATCGGCTTCCAGTACGAACCGATCGCCGCCGCCTTCGACTACGAGTCGCGCATCGAGAAGGAAGAACTGGTGCTGATCGCCGACATCGGCGGCGGCACCTCGGACTTTTCGCTGGTGCGCCTCGGTCCGGACAGGACCCGGCGCAGCGAACGGCGCGACGACATCCTGGCCACCGGCGGCGTGCACATCGGCGGCACCGACTTCGATAAATACCTGAGCCTGGCCTCGGTGATGCCGCTGCTCGGCTACGGCAGCAATCTGGTGTCGGGCGCGCCGGTGCCGTCCAGCTATTACTTCAACCTGGCGACCTGGCATACCATCAACCAGGCCTATACCCGCAAGAGCACCGCCCAGCTCGAAGACCTGGCGCGCGACGCCGCCGAACCGGCCAAGCTGGGACGCCTGCGCAATCTGATCGAGGACCGGGCCGGCCACTGGCTGGCGATGCGCGTGGAAGAAGCCAAGATCGGCCTGTCCGGCACGCCGCTGGTCGCGCTGGATCTCGACCGCCTGTCGCCGCCCGAGCGGCTGCAGGTCGAACGCGCGGTGTTCGAGACCGCGATCGCGGGCCTGGTCGATCAGGTCGGCGCCACCGTGCGGCGCCTGCTGGACGAAGCCGGTGTCGCCGCCGGGCAGGTCGACACGGTGTTCTTCACCGGCGGTTCCAGCGGTGTGGCGGCATTGCGCGAACGGATCGCCGCCATCGTGCCGCAGGCGCGCCGCGTGGAAGGCGATTTGTTCGGCAGCATCGGTGCTGGCCTGGCGATCGACGCCGCCCGCAAATTCGGATAAAGAAAGCACATCATGTTTGAACGCCCGATCGTCATGCTCGACTTCGAGACCACCGGCCTGTCGCCGGAGTCCGGCGACCGCATCACCGAGGTTGCCGCGCTGCGCATTGCCGGCGGCGAGATCGTCGAGCGCTATGTCTCGCTGGTGAACTGCGGCGTGCGGATCCCGTCCTTCATCACTTCGCTGACCGGCATCACCCAGCAGATGGTGGACAGTGCGCCGCCGGCCGAGGACGTGGTGCCGGAACTGATCGACTTCATCGGCGCCGACACCCTGGCCGCCCACAACGCCAGCTTCGACGAAAAATTCCTGATCGCGGAAGGCGCGCGCCTCGGCCACGATACCCGCCACCGCGGCCTGGTCTGCTCGGTCAAGCTGTCGCGCCGGGTGCTGCCGGGCATGCCCAGCTACAAGCTCGGCGAACTGGCGCGCTCGCTCGGCATCGCCTTCCGCGGCACCGCCCACCGCGCCGAGGCCGATGCGGAAGTGGCCGCGCGCCTGCTGCTGCACATCGGCCGCCACCTGGGCGATTCCTACGGCCTCGGGCAGGTCGCGCCGGAACTGCTGGTCGAGATCAACCGCCTGGCGGCAGCCAGGGTGCATGGCTTCATCGGCGACTACGCTGCGGCGCACAAGACGCGGACGGGCAGCCACGGCTAGCCTGTGCGTGAACCCAACACTTTGTCGCTTCACAATCTCCGCAACGACTGTGCAGAAGGATTGACGCAACACTTGCGCTCAGGCTAACGGTGCGCGATTTCCCGGCGACTTTTTTTCCGCCGCGAGCACCGTCCTCTCTGGTTTATATCAAGCCCGTCAGATTCCTCCTAGTTAAACTTTTGGCAATCTTGCGGCGCTGCCATGCCGGCGCGCCGCCGCCGTCATCGGCGTATTGCTGCCTTGTTTTTCGCTTCTGACTGGAGCGAACATGCATCATCCTGATTTGTCGCCCGAGAACACCGTGCTGGCCTGGTTCGCCCGCGCCGCCGAACGGGGCAATCCCTACGCGCAGCTGAACCTGGGCCTGATGTACAAGAACGGCAACGGCGTAACCCGCGACGATGCGCGCGCCGTCGAATGGCTGCGTCAGGCGGCCGACCAGCGCCTGGCGCTTGCCCAGAACCACCTGGGTTCGATGGTCTACCAGGGCCGCGGCATCGCCCAGTCCGATTGCCAGGCCGCGCACTGGTTCGCGCTGGCGGCCAACCAGGGCGATCCCTCGGCCCAGCAGAACCTGGGCGACCTGCTGCGCACCGGCCGTGGCCTGCCTCGCAACCCGGAACTGGCGCTGGCGTGGTACCAGCGCGCCGCCGAACAGGACCTGGCCAGCGCCCAGCACCTGCTCGGCGAGTGCTACCTGCGCGGCGAGGGCACGCCGGTCGACCACGCGCTGGCGGCGGCCTGGTTGCGCAAGGCGGCGCTGGGCCGGCATGCGGCGGCCGAGGTCGCGCTCGGCCTGATGGTGCGGCGCGGCCTGGGCATGCCCGTGAACGAACCCGAAGCCGCCTACTGGTTCCGGCGCGCGGCGGGCCGCGGCGACCCGGCCGGGCAGCGCCTGCTGGGCCTGTGCTACCTCGAAGGCGTGGGCGTGCCGCGCGACGCCAAGGCGGCGCTGCCCTGGCTGCACTGTGCGGCCGGCCAGGGCGATGCCGAAGCCCAGTTCAGCCTGGCCCTGCTGCTGGCCAGCGGCCGCGGCGGCGCCTGCGACGAGGCCGGCGCCCTGGCCCTGACCACCCGCGCCGCCAAGCAGGGCCACGTGCTGGCGCAATACAACCTCGGCAACATGTACGCGCACGGCCGCGGCGTGCCAACCGACGTGCGCCAGGCCATCTACTGGTATCGGCAGGCGGCCGCCCAGGGCGCCGCCAACGCCCAGTTCGCACTGGGCGTGATGTATGCGAACGGCCAGGGCGTGGCGCGCGACGAGGCCGTCGCCGTCGACTGGTATCGACGCGCCGCCGGCCAGGGCGACGCCAGCGCCCAGAACAACCTCGGCGTGATGTACGCCACCGGCCAGGGCGTGCCACAGGACGATGCCGAAGCGGTGCGCTGGTACGGGCTGGCCGCCGAGCAGGGCCATGCGCTGGCGCAGTACAACCTGGGCGGCATGTACAGCAGCGGGCGCGGGGTGGCGCGCGACAGCGTGCGCTCGTATATGTGGATGCTGCTGGCGGCGGACGCCGGCGACCCGGCGGCCAGCGCCAACAAGGCCATCGTCGCGCGCTGGCTGTCGCCGCGCGAGATCGAGGACGCCCAGGACCTCAGCCGCCGGTGGCGCCGGGCGAAAGTTCATGCTGCTTAGTGGATATTTGTCAGAGGAAAAATTCGCGTTATGATGCCCGACGGCACGCCTTGCTTCTTTCGCGTCCTATTCCTTCACCGACAACGACAACAAGCACACACATGAGACACGCCACCCTCGTTGCTGCCCTGGCAGCCGCTTTCGCCGCCGCAGCGGCTTTCGCCGCACCGGCCGGCGCCCAGACCTGCGCCGCCGGCGCCAGCCCCCTGACCTACCCGGTCGCGAAAAAGGTCGACCAGGTCGACGATTACCACGGCACCAAGGTCGCCGACCCCTACCGCTGGCTGGAAGACGCCAACAGCGCCGAAACCAAGGCCTGGGTCGACGCCGAGAACAAGGTGACCCAGTCCTGGCTGTCGCAGATTCCCCAGAGGGAAAGCATCCGCCAGCGCCTGACCGAACTGTGGAACTACGAGCGCTACAGCGTGCCCTTCAAGGAAGGCGGGCGCTACTTCTTCAGCCGCAACGACGGCCTGCAGAACCAGGCAGTGCTGTACACCATGACGTCGCTGAAGGACACGCCGCGCCTGCTGCTCGACCCGAACACCCTGGCCGCGGATGGCACCGTGGCGCTGGCCGGCATGGCGGTCAGCCGCGACGGCAAGCTGCTCGCCTATTCGACCGCGGCCTCGGGCTCGGACTGGAACGAGATCCGCGTGCGCGACGTCGACACCGGCAAGGACCTGGAAGACCACATCCAGTGGGTGAAGTTCTCCAGCACTGCCTGGACCCGCGACGGCAAAGGCTTTTTCTACAGCCGCTATGACGCGCCGAAGGAAGCGACCAAGCTGGCCGACGTTAATTACTTCCAGAAGCTCTACTACCACAAGCTCGGTACGCCGCAGGAAGCAGACGTGCTGGTTTACGACCGGCCGGACGAGAAGGAATGGGGCTTCGGCGCTACCACCACCGATGACGGCCGCTACCTCCTGATCACGGCCACCAAGGGCACCGCGCACAAGTACCGCATCTTCTACAAGGATCTGAGCAAACCCGACAGCAAGGTGACTCCGCTGATCGACAACTTCGAGGCCGCCTACGAGTTCATCGACAACGTCGGGAGCGTGTTCTACTTCTCGACCGACCGCAACGCGCCGCGCAAGCGCATCGTCGCGATCGACCTGAGCAAGCCCCAGGAAGCCAACTGGAAGACGGTGGTGCCGGAAAGCCGTCAGACCCTGGTGTCGGCCAGCCTGGTGAACAACCAGCTCGTCACCGAATACCTGGCCGACGCCCGCAGCGTGGTCCGGGTGGTCGATCTGAAGGGCAAGCCGGTGCGCGAGATCGCGCTGCCGGGCATCGGTTCCGTCTCCGGTTTCGGCGGCAAGCGCGGCGACACCGAAACCTTCTTCTCCTTCACCGGCTTCACCACCCCGACCACGATCTACCGCGTCGACATGAAGAGCGGCACGTCCACCGTGTTCCGCAAGCCCGACGTCAAATTCAACCCGGCCGACTACGAGACCCGCCAGCAGTTCACCACCAGCCGCGATGGTACCAAGGTACCGATGTTCATCGTGTCGAAGAAGGGCCTGAAGATGGACGGTTCGAACCCGACCTATCTGTACGGCTACGGCGGCTTCAACATCTCGATGACCCCGGGCTTTTCGCCGGCCAACCTGGCCTGGATGGAGATGGGCGGCGTCTACGTGGTGGCCAACCTGCGCGGCGGCGGCGAGTACGGCGAATCCTGGCACGAAGCCGGCACCAAGCTGAAAAAGCAGAACGTGTTCGACGACTTCATCGGCGCCGCCGAGTGGCTGGTGAATAACAAAGTGACCTCGCCGTCGAAACTGGCGATCGGCGGCGGCAGCAACGGCGGCCTGCTGGTGGGTGCGGCCATGACCCAGCGTCCGGAGCTGTTCGGCGCGGCCATTCCGCAGGTGGGGGTGATGGACATGCTGCGCTTCCACAAATTCACCATCGGCTGGGCCTGGACTTCGGACTACGGCTCGTCGGAGAACGCGGACGAGTTCAAGGCCCTGGTCAAGTACTCGCCGCTGCACAACCTGAAACCGGGCACCTGCTATCCGGCGACGATGATCACCACCGCCGACCATGACGATCGCGTGGTGCCGGCGCACAGCTTCAAGTTCGCCGCCACCGCCCAGGCCGACCAGGCCGGCGGAAACCCGATCATCATCCGCATCGACACCAAGGCGGGGCATGGCGCGGGCAAGCCGACGTCCAAGCAGATCGAGGAAGTGGCGGATCGTTGGGGCTTCCTCAGCAAGGCGCTGAAGATGGACCAGGCGCCGTCGGTAGCGGGTGGATCGGAGTAAGGCAGGTTGGAGCAGCGGGGTAAAGTAGGCCCCGCTGCAAAGTCTGTATGAATGCGACGAAATTTTGCGATGAAAGACAAGGATACTCAAACAACGTTCGCTGTTCGTGCGTATTTCAGGGCAAAGCGAAAAGAATTGATGGCACTCGCAGAACTTCCAGTCTGTAAGCATCCTGGGCTGATCGGGGGGCATCGAGAACAGATCTATAGAACTTACCTCGCAGATCTGCTACCGCGTCGATATAGCGTTGGACGTGGCATGGTTTATGAGATGCTTCGACGTAGTAAAGAAGCGGACATCGTCATCTGGGACTCGCACAATTATCCTTCGCTTCCCCTGCTTGACCATTCGTTTTACTTTGCAGAATCCGTCCGTGCAGTTATCGAATGCAAGAGTAACTGGAACAACGAAAATTTTTTGGACGTGCTGGATAAGTGTGCTGCCGTTGATGATATCGTGCCTGCCAAAGAGCCATCACTGGCAGACCAAGTCACCAGTCTGCAGGATCAAGTCGATGCTATTCAGCACGGCTTTGATTATGCGGGTGCGCTGTTAGTGAAGCCTCAGATCGGTACCGCCGCAATGTTCCTATCCGGCGGCCAAAGCATGACACCGGAGAAATTGCTGGAACTTGTCGAGTCGGGCCGTAACATCGACAGGGAATGGCCGCACGTCCTGCTTTTTCTCGATACTGGCCTGCTTGTCGTAAAGGAGCAGTCCGGCGAGGACGGGACTGGTCGCCTAGATTTCTTTCAATATGGTGACGATGCGCTTCTCGCATTTTCGATCGCACTATTGAGGTTGATCGACGATAGAGTCGTCCATAGCGAAGCCCGCTTCTTTATGGAGCGATATGCCTTCCAAATCCTCGATTTCACGCCGACGCGTTCGCACCAGTTTCCGCTCCGACGGCCACCTGTTGGCCGACGCATTTTCGCGGAGGAGCTAGCCGAACCTAACGCGCCCTGATGTGAGCAGCGTGAGACTGGACTCGCTGCCGAAAACGACGACGTCGCTCACATATGAAACGCACGATGACGCATGTTCCGCGTTGAGCGTGTTTTGCGTCAAAGAGGTCGATCTGCGGAGGCCGGCAGATCCATGGGGATCCAGTACAGATCTGGATACCACGGTTCGTTGTCCGGTTGGTTACGCACGACGCGTTTGCACCCGATTCAACGGTTGCGCAGCCGCTCGATCACCTGTCCCAGGGGCATCGGCCGGTGGAACAGGTAACCCTGCATTGCGGGCCGGCCATGTTCGGCCAGGAAGCGCGCCTGCTCCCCCGTCTCGATGCCCTCCGCCACGACGCGCAAGCCCAGGTGGCCGGCCATCGCCAGAATCGACTGGACGATCGCGGTGCCGTTGGCGTCGTGCGGGGTGTCGCGCATGAAGCTCTTGTCGATCTTCAGTTCGTACAGCGGCATCTTCTTCAAGTAGGCCAGGTTCGAGTAGCCGGTGCCGAAATCGTCGATCGAGAAGCGGATCCCGAGCGCGGCCAGTTCGCGCATCCGGCCGACGGTCTGGCCGACGTCCTCCACCAGCAGGCCCTCGGTCACCTCGAAGATTAGCTGCTGCGGCGGGGCCCCGGTCTCCTGCAGCACGGCGCGGACCTGGTTGACGAAGTCCGGCTGGCGGAATTGCAGCGGGCTGACATTGATCGACAGCGGCAGCGGATGGCCGGCGGCGTCCAGCGCCAGCCAGGCACGGCAGGCTTCGCGCAGCACCCAGCGTCCGAGCGGGACGATCAGGCCGCTCGATTCGGCCACCGGGATGAACACGTCCGGCGGTACGAGGCTGCCGTCGGCGCGGTGCCAGCGCATCAGCAGCTCGGCGCCGCCCGGGAGGCCGTCGTGTCCCACCTGCAGCTGCAGGTGCATCGCCAGTTCGCCATTCTCGAGTGCCTGCGCAAGGTCGCGCCCGATCGACAACTTGTGCTGGGCCTGGGCCAGCATCGACGTCTCGAACAGGGCCACGCCGTTGCGGCCGTCGGTCTTGGCATGGTACATCGCGGTGTCGGCCTCGCGCAGCAGGTCGTGGGCGTCGGCGCCGGCGTCCAGCGGCAGGGCTACGCCGATGCTGGCGGAACAGTTGTAGGCCTGGCCGTCGATCTCGAATGGCTCGGCAAGGACATGGCGGATCTTGTCCGCCACCGCGCGCGCGGCGTGAATGGCGGCCGTGGGGTCGAGGTCCAGGCCGTCCAGCAGCACCACGAATTCGTCGCCGCCGAGGCGCGCCACGGTGTCGTGCTGGCGCACGGACGCGCCCAGACGGGCGGCAGCATCCACCAGCAGCGCGTCGCCGGTCGCGTGGCCGCGCGCGTCGTTGACGTTCTTGAAGTTGTCGAGGTCGATGTACAGCACGGCGCCGAGGCAGCGTCGGGCACGCGCCTGGGCGACGAGGGCATCCAGGCGCTCCATCAGCAGGCGCCGGTTCGGCAGGCCGGTCAGCACGTCGTAGAAGGCAAGGCGGTGGATCGCGTCGGCGGCATGGCGGCGCTCCGTGATGTCGCGTCCGACCACTACCCAGTGGCCGGACTGGTCGTCGTCGCCGGCAAAGGGCACCAGTTCCATTTCGACCCAGTAGGGTGCGCCGTCGCGGGTGTAGTTCACCAGTTCCGCGCGCACTGTCTGCCGGCGCGCCATCGCATCGAGGATGCGGCCGACCGTCGCCTTGTCGGTCTCGGGCCCGTGCAGCACGCGCATGCTGCGGCCGATGATCTGCTCGCGCGTATAGCCGGTGCGGCGCAGGAAGGCGTCGTTGGCGAAGATGATGGGCTGGTCGGCGTCCAGGCTGTCGAGCGCACGGGCGATCAGCACCATGTCGTTCAGGCGCGCCACCGCGGCCGAGGTCAGCTGCAGTTCGTCGTTCACGCTGCGCAGGCGTTCCTGCTTCGCGCGCACCTTGTCCAGGGTCTGGGAAAGTCCCTTCAGCAGAGTGCCGCTGGTCAGCGTGATCATCGCGCCGACGCAACTGAAGTTCAGGGTGACGGCCAGCGCCGCCTGCAGAGCGTTGTGCTGCATGCCGGGCACCCCCAGCGCCACCAGGCCGCTCGCGCCGAGGACGACGATGCTGGCGCCGCCGAGGGCGAGGGTGAGCATGGCGGGCCGGGTGCCGAGCAGGATCACCGCCATCACCGGCGGCCCGAGCAGGTAATTCAGGCTGGCCGGGCCGAT
>CAJYXO010000240.1 GCA_913778765.1 uncultured Massilia sp. | reverse complement strand
GCCGAGCTTTTTGAGGTTCTCCGGCGCGGCGCGGTCGACGTCGGTGGCCGGCGCTTCCTTCATCCAGTCCGCGAAGTAACCGACCTTCAGGCCCGCCACCTTGGCGCCGGCGTCGTAGTCCAGCCGGGCCGGCACGCCGGCGACGTCGCCCGCATCCGTGCCGGAAATCGCCTGCAGCACCAGCATCGCATCCTCGACGCTGCGAGTCATCGGTCCCAGCTTGTCCAGCGACCAGCACAGGGTCATGGCGCCGGTGCGCGGCACCCGGCCGTAGGTCGGACGCAGGCCGGTCACGCCGCAGCGCATCGCCGGGCTGACGATGCTGCCGCCGGTTTCGCTGCCGATCGAAAAGCCGACCAGGCCCGCGGCGGTGGCGGCGCCCGGGCCGGCGCTGGAGCCCGACGCGCCCTCTTCCGGCAGCCACGGATTCATGGTCTGGCCGCCGAACCAGATGTCGTTCAGCGCCAGCGCGCCCAGGCTCAGCTTCGCGACCAGGACCGCGCCGGCGGCGTCCAGCTTCGCCACCACGGCGGCGTCCCGGGCCGGCACGCGGTCGCGGTAGAATTCCGCGCCCCAGGTGGTGCGGATGCCTTCGGTGTCCAGCAGGTCCTTCACGCCGTAGGGAATGCCGTGCAGCGGGCCGCGGTATCTGCCGGCTGCGATCTCGCGGTCGGCCTGGCGCGCGTGCGCCAGCGCGTGGTCTTCGGTGAGGGTGATCACGCTGCGCAGCCTGCCGTCGTAACGCTTGATGCGTTCGATGTAGATGCGGGTCAGGCGCTCGGCGCTCAGGGCGCGGCTCTCGATCCAGCGCGACAGCCTGGTGACCGGCGCGAAGGCGATGTCCTCGTCCTTCTTCGGCAGCGGGCCGGCATCGTTCCGGCTGCGCACGAAGCGTTCGCGCGCCGGGCCTGGTCGAGCCCCCACCGCGGCGGCGGGCGACCACACCGTGGCCGGCGCCACGCCGTCTCCGATCGCCAGCTTGCGCGGACCGGTGCGCCGCTCCATCGTCGAGGCCAGCGAAACCTTCCAGCTGCCGGCCATCGTCGCGCGCTGGGCCGGCGTGTAGGTCACCTGCATCAGCTTTTCGGCTTCGGCGAAGGTGGCGGGCGAAACGTCCG
The DNA here is from genome assembly GCA_913778765.1 of uncultured Massilia sp. Classification (GTDB taxonomy): domain Bacteria; phylum Pseudomonadota; class Gammaproteobacteria; order Burkholderiales; family Burkholderiaceae_D; genus Telluria. The sequence continues at coordinate 3,893 of CAJYXO010000240.1, read as the reverse complement.
GACCGACCGCCGGGGTGGCGCCGAAGGTTGGCGGTGCGCCGGGGGTGGCGGGGCTGGGCGGACTGGCCGGGGTCGTGGAAGTCTGGGAACGGGCGGCGCCGGTGACGGCGAGCAGGCCCAGAGGGGCATTGATCAGGAATTGGCGGCGTCGTGTCATGCGGCCTATCCTAACCCATCGTTAGAACATGTGCATGATGCCTGCCGCCATGCCGGTCTGGCGGGTCTGCTCCAGGGCCTTGGTGCCGCCCTTGGCAAACGCGCCGTCCAGCCTGTTGAAATCGACTTCCGCGTAGAAGTTGGTGCGCTTCGAGAAGTTGTAGGTCATGCCGACGATGTATTGGTCCTTCTTGCCGTCGCCGGCGGCCGCCTTGGAACTGGCCTTGGTGTTGTAGACGTCGTTGTGGTACCAGGCGCCGGTCAGGCTGGTGCGCGGGCTCAGCTTGTACGCCAGGCCGGCCCAATACCATTCGGCGGTATTGTCGCGCGCCTGGGTCGCCTGCTTCTCGTTGACGTAGCCGACCGAGCCGGTCAGCGCGCCGACGGTGTAGGCGCCGCCCAGCGCGTAGTGGCGGTAGTCCTCGTAGTCCGGCGTGGTGGTGGTGCCCACGTTCGGCTTGGCCTTGGTGTAGACCGCGCCGAGCCGCACCGGCCCGCTCGCATACACGGCGCCGACCGCGCCTTTCGAGCCGTTGGCGGTGCTGCCGGCCACTTCGCCCAGCGCGTAGCCGGCGCGCACCGTCAGGTCGCCGACGCGCTTGCTGTACACGACGGCGTTGCTGTCGCGGGTGCCGGCGGTGGACGACAGCGCATAGGTGATGCTCGGATAGCGGTAGTTGAACGGATCGAAGGACAGGATGGTCTTGTAGGCGATGGTGTACTGGCGGCCGAGGTCGAGGCTGCCGAAGTCGCCGGACACGCCGATGCGGGCCTCGCGCTGGAAGATCTGGTTGGAGGTGTTGTTCAGGGCGCCGGTGCCGGTGACGTAGCCCATCTCCAGCACGAAATTGGCCTGAAGCCCGTGGCCCAGCGCTTCGCTGCCCTTGAAGCCGAGGCGGTTGGAACGGAAGGTGCCGTTCGAGGCCATCGTCAGCTGGCTGTCACCGGCCGGGTTGACGTTGGTGAGTTCGCGCAGGCCGCCGTCGATCGAACCATAGACGGTGACGGCGGATTGGGCCATGGCATTGGCGGACAGTGCGCCCAGCGCGGCGATCGCGAGGTATTTCATGGTGTCTCCCTTTTTTGAATATTTGAATGGGAGAAATGGTATGAAGCTTCGATCTAAATGTAAAATATCTCGAAACAGGTATTTCGATACATAAAGAATATCAAGCTGGAGGAGACATGGAACTGCGCCATCTGCGCTACTTCGTCGTGGTGGCCGAGGAAGGCCACTTCACCCGCGCGGCCGAACGGCTGGGCATGCAGCAGCCGCCGCTCAGCCAGCAGATCCGGGCGCTGGAGCAGGAACTGGGCTTCGAGCTGTTCCGGCGCCATCCGAAGGGCGCGGACCTGACCCCGGCCGGCAGCGCCTTCCTCACCGAAGCGCGCGCCATCCTGGCCAACGTCCAGCAGGCCGCGCTGCGGGCGGAACGGGTGGCCAACGGTTCGGCCGGCACCATCGTGCTGGGCTTGACCAGTTCGGCCGCGGCCCATCCGCTGATCCCGGCCATCCTGCGCGCCTACCGCCAGGCCTGGCCCGACGTCAGTCTGGAATTCAAGGACGGCAACGCGGCCGAAGTGACCGAGGCGATCGCCGCCGGCAAGATGCATGTGGGCTTCCTGCGGCGCCCGGTCAGCGGTCCGCCCGGCGTCGTGTTCCGGCCGCTCACCGAAGAGGAGATGCTGCTGGTGCTGCCGGCTGGCCATCCCCTGCTGCGGGCCTGGCGCGGCGACGGCATGCCTTCGCTGTCGCTGGCGGACCTGCGCGACGAGCGCTTCATCCTGGTGCGGCGCCACGGCGCGCCCGGCATGTATTCGAACCTGCTCGACGCCTGCAAGCGCGCCGGCTTCACGCCGCGCATCGCCGCCGAGGTCGACCGCATGCTGACGAACATCAGCCTGGTCGCGGCGGGCGTCGGCATCTCGGCGGTGCCGGCATCGATGCGCGGCTTCCATGCCGACAGCGTGGTGTATTGCCGGATCCGCGGCGGCGGCCCCGGCCTCGCGGCCCCGCTGACCCTGGTGACACGCGAAGACGAGGACATGCCGGCGGCCCAGCGTTTCCTCGACATGGTCGCGCAGATGCCCGGCTGACGTCCCGCCGATGCTGCGCCGCCTCCGCCTCAATCCCTTCCTCCAGATCGCCTGCGCGATCGTGGCGGGCGCCGCGCTGGGTTTCGCCGACCCCGTCCTCGCGGTCGGGATGAAACCGCTGGGCAGCCTGTTCATCGGCGCCGTCAAGCTGATGGTCGCGCCGATCGTGTTCTTCACGGTGATCGGCAGCCTGTCGACGATGGACGGGATCCGGCAGTTCAGCCGGATCGGCATCCGGATGCTCGTGTATTTCGAAGTCCTGTCCGTGCTCGCGCTGGCGATGGGCTTCGCCGCCGCGGCCCTGCTGGCGCCGGGCATCGGCTTCCACATCGAGGCGCCGCCCCATGCCGTCCTGCCCGGCGCCGCCGCGGCCACGCTGCCGCAGGCCCTGGCCGATGCGCTGGCCAACAGCCACGTGCTGCAGGCGCTGCTGCTGGCGCTGGCCTGCGGCGTCGCGCTGGCGCTCGCGCGCGAACGCGGCCGGCGGCTGTCGGCCTTGTGCGAGCGGCTGGCGGCGCGGCTGTTCGGCCTGTTCGGCCTGGTGCTGAAGGCGGCGCCGCTCGCCACCTTCGGCGCGATCGCCTACACGGTCGGCAAGCATGGGCTGGTGTCGGTCGCCTCCCTGCTCGAACTGCTCGGCACACTGTACCTGGCCAGCGCCTGCTTCATCGTGCTGGTGCTCGGCGCGATCGCGCGGCTGTCGGGCTTCCGGCTGCTGCGCTTCATCGCCTGGATCAAGGACGAACTGATGCTGGTCGCCGGCACCTCGTCCTCGATGACCGCCATGCCCAGGCTGATGGACAAGCTGAAGCGCGCCGGCTGCGCGCCATCGGTGGTCGGCATCGTGGTGCCGGCCGGGTATTCCTTCAATCTGAACGGCAGCAACATCTACATCGCCGCGGCGATCGTGTTCCTGGCCCAGGCCCTGGGCGTCACCCTCGGTCCGGAACAGCTGCTGGGCATCCTGGCGGTGGCGATGATCACCTCGAAGAGCGCCAGCGGCGTGGCCGGCGCGGCCTTCATCGCGCTCGCCGCGACCCTGGCGGCGATCCCGCAGATTCCCGATTCCAGCCTGGTCTTCATCGTCGGCATCGAGCGCCTGCTGAAAGCCCGGCCGCTGACGAACATCATCGGCAACGGCGTCGCCTGCCTGGCGATCTCGGCCTGGAGCGGCAAGCTCGACCGGGGCAAGCTGCACGCAGCGGCTCTCGATTAGCCATACTTTTTCGGTATCGGAAAGCGTGGATTTGCATATTTTACATATGCAATGGATGACTCTATAGTCGGCTCCAGAAAACCGCCATCACTACGGAGACCAGCCAGCCCATGTTCAAATTAAAAGCGCTTCCCCTTGCTTTCCTGATCCTTGCCCACGCCATGCCGGCCGGCGCCGAGCAGCAGACCGGCCGCGACGAGTTCTACTGGCTGGGCGAAATCAATAAGGCCTCGGCCGTCATCAATTCGCAGGAAGGCCTGCTGGACAAGGCGGCCGTGCCGCACATCGCCGCCGGCCTGGCCAAGGTGATCGCGGACGGCGGGCAGCCGGGCGCCAAGCGGCCGTCGACGGTCATCACCTTCGAGCCGCTGATGATCAAGGCCGCCGGCATGGACGTCACCCTGCTGCATGCCGGCCGTTCGAG
>CAJYXO010000239.1 GCA_913778765.1 uncultured Massilia sp. | reverse complement strand
GTAGAGAACCTCGCGGAAGTTGTTACCCGCCAGCGTCTTTTCCTCGATATTGATGCTGTAGCCCGACATGTTCATTCTCCTGTAATTGGGGTTTTGCCTGGTAAGGATTGTATAAGACCCGGCGAATCGGCGCAGGCTGGTGCTTTTTGTAATCTCGCGCCAGGAAAAACTTTTCCATGCTAAGGTTGCTTGGTGGCAACTAAATAAGGGGGAATGCGTGCAATCCCAGGTCAAGGCATCGGTGATGGAGGCGGTCGGCGAGACGCCGGTCGTCAGGCTCGGTCGGGTTTTTCCGGATGCGAACGTGGTCGCAAAGCTGGAATACATGAACCCCGGCGGCAGCATCAAGGACCGCATGGTGCGGCACATGCTGCGCGCCATGCCGGCCGGGACGGCGCACGTGGTCGAGAGCTCGTCGGGCAACACCGGCGCGGCGCTCGCCATGGCCAGCGCGGTGCTGGGGCTGCGCTGCGACGTGACGGTGCCCGACACCACCAGCAGCGAAAAGGTGAAACGTATCGCGGCCTACGGCGCCAAGGTCCATCTTTGTCCACCCGACGCCTACCACGCCGCCGCCGAGCGCCTGGTCGACGAACACGAGGCCCACTACCTCGACCAGTACTGCACTCCGCTGAACCGCGAAGCCCATTACCGCGACACCGGCCCGGAACTGTGGCGCCAGACGGCCGGCGAGATCGACGTGTTCGTGTGCGGGGTCGGCTCGGGCGGCACCATCTCCGGCATCGGCCGCTACCTGAAGGAGCAGGACCGGCGTGTGCGCGTGATCGGCGTCGAGCCGCTGGGTTCAAGCTACCGCCAGCTGGTCACCGACCGCGCGGCGGAGGGCGCCCTGAAGACCGCGATCGAAGGCGTCGGCAAGCGCGAACCCTCGCGCAGCTTCGATCCGGCGGTGGTCGACGACGTCGTGCAGGTGGCGGACGAGGATGCGCTGGCCTGGTGCCGGCGTCTCGCGCGCGAGGAGGGCATGCTGGCCGGCGGTTCGAGCGGTTGCGTGGCGGCCGGCATCGCGCAACTGCTGCCGCGCCTGCAGGGCCTGCGCATCGCCACGGTGTTCCCGGATTCCGGCGCCTTCTATCTGTCGAAGTATTTTTGACTGGCCGTCACAAATCATTGGCCCTTATACTCGTGGTTTTGTCATTCCGCCAAGGATTCCATGAACCGCCGCCTTTCGATCATCGCGTTGTCGCTGTCCCTCGCTTTCGCCGCCGCCGCCCACGCCGGCACCACTGCCGCCACGGCCGGTGCGCTCGATAGCGCGGCCGCGGATGCGCCGGCCCAGCGCGACCTGCGCGCCAGCTACACCAAGTACGAATACCGCATCCCGATGCGCGACGGCACGAAGCTGTTCACCGTGGTCTACGTGCCGAAGGATGCCTCGAAGAGCTATCCCTTCCTGATCAACCGCACGCCCTACAGTGCGGGCGTGTACGCCGACGGCGAGCTGCACTACGGGCCGGACTGGTTCCCGCAGGCGCTCGGCCCGTCGAAGGAATTCGAGGACGCCGGCTACATCTTCGTCAAGCAGGACGTGCGCGGCCGCTACATGTCGGAAGGGAAGTGGGTCGAGATGACCCCGCACGTGGCCGCCAGGCGCGCGCCGGGCGAGGGCCAGGAAAGCCAGGACATGTACGACACCATGGAATGGCTGCTGAAGAACGTCCCGAACAACAACGGCAAGGCCGGCATCTACGGCATCAGCTACCCCGGCTTCTATGCCGCGGCCAGCATCATCGATTCGCACCCGGCGATCAAGGCGGCCTCGCCGCAGGCGCCGGTGACCGACCTGTACATGGGCGACGACTCCTACCACGGCGGCGCGTTCATGCTGGCGGCGAACTTCGGCTTCTACGCCAACTTCGTCGAGCAGCAGAACCCGACCACCGGCCCGAAGAACCGCGAGAGCTTCGACTACGGCAGCGCCGACGCCTACGACTTCTTCCTGAAGCACCAGACCATGCCGAACATCCTCGGCACGCTGACCGACGGCCAGCGCGCCTACCTGGCGCCGACCATCGAGCATGACACCTACGACCAGTTCTGGCAGACCCGCGACATCTCGCGCCACATGAAGGGCGTGAAGGCGGCGGTCCTGACGGTGGGCGGCTGGTTCGATGCGGAAGACCCGCAAGGCCCGTTCACGACCTACCAGGCGGTCAAGAAGAACAATCCCGGCACCTTCAGCGGCCTGGTGATCGGCCCCTGGGTGCACGGCGGCTGGGCGCGTTACGACGGCCAGCAGCTGGGCCACGTGCGCTTCGACAGCAAGACCGGCGAGTACTTCCGCACCCAGCTGCAGTTCCCCTTCTTCGAGCAGCACCTGAAGGGCGTGAAGCCGGCCAAGGCCATCGCCGAAGTCAACGTGTTCGAGACCGGCGCCAACGTCTGGCGCCAGTACACGGCCTGGCCCCCCAGCCAGGCCAAGGCCCGCACCCTGTACTTCGGCGCCGGCGGCAAGCTGACCTGGAGCCAGCCCGCTTCCGGTGCGGCGTATGACGAATACGTGTCGGACCCGAAGAAACCGGTGCCCTACATCGCCTATCCGTCGACCCACGTGCCGCAGGAATACATGGTGTCCGACCAGCGCTTCGCCGCGACCCGCCCGGACGTGCTGGTCTACCAGTCGGACGTGCTGGAAGAGGACGTGACCGTCGCCGGTCCGGTCACGCCCAAGCTGTTCGTCTCCACCACCGGCACCGACGCCGACTGGGTGGTCAAGCTGATCGACGTCTATCCGGCCGAGTATCCCTCGGGTGAACAGAAGCAGCGCGGCAAGGACGTCGCCGCGCCGGAGCTGAGCATGGCCGGTTTCCAGCAACTGGTGCGCGGCAATCCGCTGCGTGGCAAGTTCCGCAACAGCTTCGAGAAGCCCGAGCCCTTCGTGCCCGGCAAAGTCGAAGCGATCAGCTACCACCTCGGCGACGTCAACCACACCTTCCGCCGCGGCCACCGCATCATGGTGCAGGTGCAGAGCGCCTGGTTCCCGCTGATCGACCTGAATCCGCAGACCTTCACCTCGATCCCGAAGGCGAAGCCGGAAGACTTCAGGGCCGCGACCCAGCGCGTGTATCACGCGGCGCAGACGCCTTCGGGGCTGCAGTTGATGGTGATGCCGGGGCACTGAGCGGGGGCGGGGGAGCGCCGCACTCGGCGCGCAGGCAGTCGAGGAAGGCCAGCTGCAGCGGCGTCGCCAGCCAGTCGGCGCGCGCCGTATAGCCGACCATCCGGTCGCGGTCCGGCGTCGGCACGTCGAGCGCGACCACGTCGTCGCGGTAGCTCCCGAACTGCAGGTGGGAGCGCGACAGCAGCGACACGCAATCGCTCTCCGCCAGCATCGTCATCATCATCGACAGCGAACTGGTTTCGACCGCCACTCGCGGGCGGCGCGGCAGCATTTCAAACAGCGCTTCCACGGCCCGGCGGCGCGGCATGTCGCTCTGCGGCACCACCCAGTCGTAGGCCGCCAGCTCGTCCGCCGCGATGGCGGCGCGCGCGGCCAGCGCGTGGCCGCGCCTGACCACCACCACGTAGGGATCGGCGAACAGCCCGGTCTCCACCACCGTTCCTTCCAGCCGCGGATTGCGCAGCGCGCCGACCACGATGTCGAGCGCGCCGAACTGCAGCGCGCCCAGCAACTGGGCGTGCGAACCTTCGTGGATCGCGACCGCGGCGTCCGGATAGGCGGCGCGCAGGCGCGCGATGGTGCGCGCCAGCAGCAACTGGGGCAGCAGAGGCAGCGCGCCGACCACGACCTGGCCGCCGGCCTGGCCTCGCGCCGCGGCGAGGTCGCTGGCTGCCTGGCCGATCTCGTGCAGGGCCACGCTCAGCCGGCGCGCGAACTCCAGTCCGGCCGGGTTGACGGTCACGCTGTGGACCCGGCGCCGGTACAGCGCGACGCCGACCGTCTCCTCGAGCTGGCGCCCGGCGCGGTGCACGGCTGGCTCCGAGATGCCCAGCCGGCGCGCCGCTTCCACCGCCGAGCCCTGCTGTGCGATCGCGATGTGGCAGCGCAGCTGGGCATCGGTGAGGCGGCGGCAGATCGCGCGCAGCTGCGCGTCCCTGGTCGCGGCGTGCAGGCGCCCGCCGGCGGCCTCCAGCACCGCGGCTTCGATCTGATCCAGCATGCGGCGCACCCGCCGTTGCAGCAGCCGGCCCGCGGCAGTGAGTTCGCTGCCGCTGAAGCCGCGTTCCAGCAGCGCCGCGCCGTATCCCGTCTCCAGTTTCTTAATCGCCTGGCTGACGGCGGGCTGGGTCATGCCGACCCGGTCCGCCGCCTGGCCGATCCCGCCCGCTTCGCACACGGCGTCGAACAGCATCAGCCGTCGAAGGCCCATCCCGTCTTCGTTCATCGCATTCCGCACCGTTCAAATCCAGGCCATCAGCTTAACCTGAATTTATGTTGCCGGCAGTATGAAGAATGAGTGCGATACGAAAGGGCGGCCATATACTTTGGAGCATCCTTCGAACCAACACTTATGGGATCCACATGTTTGAAATCGTCGATACGCATACCCATGCAATCTCGCCCGACCCGGCGCGCTACCCGCTGGCGCCGGTAGGCGGCCACCAGTCGGAGTGGTCGGCCAAGCGGCCGGTCGACTACGACGGGCTTCTGAAGCAGATGGATGCCGCCGGCATCGCCCGCGCCGTGGTGGTGCAGGCGTCGACGGTCTACGGCAACGACAACAGCTACGTGGCCGCCGCCGTGCGCGCCCACCCGGACCGCTTCCGCGGCGTGTTCTCGATCGACGTGCTGGCGGCGGACGCCGTGGGCCAGCTGCAGCGCTGGCTGGATGCGGGGCTGGACGGCCTGCGCCTGTTCACGACCGGCACCACCATGCCGGGCCAGGCCGGCTGGCTCGACGACGAAAGCTCCTGGCCGGTATGGGACTACGCCCAGCAGCACGGCGTCTCGATCTGCCTGCAGATGACGGCGGCCGGCATCCCGGCCCTGACCGGCATGCTGCAGAAATTCCCGCGCAGCCGCGTCCTGCTGGACCATCTGGCGCGCCCGGACCTGGCCGGCGGCCCGCCCTACGAATCCGCCGCCGCGCTATTCGCTCTGGCCGCTTACGAAGGCGTCTACCTGAAGCTCACCAACCGCACCATCGCCGAAGCGGGGCGCGGCGCGTCGACCCCGGCCGCCTTCTTCCCGCGCGTGATCGATACCTTCGGCGCGCGCCGCATCGCCTGGGGCTCGAATTTCCCGGCGGCCGAAGGCGCGCTGGCCACGCTGCTGGACGAAGCCCGCGAGGCCCTGGCGTTCCTGTCCGAGGCCGACCGCGCCTGGATCTTCGGCGACACCGCGCGCGCCATCTATCCCGGCCTGGCGGCCAAGGAGTGAGCGGCATGGACCACGCGATCCCGATCCTGCGCACCGTCCTGAAGACCTATCCGCACACGAAGCCGATCAAGAGCGGCGAGTTGACCGACCCGCGGGTGCGTCTCGACTGCCTGGAGATCGACCCGATCTACCGCGCATTCGCGCCGATGGCGCGAGAGCAGGTCTACGACGTCAGCGAGATGGCGATCGTGACCTACCTGCAGGCCAGGGCTTACGGCAAGCCGCTGGTGCTGCTGCCGACCGTGGTGGCGGCGCGGCTGCAGCAGGGCTGCCTGGTGTACGACGCCCGCCGCGGCCAGCTCACGCCGGACAGGCTGGCCGGCGCCCGCATCGGCGTGCGTTCCTATTCGCAGACCACCGGCATGTGGGTGCGCGGCATCCTGGCGGACACCTACGGCGTCGATACCGCTGCCGTGCACTGGGTCACCTTCGAGGATGCGCACCTGGAGGAATACGTCGATCCGCCGATCGCCACGCGCGCCCCGGCCGGCAAGACCATGCTGGGCATGCTGGCGGACGGCGAGCTCGACGCCGCGATTTTCGGCAACGACCTGCCGGCCGGGGATTGGGTGCGGCCGGTGATTCCCGACCCGGCCGCGGCCGACCAGGCCTGGTATGCGCGGCATCGCCAGGTGCCGGTCAACCACGTGGTGGTGATGCGGCGCGACGTGGCGGAACGCCACCGCGGCGCGGCCCGTGCCGTTTACGACCTGCTCGAACGCGGCAAGGCACTGGCGCCGCCGACGCCGGCGGACCGGCTGCCGTCCGGGGTCGCGGCCCTGCGCGAGCCGCTCGGCCTGGTGATCGACTACGCCACACGCCAGGGGCTGCTGCCGCGCTCCCTGTCGGTGGACGAGATCCTGGCCGACAGCCTGGCCTTCATGGGCGAATGAGCGCCTGAGCGCCTGCGCGCCGCGGGGCGCGCGCCAGCAAAGTACAACTATATAATGGAGACCCACAGCATGGATACTGCACACCAAACCACACGGCAAGCGCAGTCGGCCGCCGTGCGGCCGCGCCGCAAGCGCTTCTACCAGGACCTCTCGTTCCAGGTCTTCTTCGGCATTGCCGCGGGCATCGCGCTGGGCCACTACTGGCCCGTCGCCGGCGCCGCCGTGCAACCGCTGGGCGAGGCCTTCATCCGCCTGATCCAGATGGTGGTCGGTCCGATCATCTTCTGCACGGTGGTGACCGGCATCACCGGCGTCGGCAACATGCGCAAGGTCGGCCGGCTGGCCTTCAAGGCCCTGGTCTACTTCGAGATCATCACCTCGCTGGCCCTGGTGCTCGGCCTGGTCGTCATCAACCTGCTCCAGCCGGGCGTGGGCATGAACATCGACCCGGCCACGCTGGACAGCGGCAGCGCCGACGGCTACATCACCACCGCCAAGCACTTCACCTCGACCAGCCAGTTCCTGCTGAACGTGATCCCGAAGACCATGGTGTCCGCCTTCGCCAGCGGCGACATCCTCCAGATCCTGTTCTTCTCGGTGCTGTTCGCCTTCGGCCTGGCCGCCGCCGGCGAGCGCGCGAAACCGGTCCTGACCGTGATCGACAGCTTCGCCCAGGGGATTTTCTGGATCATCCGCCTGGCGATGAAGGTGTCGCCGATCGCCGCATTCGGCGCGATCGCCTTCACCGTCAGCAAATTCGGCTTCGGCTCGCTGATCTCGCTGGGCAAGCTGGTGGGCGAGTTCTACCTGACCTGCGCGCTGTTCCTCATCCTGATCATCTGGCCGGTGGCGCACTGGGCCGGCTTCAGCGTGCTCAAGCTGATGCGCTACCTGCGCGCCGAACTGCTGCTGGTGATCGGCACCAGCTCGTCGGAGAGCGTGCTGCCGCAGCTGCTGCAAAAGCTCGAGCAGCTGGGCTGCGAGAAGTCGGTGGTGGGCCTGGTGGTCCCGACCGGCTATGCCTTCAACCACGACGGCACCTGCCTGTACTTCGCGGCCGTCTCGGTGTTCCTGGCCCAGGCCACCAATACCGCGCTCGGCTGGGAACAGCAACTGGGGCTGCTGGTCGTCCTGCTGCTGACCTCCAAGGGCGGGGCGGGCGTGGCCGGCTCGGCGATCGCGGTGCTGGCTGCCACGCTGGCGGCTTCCAACACCATTCCGGTGCATGCGATCGCGCTCATCCTCGGCGTGCACCGCCTGCTGTCCTCGGCCTTCGTGTTCATCAACATCGTCGGCAACGCGGTCGCCACCATCGTGGTCGCCCGCTGGGAGAACGGCCTCGATCGCGACAAGCTGGCGGCCGAACTGAAGGCCGGCTACCGGCCGCCGGAAGACCCGAACGGCGAGGCCGGCAAGATCCGTCTGCACCCGGCCGCCTGAGCGCACCGGCACACAACAACAATCAGGAGATTTCATGAAACGCTTTGCACTGGGGCTGCTCACGCTCGCCCCGCTGGCGGGACTCGTCCATGCCGACCCGGCCGTGCGCATTTTCGGCACCGTCGACGGCGGCATTCGCTACCAGACCAACGCCACCGCCGATGGCGGCAGCAAGGTCTCGATGGGCTCGAACGGCTACTACAACTCCAACAAGCTGGACTTCGCGGGTTCGGACGAACTGGGCGAAGGCCTGAAGCTGGAATTCCTGCTGGAGAGCGGCTTCAACCTCGGCACCGGCCAGCTGGACAACACCAGCGGCCAGCTGTTCCAGCGCCAGTCCTTCATCCGCATGACCACGCCGCTGGGCGCCGTCTCGATCGGCCGCCAGTACACGATCGCGCACGACTTCATCCTGATCTACGATCCCTTCGGCTTCCGCTTCACGCCGCTGATTCCGCTGACCCGCGCGTCCAGCGGCACCCGCTTCGACAACGACCTGAAATATGTCGGCCAGTTCGGGCCGCTGAAGGTCGAACTGGAGAACTCCTTCGGCGAGCAGCCGGGCAGCAGCGCGCAGAAGGCGGCGCGCGGCATCGGCGTCAACTACTACGCCGGCCCGCTGGTGTTCGGCGGCTCCTTCAACCACCGCAGCGTGGCGGCCGGGTTGAACTACAACGGCGACACCTATTACCTGGTCGGCGCGGCCTATAGCCAGGA
>CAJYXO010000238.1 GCA_913778765.1 uncultured Massilia sp. | reverse complement strand
CGCTTCGCCCCGAACATCTACGCGATGAGCGGCGTCTCCGGCGGCAGCCTGGGCCTGGCCGCCTTCGCCGGCTCGCTGGCGGTGGACGATCCCGACTACGCCGGCACCGCCGCCAAGGTCGGCGCCTTCCTCGGCCAGGACTTCCTGGCGCCGCTGGTCGGCTACCTGCTCTACCCCGACCTGCTGGCACGCTTCTGGCCCTTCCCCTGTCCGGCCTGCGACCGCTCGCTGGCGCTGGAAGGCGCCTGGCAGCGCGACTGGGCGCGCAGCTTTCCCGCCAGTGCGGCGCGCGACTGGTTCGCCCGGCCTCTGCTGGCGCTCGGCGCCGGCGCGGCGCGGGTGCCGCGGCTGCTGTTCAACGCCACCTCCGCCAGCGAAGGCCGGCGCGTGGTCCAGGCCAACCTCGCCTTCGCGCCGCCCCAGGCCTACGACCTGTTCGCCGCCGGCCTGGGCGAGCGCGCCCTCGACACCAGCCGCCTGACCCTGGCCCAGGCGGTGCACAACAGCGCCCGCTTTCCCTACATCAGCCCCGCCGCCCTGGTCACCGCCACCACCGGCGAAGCCTGGGACTACCTGGTCGACGGCGGTTACTTCGAAAACTCCGGCGCCGCCACCCTGAACGCGATGATCCCGGAAATCCTCAAGCTGGGCGTGGTCAAACCCGAGCAGCTGGTGGTGCTGGTGATCGAGAACGAGCCGGCTTCGCAGTCGCAGTGGATCTGCCCGAGCCGCGCGCAGCTGGCGGATGCGGCCGCCGGTCCGGCGCCGCGGCCGCTGGCGGTGGGGCCGCGCCTGCCCTGGCAGCCGCGCCACCGCCCCGGCGACAAGGTGGTGCCGGCGGTGCCCGAACTGTCGCTGCCGGTGTTCGCCCTGTACCAGACCCGCAATGCGCGGGCCCAGGCCGCCGAAGAAGAAACCACGCGCCTGCTGGGCGGCTGCGCGGCGGGCCGCGTGATCGAGCTGCGCTACCCCTGGACGACCGAGGGCCGCCAGCCGCCCCTGAGCTGGTTCCTGAACGGCGGCACCACGCGCGCCATGGCCGGCATGCTGCAGCGCCGCCAGAGCGAAGCGCCGGAGATCGACGCCTTCCTGGCGAACTGGCAGCGGGCCCGGCGCCTGGTGCTGGGCGCGCCGTCGTCCTGAGAGCCAGTCCGCGGATGGCATTCGCAGACGGCGCCGCCAGGTCCGGGCGTTCGATGCGCAGATTTGATACGGCTTAAACCTTGGTCAAGGCTGTCGCCTAACCTGTGAGCACGTCATGCATCGCGCATAGGCGGCTTGAACGGTCGTGAAGGAGCATGCCATGGATGCGTCGCGCCGGTTTCTGTTGCCCATGCCCCTACTGTCCGCCTTGCTCGGGGGCCGGCTGGACGTCCGGCAGACGCCTTCGACCTGAACCGCTCCGGTGAGGTCGTCGGCGTCCACCGCGAACGGCGGACTGTATTTGCTGGTTCCGCAGTAAGTGCTTGCCTTCGCCTAGCCAAAGAAAGGATACGCCATGAAATCATTTCGAGCTGGTCGTCACGCGGCCGTCGCCGTTGCAGCTCTTGTGTCCGCCTGGGCCGGCGCGATCGGCGCCGCGGAACCCACGGACAAGTCCACGGGCCAGTGCCGCACGGTGCAGGCCAATGCCGGTTGGCAGCCGACCGGCATCAGCGTCGGGCCGGGCCAGTTCGTGTGCGTCGCCGCGGACGGCCTGTGGTCGCACGGCGAACAGGGCGTGCAGGCCATCACGCCGTTCTATGGCCCAGAGGGCTTCGGCAAGGACGAGCCGAACCTGGTGCCGGAAGTCGTGTCGCGGACCGGCGCGCTGATCGGGCGGATCGGCAGCAACGGCGCCTTCCTCATCGAGCGGCATTTGTGCTTCGCCCCCCTGTCGTCGGGAGAGCTGAGCCTGTCGATGAACGATGTGCCGGGCGCCTTTGCCAACAACCGCGGCAGCCTGCGCGTGCGGATCGCGCGCTGGGCCGACGCCAGGTGGGCGCCGGGCCGGATCGACCTGAGCGCGGAATCCTGCCCGGCACGCTAAGTAATTCTCAAGAAATTATTGTGAATTTATGGCGAACAGCAGGGGATGCGATGCAAGGCGCTCGCCGCGACGCAGTGCGAGCACTGCTAGCGTGGGCAACGCCGCAGCGCGCCCCTGATGGAAGCCAGAAATTACAAGAATTGATTGGGGATTACTTAGTTCAGGCGTGGCCGGCGCCGGCGCCGCCGAAGCTGCGCTCGAAGTCCTCGATCGGCATCGGCCGGCCCAGCAGGAAGCCCTGCAGCGCGCCGCAGCCGCCGTCGATCAGGAAATTGCGCTGCGCTTCGTGCTCGACGCCTTCGGCGACGATCTCGAGCTTGAGCTTGCGCGCCAGGGCGATGATGGCTTCCACGATCGGCGCCGCATCCGGGTCGACGTGGACGTCGTGCACGAAGGAGCGGTCGATCTTCAGCGCCGCCAGCGGAAAGCGTTTCAGATAGGCCAGCGAGGAATAGCCGGTGCCAAAGTCGTCGAGGGAAAAGTGGATGCCGTGGTCGCACAGGGCGTGCATGCGCTGGATGGTCTCGGCGACGTTCTCGGCGAACACGCTTTCGGTCAATTCCAGGCACAGCCGCTCCGGCGGCGCGCCGGTATCGGCCAGGATCCGGCCCACGCTGCGCGGAAAGGCCGGCTCGCGCAATTGCTGCACGCTGACGTTGACGGCCAGCTTCAGCCGGCCGAGCACGCGGTCGTCCTTCCAGCGCGCCAATGCGCGGCAGCTCTCCAGCAGCACGTGTTCGCCGAGCGGGACGATCAGCCCGGAGGATTCCGCCAGGCCGATGAAATCGTCCGGCTCGACCAGACCGCCGTCGCGCCGCCAGCGCACCAGCACTTCGGCGCCGACCAGCTGTCCTTCGGCGCTGAACTGCGGCTGGCAGAACAGCACGAACTGCTGGGCCGACAGGCCTTTGCGCAGCGCATGCTCGAGGGCGGCCTGGTGGTCCGCCGCGGCCTGCATGCTCGGATCGAAGAAGCACGCCGTGTTGCGGCCGTCCGCCTTGGCCCGGTACATCGCCAGGTCGGCCTGGCGCAGGAGGGTGTCGATGCCGGCCGACGCGCCGTCGAACAGCACGATGCCGATGCTGGGCGTGCTCACGATCATGCGCCCGGCCAGCAGGTAGGGCTGTGCCAGGACCGCCAGCATCTTGTCGACCACGTGGCCGGTTTCCGCCACCGCCTCTTCCGGCGTCCTGCCCAATCCTTCGAGCACGACGACGAACTCGTCGCCGCCGAGCCGGGCCAGGTTGTCGCTGTGGCGCAGCACGCGGCGCAGGCGCTGGGCGACTTCGCGCAGCAGCGCGTCGCCGACTTCGTGGCCGAGGGTGTCGTTGAGCAGCTTGAAGTTGTCGAGATCGAGGAACAGTAGCGCCCCGTAGCGGCCCGAGCGGTGGCTGCGCGCCAGCATCTTGTCCAGCTCCTCGATCAGGAAGCGGCGGTTCGGCAGGCCGGTCAGGTGGTCGAAATACGCCGCTTCGTAGATGCGCCGTTCCGCCGCCTTGCGTTCAGTCAGGTCGGTGTTGGTGCCCGAGATGCGCAGCGGCTTGCCGTCGGGATCGCGCAGCACGAAGCCGCGCGACAGCACCGGCACGTCGTGGCCGTCGCGGTGGCGCAGGCGGAACTCGATGCTGTAGCACTCGCGCGCGTTGCGGTCTTCCAGCATGCCGCGCATGAAGGCGCTGACCTTGGCCCGGTCGTCGGGGTGGACCAGGCTCAGCCACAGATCCTTGTCGCAGGGCAGCGCGCCCGGCCGGTAGCCCAGCATCGTCCACCAGCGCTCCGAATAATAGACTTCCTGCGTCACCATGTCGTAATCCCATGGCGCGTCGTTGGAGCCCTTCAGCACCAGGCGCAGCCGCTTGTCCGACTTCTGCAGGCGCTGCTTGGCGCGCTTCAGGGCGGTGCAGTCGGTAAAGCAGACGACCACTTGGCGCAAAGCACCTTCCGCATCGAATTCCGGATAGGCGTTGCAGATCAGCCAGCGCTCCGGCTCGCGGTCCGAGGCCGGCACCCCGACCACCAGGTGGGCAACCTTCTTGTGGGTACGCAAAACGATGTTGACGGGATAATTTTCCGGGCGCATAGGCCGGCCGTTCGCCCGGACAAAACCCCAGGCCGAGGTGATCGACGCGGTGCCGGTCAGCTGCTCGGGGCTTTGCCCGAGCAACTCGGCGGCCAGTCGGTTGGCCGTCAAAATGCGGCCGTCGGGGCCGTGCACCACCACGCCCGCGGGCAGATGCTCGAGCAGTTCGTCGAGGCGACGCTGGATCGCCGTTGCGGTATCGGACATCATCGATGCGGTGCGCTGGGCCCGGGAGACTTGGGCGGAACATCCTAGCACGATCGTCGCCGGCACGGCGCATGCTCCGGCGCGGCACCAAACCGCCCGCATCCGGTCGAACAAGCGTGAGGTCTCCCGCCGTCCGCCAAAGGAGCGCACCATGAACGACCCGACCGACATCCCGGCAAGCGAGCAGCTGCGCGAAGCCAGCGCCTGGCAGGGCCGCGGCCGTCCGCACTATCCCGAAGCCAGCGCAGCGCATGCGCACATCGACCTGGCGCTGAACGCCTGGCTGGGCCGCATGACCGGCTATATCTCGCCGGCCGCCCTGGCCGCGGCCTGGCAGGACTGGGCCGCCCACCTGCTGCTGTCGCCCGCCAAGCAGATGGAACTGGGCATCCAGGCGCTGACCGACGCCGGCCAGTGGTTGCGCTACAGCACCGCGGCCATGTTCGGCAGCGCCGCCGAGCCGGTGCGCCCGCTGGCGCAGGACAAGCGCTTTTCGGATCCGCTGTGGCATGCCTGGCCGTACAACCAACTCAGCCAGGGCTTCCTGCTGAGCCAGAAATGGTGGCACCGCGCCACCAGCGGCGTGCGCGGGGTCTCGCCGCACCACTCGGATGTCGTGACCTTCGTCGCGCGCCAGATGCTGGACGGCTTCGCGCCCTCCAACTTCATCGCCACCAATCCGCTGGTGCAACAGGTTACCTTTGCCAGCGGCGGCCAGAACCTGGTGCATGGCGCGCTGCGCGCCGCGGGCGACCTGCGCCGTGCCCTGGGCGGCGCCGGTGCGCCGGTCGTCTGCCGGCCGGGCCGCGACGTCGCCCTGACGCCGGGCAAGGTCGTGATGGCAAACCACCTCGTCGAACTGATCCGCTACGACCCGCAGACGCCGCAGGTGCACGCGGTGCCGCTGCTGATCGTGCCGGCCTGGATCATGAAGTACTACATCCTCGACCTCTCGCCCCACAATTCGCTGGTGCGCTACATGGTGGAGCGCGGGCACACGGTCTACATGGTGTCATGGAAGAACCCGGACGCCGACGACCGCGACCTCTCGCTGGAGGATTACCGGCGCCTCGGCATCATGGCCTCGCTCCACGCCGTCGTCGCCCAGACCGGCGCGCGCCGGATCAACGCCTGCGGCTACTGCCTCGGCGGCACGCTGCTGGCGATTGCGGCGGCGGCGATGGCGCGCGACGGCGACAAGCGCCTGGCCAGCATGACCCTGCTGGCGGCCCAGGTCGACTTTACCGAGCCGGGCGAGCTGTCGCTGTTCATCGACGACAGCCAGGTCGCCTTCCTCGAAGCGGCGATGTGGCAGCAGGGCTATCTCGACACGCGCCAGATGGCCGGCGCCTTCCAGCTGCTGCGCTCGAACGACCTGATCTGGTCGCGGCGCCTGCGCCATTACCTGCTCGACATTCCCGACAAGGACAACGACCTGGCGTCCTGGAACGCCGACGCCACCCGCATGCCCTACCGGATGCATGCGGACTACCTGCACCGCATGTTCCTGCGAAACAGCCTGGCCAGCGCGCGCTACCTCGTGGATGGCAACCCGGTGGCCCTGACCGACATCCACATCCCCATTTTCGCGGTCGGCACCATGACCGATCACGTGGCGCCGTGGCGCTCGGTGTACAAGATCATTCCCCTCAGCGACACCGACGTCACCTTCCTGCTCACCTCGGGCGGCCACAATGCGGGCGTGGTGGCGCCGCCGGGCACCCAGGGCCGCAGCTTCCAGATCGCCACCCACGCCCACGACGCGCCCTATGTGGCGCCGGATACCTGGCTGGCCGTCAACGAACTGCACCAGGGCAGCTGGTGGCCGGCCTGGGAAAGCTGGCTGGCCCGGCGCGCCGGGCCGCTGGCGCCGCCGCCGGCGCCGGCCGAGAGCCTGGGCGAGGCGCCGGGGAGCTACGTGCTGCAGCCGTGAGCGCATGACAGGGCGGGCGTCAATTGAATTCGAAAGCCTGCCCGCCAACCTTTACCGTGCGGCGCTGGCCGTTCCCACCGACGCTGACGTCAGGCCGCTTGCAGCCCACGTCCAGCAGCACCAGGAACTCCGCCTGCGCCCCGCCCTCGGCCTTCAGGTAGAAGGCGCCATGGTCTTCCGTCACGCCCTTTTTCGGGCTGGGTCCCTTCCACTTCGCGAACGAAGCGTTGCCGTTCAAATCGCGCAGGCAAACGGACTGGCCGCCGGAAGCAATCTTCACGCTGGACGGACTCTCGACCTGCATGATGCTGGGAGCATGCACGTTGAATTCGTAGGTGTGCGCCGCCTTCGCCGACAGTTTGTCGCGCACCACGATCGCCTTCGCGCCGTGCAGGTAGACCACCTGGCGGCGGGCCTGCGTCAGCTGGCCGCCATAGGCCGGGGTCGCGTCGCCTTCCGCGTAGTCGTAGTCCGGCCGCGGGGCGAACTCGACGATGCTGCCGTTGTGCTGCAACTGCTCGCGGTAACCGGTCACCACCTGGCCCTTGCCGCCATCGAAGGTGACGGCGTTCTGCGACCGGGTCTGGTGGTACCAGTCGGTCCAGCGCGGCGACCCATACCAGTCGTACCAGCCGGCCTTGACCAGCAGCGCTTCGCCGGCAACCGTCAGCAGCAGGCCGTTCTGGTCGCCATGGCTGTGGCTGAACGAGCCGTAGGGGCTGGACTTGAAGTAGAAGGCCATGTCCGCGCGCGCGCCGATGTCGCTGTGCATGGCCACCCAGCCGATGCTGCGGAACCCCGCCGCGTCCGGCGGCTTGACCGGGCGCCTGCCGGCCGCCGCCGGCATCGGGTAAGGCGCCTCGAGCACGGACAGCGCGTCCTCGTTCGCTGTCAGCCTGTCCGCATACCAGGCGGCGTGCGGCGAGGCCACGCGCTTCGCGAACGCCCGCAGCACACGGAAGTCGGGCCTGGTCTCGGAACCGTCGCCGAAGGCATGCACGGGCGCGCCCGGCGGGACGAATTCGATCAGGAAGTCCATGAAACCCAGGGTCCACGGCTTCGCGTACATGTCGACGCCGGTGGCCTGGCGTATCGGATCCCACAGCGCCAGCATGTAGCCGGCCGCGTACTCGGCGTAGGCGGTGCCGTTGGCGTAGCCGCCTTCCGGACCCGACCAGGGCTCGTGCGCGCCGGCGACATCGCGGAAGGCGAAGTCGAACCACTTCTGCGCGTCCGGCACGTCGCCCAGCGCCAGCGTCGACATCAGGGCCATGTAGGCCAGCAGCGTGTTGCCGTGCGAATCGAAGGGGTGCTGGTCCAGGCGCCCGCCGTCGGCCGCCAGGTCCTGGAACATGGCGGCGCCGCGCACGCCGACGATCTTCAGCCAGCGCGCCTTGCGTCCGGCGTCCAGGTCGCCGGCCAGCAGGTCGGCCGCCTTCGCCAGCGACAGCGCGATCTGGCGCGTGGCCTGGTCCTGGTTGGCATGGCTGGTCGGGCCGTCCGGGCTCAGGGCGGCGAGCTGGTCGCCGCGCTTGAACGCCTCCTGCAGGTGCGCGGGATCCTTCTTCAGGCGCCACAGGACGGCGGCCCCTTCGAGCTGCTGCGAGGCTTCGTCGATGCGGTGCGCGATCTCCCGCTGCTGGGCCGCCATGGCCGCCGTCAGCGGCGCCTTGATCACCAGCGGCCAGCGGTCGTCGCTCAGGTCCGGCAGCGCGCCCGCCTGCAGCTTGACGACGTTGACCAGCCGGCTCAGATACGGATCCAGCGCGTGCTTCTTCGCCGCGTTCCAGCCGGCGTAGGGCGCGAACGAGGGCGGCAGCGAACGCGGCCTGGCCTTGCCGAGGATGCGCGCACGCAGCGCGGCATTGTCCGGCACCTCGAACGCGGTCGACTTGCCCGTTATGGAGAAGGCGCGCGCCGTCGACCAGTCGTTCGAGCCGGCGGGACGCACGCGCCAGGTGTAATCGCCCCGGGCCAGGGCTTTGGCGGGCAGGTACCAGGTGCGGTCGACGGTCGCGCCGAGCGGCGCCCCGCCCTTCGGGACGATCTGGATCTCGTAGCGGCCGGCAGCGCCCGGATAAGCGGCCCAGGTGAAGGTGGGCGGGTTCTGCAATGCCTGCTCGCCGTCGGTCGGATTGGTGCGGACGACCAGCGGATCGGACGACTGCGCCCAGTCGGCGCGGCTGCTGGCCGGCCACAGCAGCGACGACAGCGCCGCCGCAACCACGAAAAGCTTCCGGTCCGATGACATGGCGATCCTCACGAAGGGCGGTGCCTGCAGTCTAGACGAAACAGGCCCGCACGGCCAACGAGCCCGCTCAGCGGAATGCCAGCCTGCGCCGGATGGCCACCATCGTGCCCCGGCCCCGCCTGCCATAGACATGCACGCTGGCGCGGATGCTGGCGGCGCGTTCCCGCATGCCCTTCAGGCCGAGCGACACGGGGTCATGCACCCTGGCGCGCGGGATCCCGGCGCCGCCGCGATGGCGAGGTCGACGCTCGAGGAGGGCCGCCCCCAGCGCCAAGCCGCAGCTCAGGAGCAATGCGGAGATGATCCGCTCCGCGATCCTTCACGGCCTAGTCAATTAAGCGGCGCCGGCATCGCAAGTCTGCCGCTAGCAAGTTTGACGGCCATCAAACAGACATGCTGCGCAGACGTGGACACTCGCAATTAAGTCATGCGAGATGAGGCAAATCATGAGCTTCCATCAGCTTGCGCTGAACCCGCCTACAGCCTGCGCAGCACTGCAACGCAGCCGCCGGCGCCTGCGCGCCCGCATCATCGCGCTGCTGTCCGGTCCCGACGCTAACATCGCCCTTCGATTCCCGGCCACGGTGGCGGCGGTCGAGGCCTGTTTTCGCCAGGAGGAAGCCTTGCGTGAACTGCTGGGCGACGCCTGCCTGCATCCGCGCCGCGCCGACCATGCCATCGTCCTGTCCGCCCTGCATCGCACCGCGCTGCGGGTCGAAAGCGGCGACGTCCGCCAGGGCCGGCAGGTCCTCGACGCCTTGAGCCATGTCCTGGCACTGGCCTGGCCGGTCGAACCGCGCCCGGCCACCGCGCGGCACACGCCCGCCAGCGGACATCCGCGTCATCCCTTGTCCCTGTCCTGACGGCGTGCGCTCCATGCTCAACACCATCCTCGTGCACGTCGACCAGTCGCCCCATGGCCCGGCGCGCATGCGCTACGCCGCGGCCCTCGCGCGCGTGCACGGCGCCTACCTGATCGGGGCTGCGGTGTCCGGCGTGTCACGCACCGTCTTCACGAAAAAGGATGGTCCCGGGCAAGACCTCCGCGGCGGATACGCGCGGCTGCTGCCCGACGACGCCCGCCGCGCCCTGGCGCGATTCGAGGCCATCGCCCGCGAGCATCGCATCCGGCACGGAGCGCGCTTCGTGTACGACCAGGCCGGCGAAGGCATGGTCCGCCTGGCCCGCTTTGCCGACCTGGTGGTCCTCAGCCAGGACGACCTGCTCGAGGCGCAGCCGGACCCGGCGCTCCACCTGCCCGAATACGTGATCCTGAACTGCGCGCGGCCGGTGCTGGTGGTGCCGCGTACCGGCCCCGACACCTATCATCATCCGAAGGCGCTGGTGGCCTGGAACGGCAGCAAGGAGGCGTCGTTCGCCCTGCACGCGGCGATTCCGCTGCTGCGCCACGCGGCAGGCGTCACCATCGCCGCACTTGCCGGAAAAGCCGGCAGCGACGAAGGCTTGCGGTCCCAGATGCACGAGCTGCAGCACTTCCTCGGACGCCACCATGTCAATCCGCAGGTCGTGGTCCGCGCGCCGCGGCAGGACACCGCGCACGAGCTGCAGGCGCTGGCCGCCGAGCTTGGCTGCGGCATGCTGGTGATGGGCTGCTTCGGCCACAGCCGTTTCCATGAATTGTGCCGTGGCGGAACCAGCCGGACGGTGCTGGCCGAGTCGCCGGTTCCCTTCATGATGGCGCACTAGTGGGCACGGAACCGGCGGCACTCGCGGCAGTCGCCAGCGTCGACGCAGACGAAGCCCTGCGCCTGCTGGACACCGGACCGGCCGGCCTGGCCCCGGCCGTCGCCCGCGCCCGCCGCGTCCGCTACGGCCGGAACACCGTCGCAGCCACTGTCCGGCGGCCGCCGCTGCTCGCCCTCCTGGCCCAGTTCCGCCGCCCCTTGCCGCTGCTTCTGCTGGCCCTGGCGGGGCTCGACCTCGCGACCGGACAAGGCATCAGCGCCGCCGTGATCGTCGTCATCGTCGTGCTGTCGTCCCTGCTCGGCTTCGTACAGGAACACCGCTCCGGCCGCGCGGTCGAGCGCTTGCGCGCGATGGTCCGCACCACGGCCCGGGTACTGCGGCCCGGCCCGGTCGCCGGCAGCCTCGAGATCGCGTGCCCGCTCGAGGAGCTGGTGCCCGGCGACCTGGTGCTGCTGGCGGCCGGCGATCCGGTCCCGGCCGAGGTGCGCTTCCTGGAAGCCATCGACCTGTTCGTCGACCAGTCCTCGCTGACCGGCGAATCGCTGCCGGTGGAAAAGCGGGCCGGCCCCGTGCCCGGTCCGCCGCCCGCCGCCGGTTACCCGAACATCGGCTTCATGGGCTCGCACGTGACCAGCGGCAGCGCGCGCGCACTGGTCGTCGCCACCGGCGCCGCGACCGGCTTCGGGCGGGTCGCGGCGGCGCTGGCGGAAGCCCGCGAACGCAGCGATTTCGACCGCGGGATCGACCGCGTGATCGCGCTGCTGCTGCGCATCATGCTGGTGATGGCGCCGCTGGTGCTGGTGTTGAACTGGGCCAGCAAGGGCGATCTGCGGGAGGCGCTGCTGTTCGCGACGGCAGTGGCGGTCGGCCTGGCGCCGGAGATGCTGCCGATGATCGTCTCCGTGAACCTGGCGCGCGGCGCGCTGGCGCTGGCTGGCCGCCAGGTGATCGTCAAGCGCCTCGGCGCGGTCCAGACCCTGGGTGCGATCGACATCCTGTGCACCGACAAGACCGGCACCCTGACCCAGGACCGGGTCGTGCTCGAAAGGCATGTCGACATCCATGGCCGCGAATCCGAGCTCGTACTCGATTATGCCTACTTGAACAGCTTTTACCAGACCGGCCTGCGCAACCTGCTCGACACCGCCGTCCTCCAATACGCGCATGTCCACGCCCGCTTGCAGGGCGCCCACGGCTGGCGCAAGATCGGCGAGGTGCCCTTCGATTTCCGGCGCCGCCGCATGTCGGTGGTGCTGGAGCGCCCGGACCGTGCACGCGTGCTCATCTGCAAGGGCGCCGTCGAGGAGATCATGAGCGTCAGCGCCAGCGCCGAACGGGAAGGCGGGCGCGGCGCCTTCGGCACGGCTCATGCCGAGTCGCTGAGCGGCGTCGTGCAGGACCTGAACGCCGAGGGATTCAGGGTCGTTGCGATTGCCTACCGGATACTGGAAAGCGGCGAAGCCGGCCTGACCGATCCGGCCCTCGAACGGGACCTGACCCTGGTCGGTTACATCGCCTTCTACGACCCGCCGAGGGACTCGGCCGCCGCCGCCGTCGCCGCGCTCGCGCGCGACGGCGTCGCCGTCAAGGTGCTCAGCGGCGACAACGCCGCAGTCTGCAGCCACGTCTGCAAACTGGTCGGCATCGACGCCGCCGCCATTCTCGACGGCGCGCGGGTGGATGCGCTCGACGATGCCGAACTGGGCCGCAAGGCGGAACAGGCAGGCATCCTCGCCCGGCTCACGCCGGAGCAGAAGACCCGCGTCATCCGCTGCCTGCAGCGGCGCGGGCGCGTGGTCGGCTTCCTGGGCGACGGCGTCAACGACGGACCGGCGCTGAAAGCCGCCGACGTCGGCATCGCCGTCGATACCGGCGCCGACGTCGCCAAGGAATCCGCGGACCTGGTCCTGTTGCAGAAGAGCCTGGTGGCGGTGGCCGATGGCGTACTCGCCGGCCGCACGGTGTTCGGCAACATCGTCAAATATATCCGGATGAGCGCCAGTTCCAACTTCGGCAACATGTTCAGCGTGCTCGGCGCCAGCGTGCTGCTGCCCTTCCTGCCGATGGCGCCGGTCCAGGTGCTGCTCAACAACCTGCTGTACGACTGCTCGCAAACCGCGCTCACCACCGACCGGGTCGATCCCGACTACCTGGCGCGGCCGCGGCACTGGGAGATCGCCAGCCTGCGCCGCTACGTGCTGTGCTTCGGCCCCATCAGCTCGCTGTTCGACTACGCCACCTTCGGCCTGCTGTGGTATATCGTCGGTGCGGCCCAGGCGCCGGCAATGTTCCAGACCGGCTGGTTCGTCGAATCCCTGCTGTCGCAGACCCTGATCGTCTACGTGATCCGCACCGGCGCCCCGCCCTCGCGCACCAACCGCCCTTCCGGCGCCCTGCTCGCCGCCAGCCTGCTGGTGTGCCTGGCCGGGATGTGGCTGCCGGTATCGGCGCTGGCGCCCTCCCTCGGCTTCGTGCCGCTGCCGGCCGTCTACTGGTGGGGCCTGGGCGCCATCCTCGCCGTCTACGCCCTGCTGACCGAGGTGGCAAAGTCCTGGCTGATCCGGCGCTTCGGCATCGGCTGAGACCCGCGTTCAGGCCGCGGCTTCCGGCACCAGCACCGCCGCCCCTTCGATCTGGCCGCTGCGCAGCGCCTGCAGGGCTTCGTTCGCCTGCTCGAGCGGAAACACGGTGGTCATGCTCTTCACTTCGCCATGCGCGACCTGGCGGAAGAATTCCTCGCCGTCGGCGCGCGTCAGGTTGGCCACCGAACGCACCATCCGCTCGCCCCACAGCAGCGCGTAGGGAAACGCCGGGATATCGCTCATGTGGATCCCGGCGCACACCACGATGCCGCCCTTGCCGGTCGCCGCCAGCGCCTGCGGCACCAGTTCCCCCGCCGGGGCGAACAACAGCGCGGCGTCCAGCGGGGCCGGCGGCGTGTCCCCGCAGGCCCCGGCCCAGGCCGCGCCGAGCCCGAGCGCGAATTCCTGGCTGCGCGTGTCCCCGGCGCGGGTGAAGGCAAGCACTTCGCGGCCATGGCGCAGCGCCAGCTGGGCGACCAGGTGCGCGGCGGCGCCGAAGCCGTAGAAGCCCAGGCGGTGCGCGCGGTCGGCCATCGCATAGGCACGGTAGCCGATCAGGCCGGCGCACAGCAACGGTGCGGCGGCCACGTCTTCGTAGGCGTAAGGCAGCTCGAAGCAATAGCGTTCGTCGGCCAGCGTGTATTCGGCATAGCCGCCGTGGCGGTCGTAGCCGGTGAAGACGGGCCGGTCGCACAGGTTCTCCCGGCCGCGCACGCAAAAGGGGCAGGCGTTGCAGCTGCCGCCCAGCCAGGGCAGGCCGACCCGTTGTCCCAGGCGAAAGCGCTGGGCCAGCGGGCCGGCGCGGGCCACCAGGCCAACCACCTGGTGGCCGGGAACCAGCGGCAGCAGATGCGGCGGCAACTCGCCGTCGACGATGTGCAGGTCGGTGCGGCAGACGGCGCAGGCGCTGACCCGGATCAGGATTTCCTGGCCCTGCGGCACCGGAACCGGCAGGCTCGCCTTGCGCAGGGGCCGGCCGGGGGCGTCGAGCAGCATGGCGGTCATCATGGATGGCGGCATGGCGTTCTCCCTGCAACGCTTGAATAGCGCTTAGACCTGCCGCCCCGGCCGCGGTTCGGCCCGCGGCAGCCGGGAACTGGACTTAGTCGCGGAAGGTCCGCGTGAAGCGCGCCAGCGACACGCCGAACAGCACCGCGCCGATCGCCAGCAGCGCCAGGAAGGCGGTCCACACCGCATCGAAGCCGGCGCCGCGGAACAGGATCGCCTGGCTCAGTTCGACGAAATGGGTGGTCGGCGCCAGCAGCATGCCGTCGCGCAGCAACCGCGGCATGCTCTCGCGCGGGGTATGGGCGCCCGACAGCATGTTCATCGGCAGCAGCACCAGGATCACGAGCAGGCCGAACTGCGGCATGCTGCGCGCCAGGGTCGCCAGCAGGATCCCGAGCGAGGCCGTGGCGAACAGGTGCAGCGCCGCGCCGGCCATGAACAGCGGTACCGAACCCGGCACCGCCACGTGCAGCAGGGTGCGCAGGACCAGCTCCAGCGCCACCAGGGCGGCAAACAGCACTACCGCCGCCATCGACCACAGCTTGGCCAGCACGATCTCGAGCGGGGATACCGGCATCACCAGCAGGTGTTCGATGGTGCCGTGCTCGCGCTCGCGGATCAGGGCGGCGCCGCTGAGGATGACGGCGAGCATGGTGATGTTGTTCACCATTTCCATCAGCCCGCCGAACCAGGAAGGCGTCAGCGCCGGGTTGAAGCGGGGCCGCACCGACAATTCGATCGGCGCCGCCGGCCGCGTACGCACGCGCTGGAGGAAGGCCGCGACCTCGCCCAGCGCGATTTCCCGGATGTAGCCGCTGCCGGTGAATGCCTGGCTCATGCGGGTGGCGTCGACGTTCAGCTGCAGCGCGGCCTGGCGCCCCGCCAGCAGGCGGCGCTGGAAGCCGGCCGGGATCACCAGCACGAAGGTGGCGCGCCCGCGGTCCAGGCGCTCGTCGGCCTCGTCCAGCGAGATCAGCTCCGGCGGCAGGAACTGGGGCGGCGCGAAGGCGCCGCGGATGCGCAGCGCCAGCTGCGAGCGGTCCTCGTCGACGATCGCCAGCGCGGCCCGGCTCAGCGTGTCCGGCTGGGCCGTGGCCGCCATGTACACGCCGGCCGTGAAGGTATAGGCGATCAGCCCCAGCATGATGGGGTCGCGGGCCAGGCTCCACAATTCCTTGACCCCGAGACGCCAGACCTTGCGCAAGGAAAGCGCCGCCATGCTAGCGCTCCTGTTTCGGCAAGACCGCGATCGCCAGGCCGAGGATCACCGGCGCCGCCGCGAGCAGGGCCAGGAAATCGGGCGCCAGCGCGGCGAACCCGAGCGCCTTGTCGAACACGCCGCGTGCGATGGTCAGCATGTGCGAGGCCGGGTAGGCTTCGCCGATCACCCTTCCGGCTCCCTGCAGCGCCGTCACCGGATGGATCAGGCCGCCGAACTGGATGGCCGGCAGCATGGTGCCGATCATGGTGAAGAAAATCGCTCCGATCTGGCTGCGGGTGAAGCTCGATGCCAGCAGGCCGATGCCGGTCGAGCAGATGCAGTACATGAAGGCGGCCAGCGCCAGGGCCGCGATGCTGCCTTTCAGCGGCACACCAAGCCCGGCCACCGCCAGCAGCGTCATCAGGACGGCATTCAGCATCGACAGCACGACATAGGGCGCCTGCTTGCCGAGCAAGAATTCGCTGCGGCGCACCGGCGTCACGTACAGGTTGACGATCGAACCCATCTCCTTTTCGCGCACCACCGCCAGCGCCGCCTGCATGGCGGGCAGGTTCAGCAGGAGGATGGCGATGATGGCCGGCACCATCGCGGGCAGGCTGCGCACATCCGGGTTGTAGCGGTAGCGCGTCTCGACCGTGGCCGGCCCGGCGGCCACGGCCCTGCCGGCGGCCGCGGCGCGGCTGCGCAGCCATTGCTGGTGCAGGCCCTGCACGTAGCTGTCGACGGTTTCGGCGCGCACCGGATTGGCGCCGTCGATCCAGGCGCCGACCTGGGCCGGCCGGCCGGCCGCGGCAGCGCGCGCGAAGCCCGGCGGAATCTCGATCGCCAGGGCCAGCTCGCCGGAACGCATGCGGCGGTCCAGCGCCTCGTAACCGGACAGCGGCGGGCGCTCAACGAAATAGCGCGAGCCCGACAGGTTCAGTGCGTAATCGCGGCTGAGCGCCGTCTGGTCGCGGTCCAGCACGGCGTAGCGCAGGCCCTCGACGTCCATGTCGATACCATAGCCGATCACGACCATCAGGAGCAGTGAGCCGCAGGCTGCCAGCACGGCGCGCACCGGATCGCGCAGCAGTTCCAGCGTCTCGCGCCAGCAATAGCTGCCGGCGCGGCCGAGCCAGCCGCCGAAGGGCCCGGCCTTCGCCTTCCGCAGCGCCTGCGCCGGCGGCGGCGGCGCGTCCGCCGCGTCCGGCGCGGCAAGGCCGTCCGTATCGCGCAGCCGCGCGATGAAAGCCTGCTCCAGGCTCGCTGCGCCACGCTCGGCGCGCAGCGCAGCCGGCGTGCCGCTGGCCAGCACGCGGCCGGCATGCATCAGCGCGACCCGGTCGCAGCGCTCGGCTTCGTTCATGTAGTGGGTCGACACGAAGATCGTCACGCCGTCCTGGCGCGACAGCGCCTGCATCTGCTCCCAGAAGCGGTCGCGCGCGATCGGATCGACCCCGGAAGTGGGCTCGTCCAGGATCAGCAGCTCGGGACCGTGCACCAGCGCCACGGCAAGCGAAAGACGCTGGCGGATACCGAGCGGCAGCCGTCCCGGCAGTGCGTCCAGCACCGTCTCCAGCCCGAAGCGGCGCGCCATCGCCGCGCAGCGCGCGCGCGCGGCCTGCTCCGGCAGGTCGAACAGGCGCGCATGCAGCAGCAGGTTCTGGCGCACGCTCAACTCCTGGTACAGCGAGAATCCCTGCGACATGTAGCCGACGCGCCGCCTCGCCGCCCGGTCGCCGCGGCGCGGCGCCTGCCCGAACAGCCGGGCGTCGCCGGCGCTCGGTTCCAGCAGGCCGGTCAGCATCTTCATGGTGGTGGTCTTGCCGCAGCCGTTCGAGCCGATGAAGCCGAAGATCTCGCCGCGGCCGATACGGAAGCTGACCTCGTCCACCGCCGTGAACGTGCCGAAGCGGCGGCACAGGCCGCGCGCTTCGATCGCCGGCTCGCCCTCGAAAACCTGCAGCGGCGGCGGCGGCCCCAACGGGCGATAAGCTGCGCGGCGCGCTGCCGGCAGCAGTGCGATGAAGGCCTGCTCGAGGCTGGCGCAGCCGGTACGGGCCAGCAGTTCGGCCGGCGTACCGCACGCCAGCACCCTGCCTTCGTCGAGGGCCGCCAGACGGTCGAAGCGCCGCGCTTCGTCCATGTAGGCGCTGGCCACCAGCACGCTCAGTCCCGGGCGGCCGCGCCGGATCGCCGCGATCAGGTCCCAGAACTTGGCCCGCGCCAGCGGATCGACGCCGGTCGTGGGCTCGTCGAGGATCAACAGGTCCGGCTCATGAATGAGGGCGCAGCACAGCCCCAGCTTCTGCTTCATCCCGCCCGACAGCTGGCCGGCTGCGCGGCCGAGGAAGGCATGCAGGCCGGTGCTGCGGGTCAGCAGGTCGATGCGCTCGCGCCGGGTCGGCGCATCCTGGCCGAACAGGCGTGCGAAGAACTGCAGGTTTTCCTCGACGGTCAGCGCGGCGTACAGGTTCTTCCCCAGGCCCTGGGGCATGTAGGCGATCCGCGGGCAGATGCGCGCGCGGAAGGCGGCCCGGCGCATGTCGCCGCCCAGCACTTCCACGCTGCCCTGCTGGATTTGCCTGGCCCCGGCCAGCACCGCCAGCAGGCTGGATTTGCCGACGCCGTCCGCCTCGAGGCCGGCAGCATCACGGGCCTGATCGGGCCGGACGGCGTCGGCAAATCCAGCCTGCTGGCGGTGCTGGCCGGGGCCAGGCAAATCCAGC
>CAJYXO010000237.1 GCA_913778765.1 uncultured Massilia sp. | reverse complement strand
GGATGGGTTTGCCGGTGGGGGCGAACCACTCGATCATCTGGATATCCAGGTCGGTGAAGGGACGGCGCGAATCGACGATCATCACCAGCGCCGCCAGCTGTTCACGCTGGCGCACGTAGTCGCCCAGCAGGGCCTGCCAGTGGTGCTTGGCCGAACCGGACACCTCGGCGTAGCCGTAGCCGGGCAAGTCCACCAGCATGGCGCGGATCTCGTCGGGACGCGCTTCGTCATTGCGGTGCTGACCCACGTGGGCGCCGCCGAGGGAGAAGTAGTTGATGTGCTGGGTGCGGCCCGGCGTCTTGGAGGCGAAGGCCAGGCCTTTCTGGTTGGTCAGGATATTGATCGCCGTGGATTTGCCCGCGTTCGAGCGCCCGGCGAAAGCGATTTCCGGCACCTCGGTGCGCGGCAGGTCGCGCAGCTGGTTGACGGTGGTGAAGAAGCGGGCTTGCCAGAGTTTGGACATGGGTAAGAAAATTGGCGGATCGGAAACAAAGCTATTGTACAATAGGGAGTTACCTGCCGCTGCCGCCACCGTCGGTGTGCCCCGGCTGCAGGACACGCGCATGACCGCTGCACTGTACACAAGAATTATCGTTTTAATTTTTTCAGGGTGCTTGAATGAATCGTGTGTTTTTCCCGGCCGCCGGCGCGGCAATCGTAAAGTCTCTGCTGCTCGCGGCCCTGTTCGCTGCCGGTAGCGCTTCCGCGGCCGACGCGGCGCATGGCGCCGCAGTCAAAGCCGACCCCGCCAAGGGCGGCTCGCTGTACGACACCGGCGACAACGCACGCGGCCTGCCGGCCTGCGCCTCCTGCCACGGCGCCGGCGGCAACTCGACCATCGTCGCCAATCCCAAGCTGGCCGGCCAGGCCGAAGCCTACATCCACAAGCAACTGGTCGACTTCACGACCCCGAACCGCCAGCAGCCGGTGATGACCACCTACGCCAAGATGCTGAGCGACGAAGAAAAGACCAACATCGCCGCCTGGCTGGCCACCCAGCAGCCGAAGCAGGGCGCCGCGAAGAACAAGGACAGCCTCGAGCTGGGCCGCAAGATCTACCGTGGCGGCATCGCCGACCGCGGCGTGGCCGCCTGCGCCAGCTGCCATGGCGCCACCGGCGCAGGCATCCCGGCCCAGTATCCGCGCCTGGCCGGCCAGCACCAGGACTACACGATCGGCCAGCTGACGGCATTCAAGACCGGCGCGCGCAACAACAGCCCGCAGATGGGTGCGCTGGCCAAGCGCATGTCGGATGAGGAAATGAAAGCCGTCGCCGATTACATCGCCGGCCTGAAATAAGTTGAGCACATGCGGGCGCCCGCGCCCGCCAGGAATCGATGAGCACCACCGGAATTGAACTGAAGACGCGCCGCCGCGCACTGGCCGAGGCGGTCGAACTGGTGTCGTCGATGCGCTTCGCCATCGCCCTGCTGGTGATGCTGGCGATCGCCGCCATCATCGGCACCGTCATGCAGCAGAACAAGGCTGCGCCGGACTACATCAACCAGTTCGGTCCGTTCTGGTTCGAGATCTTCCGCAAGCTGGGCCTGTATGCGGTCTACAGCGCCTGGTGGTTCCTGGCCATCCTGGCCGTCCTGATCGTCTCCACCAGCCTGTGCATCGCGCGCAATGCGCCCAAGATGCTGCGCGACATGCGCAGCTGGAAGGAAAACGTGCGCGAGGAATCGCTGCGCAACTTCCACCACAAGAGCGAATGGACGGCGCCGGGCAGCGCGGTGGCGCTGGCCAGCCAGACCGCCCAGCGCCTCGGCAATGCCGGCTACCGCGTCAAGATGGTCGACAAGACGAATGGCGTGCTGGTGACGGCCAAGAAGGGCGCGGGCAACAAGTTCGGCTACATCTTCGCGCACAGCGCCATCGTCGTGATCCTGCTGGGCGGCCTGCTCGATTCCGATCTGCCCATCCGGTTCCAGCAATGGTTCATGGGCAAGACGCCCTACATGGGCGGCGGCCTCATTTCCCAGATTCCGGCCCGGCACCGCCTGGGCCTGGGCAATCCCAGCTTCCGCGGCAACACCATGATCCCGGAAGGGCAGGACAGCGCCACCGCCATCCTGCCGCAGGCGAACGGCGTGCTGGTCCAGGACCTGCCGTTCACGATCCACCTGAACAAATTCATCGTCGACTTCTACTCGACCGGCATGCCCAAGCTGTTCGCCAGCGAAGTCACGATCCGCGACCATGAAACCGGCAAGACCTTCCCGGCCAGCATCAAGGTCAACCAGCCGCTGATCTACCGCGGCGTGGCGATTTACCAGTCCGGCATCGAGGACGGCGGCAGCAAGCTGAAATTGACCGGCTACCCGATGACGGGGCCGTCGGACAAGCGCTTCGCGATCGACGGCGAAGTCGGCAACGCGACCGAGCTGAAGCAGGGCAGCGAGCCCTATACCGTCGAGTGGTCGGGCTTCCGCGCCTTCAACGTCGAAAACACGAAGGAAGGCCAGGACGTGCGCGACGTCAAGAAGGCCGAGTCGCTGGACGCCCAGTTGGCCCGCACCCTGTCCCAGCACACGGGTTCGGCGGCGAAGAACGCCGGCAACAAGGACCTCAAGAACGTCGGCCCCAGCGTGCAATACAAGCTGCGCGACAAGACCGGCCAGGCGCGCGAGTTCATGAACTACATGCAGCCGGTGACCCTCGAAGGCGCCCAAGTCTACCTGGCCGGCGTGCGCAGCAATCCGTCCGACCCGTTCAGCTTCCTGCGCATCCCGGCCGACGACAATCACGGGGTGCGCGAATGGATGCGCCTGCGCGCCGCCCTGGCCGATCCGGCGCTGCGCGAAGAAGCGGCGCGCCGCTATGCCGAGCGCGCCATGCCGCAGTCGAAGACCGACGCTTCGCTGGCGCGCCAGCTCCAGGAATCGGCCGCGAAGACCCTGGCGATCTTCGCCGGCGAAGGCAGCGGCGGCAAGGGCGGCGGTTACCTGGCGGTCTCGCAATTCCTCGAACGCATCCCGGCGGCCGAGCAGGAAAAGGCGGCCAATGTGTTCATGAAGATGCTCAACGGCGCCATGTGGGAGCTGTGGCAGGCTGCCCATGCGCAGGCAGGCGAGCCGCCGGTCGAACCCACCGAAGCCCATGGGCGCTTCCTGCAGCTGGCGACGAACGCGCTGTCGGACAGTGTCTTCTACGGCGCGCCGGTCTACCTGTCGCTCGAAGACTTCGCGGAGGTGAAGGCCTCGGTGCTGCAGGTCACCCGCTCGCCGGGCAAGAAAGTGGTCTACCTGGGCTGCCTGCTGCTGGTGCTGGGCATCTTCGCGATGTTTTATATCCGCGAGCGCCGGATCTGGGTGTGGGTGAAAGAATACGATGGCGACGCTCACGCCATGATGGCGATGAGCACCCAGCGCAGGACGCTCGACTTCGAGCGCGAGTTCGCCGATTTGAAGACCCGGCTGCCGCAATCCGCCCAAATCGGCGTAAGCTAGCGCCGGTATCCGAAAGAGAGAACCCATGTCGCAAGCAACGCATACTCCCGGCACTTCCGCACAGGCGGTGTACACCCGACCGCCCGGCTTCTTCAAGCGCCTCACGGCCATCGACTGGCTGTACGGCGCCGGCTTGCTGGCGGCGGCGCTGTTCGCGCTGCAGCGCTACGGCAGCTTCATGGACGTCTACGAACAGGCGATCCTGGTGCTGGCCGCGCCCACCTTCGCCTTGCTCGGCTGGCACTGGAAGCCGGTGCGCTGGCTGATCCCCTTGATTGCCGTGCTGGCGCTGTGGGCGGTGTCGCTGTACGGCGGATCGCTGGATGCGGCGAACCAGAAATTCTTCCTCAAGTACATGCTGTCGAGCCAATCCGCGATCCTGTGGATGAGCGCGCTGTTCGTGTTCTCGACCGTGTTCTACTGGATCGGCCTGGCGGCGCGTTCGCCGTTCGGCGCCAGCGTCGGCTCCAAGCTGTGCTGGGCCGCGGTGGTGCTGGGCTTCACCGGCATGATGGTGCGCTGGTACGAGTCCTACCTGGTCGGCGCCGACGTCGGCCACATCCCGGTATCGAACCTGTATGAAGTCTTCATCCTGTTCTCGATGATCACGGCGCTGTTCTACCTCTATTACGAACAGCGCTACGCGACCCGCCAGCTCGGTCCGTTCGTGCTGCTGGTGATCTCGGCCGCGGTCGGCTTCCTGCTGTGGTACACGGTGGCGCGCGACGCCGCCGAGATCCAGCCGCTGGTGCCGGCCCTGCAAAGCTGGTGGATGAAGATCCACGTGCCGGCCAACTTCATCGGCTACGGCACGTTCGCGCTGGCCGCGATGGTCGGCTCCGCCTACCTGCTGAAGTCGCACGGGATTCTTGCCGACCGCCTGCCGTCGCTGGAAGTGCTGGACGATGTGATGTACAAGTCGATCTCGGTCGGCTTCGCCTTCTTCACGGTGGCGACCATCCTCGGCGCGCTGTGGGCGGCCGAGGCCTGGGGCGGCTACTGGTCCTGGGACCCGAAGGAAACCTGGGCCCTGATCGTCTGGCTCAACTATGCGGCCTGGCTGCACATGCGCCTGATGTCCGGCCTGCGCGGCCGCGCCGCCGCCTGGTGGGCGCTGATCGGCCTGGTGGTCACCACCTTCGCCTTCCTGGGCGTGAACATGTTCCTGTCGGGCCTGCACTCCTACGGCAAGCTCTGAGATGACAGTCCGATTACAAATCGTAAGTAAGCCCTACGGTAACAGCTAATCGGGAGCAGATGGTGTAAGGTTGTCATGTCCGCCACAACCTGTGGCGCTGGCATGCTTTGCAGGAGCCTCTCATGCTTTTCAAACGAAACCCGAACGGCATCGATCTGCCGTTCCCATCCGAAATCACGCCGCGCGAGGTTTATGAAGGCCGGCGCAAGTTCATCGCCCGCATCGCGGCGACGGCCGCGGTCGGCTCCTCGCTGTGGGAACTGGCGAACCGGGAAGCCTTTGCGCAGAACGTCGTGGCGCAAAAGCTGGCGGCCGCCCGCAATGCCGGCCTGTCCACCAACGAGAAGCCCACCTCGTTCGAAGACGCGACCCACTACAACAATTACTACGAATTCGGCACCGACAAATCCGACCCCGCCCAGAACGCGCACACGCTGCGCACCCGGCCGTGGACGGTGCAGATCGATGGCGAAGTCAAGAAGCCGCTGACCCTCGACATCGACCGCCTGACCAAACTGGCGCCGCTGGAAGAGCGCATCTACCGCCTGCGCTGCGTCGAAGGCTGGTCGATGGTGATCCCCTGGGTCGGCTATTCGCTGGCCAACCTGATCAAGCAGGTCGAGCCGACCGGCAATGCCAAATACGTGGAATTCACGACCCTGGCCGACAAGCGCCAGATGCCGGGCGTCGGCAGCCGCGTGCTGGAATGGCCCTATGTGGAAGGCTTGCGCATGGACGAAGCCATGCATCCGCTGACCCTGCTCACCGTCGGCATGTACGGCCAGGTGCTGCCGAACCAGAACGGCGCGCCGGTGCGCATCGTCGTGCCCTGGAAATACGGCTTCAAGTCGGCCAAGTCGCTGGTGCGCATCCGCTTCGTGAAGGACCAGCCGCGCACTGCCTGGAACGGCATCGCGCCCGAGGAATACGGCTTTTATTCGAACGTGAATCCGAACGTCGACCATCCGCGCTGGTCTCAAGCGAGCGAGCGCCGCATCGGCGAGGGCGGCTTCTTCGCGCCCAAGCGCAAGACCCTGATGTTCAACGGCTACGACCAGGTGGCGTCCCTGTATAGTGGGATGGACCTGAAGAAATACTTCTGATTGGGGACCATGGATCGAGGCCAGATGACCAAGAACGCACCAGTAAGACCCGCCATCAGCCCGTCGCCGAAACAGCTCTCGCTCATCAAGAGCGTGGTGTTCGTGCTCGCGCTGCTGCCGTTCGCGCGCATCGTCTGGCTGACCGTGCAGGGGGTGCCGGTCGACCCGGTCGAGTTCGTGACCCACGGCACCGGCGACTGGGCCTTGTACCTGCTGTGCGCGACCCTGGCGATCACGCCGCTGCGCCGCTTCACCGGCTGGAACTGGCTGATCCGCCTGCGGCGCATGCTGGGTCTATATACCTTCTTCTATGCACTGATGCACTTCCTGACCTTCCTGTGGGCCGATCACCGTTTCGATTTCGGCGCCATGTGGAAGGACGTGCTCAAGCGCCCCTTCATCACGGTCGGCTTCATCTGCTTCGTGCTGCTGGTGCCGCTGGCCGCGACCAGCACCAACGCCATGATCAAGCGCCTGGGCCGCCGCTGGGCCCAGCTGCACCGCCTGATCTACGTGATCGCGCCGCTGGCGATCCTGCACTACTGGTGGATGAAGGCCGGCAAGCACAACTTCGAGCAGCCCATCGTCTGGGGCACGGTGGTCGCCGTGCTGCTCGGCCTGCGCGTCTACTGGCGCTGGCGCCGCGCGCGTCCTCCCGTCACATCGCGGCCGGGCACCTAGCATGATGAAGGGACCGTCCGTCATCGGCCTGCTGCTGGTACTGGCGCTCGTGCTGGTGCTGGCGCTGTCGCGCTTCCGCACCGGCTCGTCGGTCGAGCGCTGCCTGGTGCTGGACGGCCGCTGGAACGAGCAGGCGGCGGCCTGCGCGCGGCAGGCCTGGCCGGAAGACCGCTCGCGCGGCCGCGACTGAGAGCGCCTAACAAAGCCGCCATGGCTGCGTTGCGACGCCTCGCCGTACGTTCGTACTGTCTTCGGCGCCGCGCCTTGCCCTGACGGCATTGTTAGACGCTCTTGGTTAGTAGATTCAGTCCTTGCGCAGCACGACGTGGGTCGCCGCTGCGGTCGGCACGTGCTCGGTGCAGCGGAATCCCAGGGCGGCTAGGTCCAGTCCCGCGAACAGGTTTTCGCCGGATCCCAGCAGCACCGGGGCGATCGCCAGGTGCAGCTCGTCCACCAGGCCGGCCTGCAGGTATTCGCGGATGGTCGCCACGCCGCCGCCCAGGCGGATGTCCTTGCCTCCCGCGGCGCGGCGCGCCTGCTCATGCGCCGATGCGATGCCGTCGGTGACGAAATAAAACGTCGTGCCGCCTTTCATCGCCAGCGGCGCGCGCGGATACCGGGTCAGCACGAACACCGGCACGCGGTAGGGCGGCTCGTCGCCCCACCAGCCCTTCCACGCGTCGTCGGGCCATGGCCCGCGCACCGGACCGAACATGTTGCGGCCCAGGATCCAGGCGCCGAGGTTCTCGAAGCCGCGCGCGGCGAAATCCTCGTCCGGACCGTCCGTCCCCGCGCCGTCGTTGCCGATCATGCGCTGGAAGGTACGGGTGCCGCGGAACCACTGGTGCAGGCTGCCCGCGCCTTCGCCCATGGGGTTCTCGAGGCTCTGGTTCGGACCCGCGCCGAAGCCGTCGAGCGACATCGTGAAGCTTTGTACTTTCAGTTCGGACATCACATCTCCTTTTTATTCAACAAAGAACGTTCGCGCGCATACGCGAAGTAGACGACCAGGCCGAGCGCCAGCCAGGCCAGGAAAGCGATCCAGGTCGTCTTGCCGAGAAAAGCCATCAGCACGGCGCAGAAGGCGATCGCGAGCACGGGGACGTAGGGCACGCCGGGGCAGCGGAATGCGCGGTGCAGGTCGGGGCGCTTCTTGCGCAGCACGATGACGGCGACCGACACCAGGCAGAAGGCGGCCAGCGTCCCCATGTTGACCAGTTCGCCGAGCACCCCGAGCGGCACGACTGCGCTCAGCAGGCCGAAGACGATGCCGACGATCCAGGTGGCAAAGAAGGGCGTGCCGAAGCGCGGATGGATGGCGGACAGCCTTGGCGGCAGCAGACCGTCGCGCGACATGGCGAACAGGATACGCGTCTGGCCGTAGGCCATCACCAGGATCACGGTGGTCATGCCGAGGATGGCGCCGACGTCCACGAAGGCCGCGAACCAGGTTTCGTGGGCATACTGCAGCGCCAGCGACACCGGATGGTCGATGCCGAGGAATTTTGCATAGGGCACGATGCCGGTCATGATGGCGGTGACGACGATGTACATGACCGTGCACGCCGCCAGCGTGCCGATCAGGCCGATGGGCAGGTCGCGCTCCGGGCGCTTCACTTCTTCGGCCGCCGAGGTGACGGAATCGAAGCCGATGAAGGCGAAGAACATCAGCGCGGCGGCGCTGAGCATGCCGCCGGCGCCGTGCGGCATGAAGGGCTGCCAGTTGGCCGGCTGGACGTGGCGGGCGCCGACCGCGATGAACAGCAGCACCACGCCCAGCTTGATGACCACCATGATGTTGTTCACGCGCGCCGATTCGCGCACGCCGAGCGACAGCATCGCCGTCAGCACCATCATGATGCAGAAGGCCGGCAGGTTGAACCAGGTGTGCAGGCCCGGCACCGCCCCGGGCGCGGCGCGCAGGGATTCCGGCAGGGACAGGCCGAATCCCGCCAGCAGGGACTGGAAATAGCCGGACCAGCCCACCGCCACCGCGGACGTCGCCAGCCCGTACTCGAGCAGCAGGTCCCAGCCGATGATCCAGGCCACCAGTTCGCCCATCGTCACATAGCTGTAGGTGTAGATGGAGCCGGCCACCGGCACGGTGGAGGCGAATTCCGCATAGCACAGGGCCGCCAGTCCGCAACAGACCCCGGCGATGACGAAGGACAGCGTCAGGGCGGGGCCGGCGGTGACGGCGCCGGTGCCGGTCAGGACGAAGATGCCGGTGCCGATCACCGCGCCGATCCCCATCAGGATCAGGTCGATGGGGCCGAGCACCTTCTTGAGGCCGCCGGGTTGGCGGCCGGCGGCCATCATCTGGTCCAGGTTCTTGGTTCTGAATAAGCGCATTTTCTGGAGATCCTTGCTGCGTTTCAGGGCGCCGGCGGCTTGAGCGCCTGGCGGAATGCCTGCAGGGCGGCCGGGTGGTAGATGGTCGCGTGGGTTTCGCCGGGCCAGGCCTGGTAGTGGAAGGTCATGCCTGGCGCCTGGCCCAGGCCCGCCTCGAGCGCCTGGCGGTCGATCGAGGGCATGGCGTCGCTGCTCGCCGCGATGAACAGGAACTTCTTGCCGGCCGGCCGCGGCGGATGCGTGGCCAGGCGCT
The DNA here is from genome assembly GCA_913778765.1 of uncultured Massilia sp. Lineage (GTDB taxonomy): Bacteria > Pseudomonadota > Gammaproteobacteria > Burkholderiales > Burkholderiaceae_D > Telluria. Next base: position 37,180 of record CAJYXO010000237.1, on the reverse strand, counting down.
GCGCCAGCCGTCCGTCGTTCCACCACAGGCTCGGGTCGATGGCGATGTAGGTGTCGAACAGGTCCGGCTCCAGGGCCAGGGTCTCGACCACGAACAGGCCCGCCAGCGATTCGCCGACGATCGCGCGCTCCGCCGTGGTCCGGTAGCGTTTCGCGACCTCGGGCAGGAGCTCGGTGCGGATGAATTTCCGGAACGCCGCCGAGCCGCCGACCTGGGGCGCGATGGCGCGGTCCTTCGCAACGTCGGTCGGGCCGGTCAGGTCGCGCCGGCGCTGGGTATTCTCGATCCCGACCAGCAGGAAGGGCCGGGTCGTGCCATTGCCGGCGCCCACCTGCAGCAGGCCCGCGACGTGCAGGAAGTCTTCGAGCATGCCGCCGTCGGGCATGACCATCACCGGCAGCGCGGCGCCGGGCGGGAGCCCGGCCGGCACGTAGACATTGATACGGCGGGTCTCGCCGAGCGCCGCGGAATCGAGGGTCCAGGTATCGCCGATCGACAAGGGCGCCGGCGCCGACGTAGCGGCGGCGGCAAGTTTGCAGGCGAAGCAGGCGGCGCACACCGCGAACAGGAAACGGAAAAGGGTCATCGTGCGTGGTCGGTAGAGGTGGATGGGGCCGGCAAGGGCATGCCCGGCTGCCAGCGGCGGATCAGGTTCTGCGCTTCCTCGATCTGCTGCGCCGTCATGTGCCGCGCGAGGACGGCGAGCTGCTCCCTGGCATGGCGGTGTCCGCCGGCGGCGGCAAGCTTGAAGAGCATGTAGGCGGTTACCGCATCGTCGGGCACACCGGCAACGTGGTAACAATACATCAGGCCCAAGGCGTACTGGGCGTCCGGATGACCCTGCTGCGCCGCCTTGCGGAACCAGGCGAGCGCCAGGGCCTGGTCCATGGGGACCGCGTTGCCGGTGTAATACATGGCGCCGACCACGTAAGCGGCGGCAGGATTGCCCTGGAGCGCCGCCTTGTAGTGCCAGCGGAAGGCTTGCGCAAGATCGCGCGGCACGCCGCGTCCCATGTAATACATCAGGCCGAGCGCATGCTGGGCGTCCGCATTGCCGGCCTCGGCGAGCGGCGCCAGCTCCTTCAGGGCATGTGGATAATCCTGCTCCTTGTAGGCGGCCAGCCCTTCGGCGAGGCCGGCCATGGCGGCGCCGTGCAAGCCGATGCAGAGCAGCAAGGCGAGGATCTGTTTTTTCATGGTCTTGTGAAAGTCCGTCTCTTCCTGATCGACGAATGAAAGAACGGAATTCGACAAAAACACAAAAAATATTTCAACGCAGCTGCGATCGCTCGGTCGGCGCCAGCATGAGCACCTCGGGCGGCCGTGCCAGCGATTTGCGCAGCTGGGCGAAGCCTTCGTCGCGCCAGTCCCGGTCCTGTGCCAGCTTCAGCAGGTAGGCATCGTAGGCCGCGCGGCCGGGAAAGCCGGCGAACCAGACGAAGGCGTCGACGTGCTCGCGCACCGGCAGGCGCTCGAAGGTGTTCGCGCTCTTTTCCGACACCAGCCGGGCCAGCACATGGGCGCTGTGGCGCTCGAACAGGGGCATCAGGCGATGCTCGAAGAAGCGTGTGAATTCGGGCGTGACTGCGTGGTTGAAGTAATAGACCTGGGCGACGACGAAGCCGTCCGGCGCCTTTGCGCCGATGGCGGGACGGCGGCCCGGATCGTAGGCGAAGCCGGCGCCCGGGGAAGCGGGGCGCAGCAGCAGGACGTCGTCGTTGTCGTACAGGGTGGCGTTGGCGGCATCGCGGTTGGCTTTCCACAGCGGCCCGTCATAAAAGTCGCCCAGCGCCTTCTTGCGCGCCTCCATGCCGGCGAAGCCGCGCACCCAGGTGAAGTGGTCCGGATCGTTGACGTCGCGGAAGGTGGCCACCACCTCGATGCCGACGGCTTCCTGCGGCTCGATGAAGCGCTCTTCGAACAGCTTGATGAGCGTGTCCCGCGTGCCGGGGTAGGTGACGTACTGGCGCAGCTCGACCACCGCGCAGCAATCCGCCGCCGCCGGCGTGGTCGCTCCTGCTCCCGCCGCCGCCGGCGCCGCCATGACGGCGGCCATGCACAGGGCGCCGTAGTTGCGTGTCTGTTTCATGCCTGCCATCCTTGAAAAACGGTGACGACGCCTGTCCCCACCAGCAATAAGCCCACCGCCCGCGCCGCGAGCCCGCTGGCCCCGATCGAATTCCCGGCCCGCCGCGCCAGCAGGGCCACGGCGCCATAGATGCCGGCCTGGGTCGCGGCCGTGATCAGTCCGAGCGCCACGGCCTGGGCCCAGATCGCGCCCTGCGCCGGTTTTAAAAACTGCGGGAACACGGCCAGCATGAACACATAGGCTTTCGGGTTCAGCAGGCAGGTCAGCATCCCCTTGAAGAACACCGACACCGGCGGCCGCGCCGGACCGTCGGTGCGCACCTTGAGCGTGGTCGCGCCCGCGCGCGCGAGCTGCCAGCCGATCCAGGCGATGTAGGCCGCGCCCGCTACCAGCAGCAGGTTGAACAGCGCCGGCCACAACCGCACGATGGTGGCCACGCCGAGCGCGCCCATCGCGATGTGGCAGGCGCCGCCGGCGACGATGCCGGCCACCGCCGCCAGCCCGGCGCCGCGGCCGCCGGTCAGGGCGTTGGCCAGCACATAGGCCATGTCGAGCCCGGGCAGGGCGATGATGCCGAACACCAGCAGAAAATACAGCCACAGCGTTGCACTCCCGTTCATCGCGGACTCCATGGTCAAAATGGCAGCGTAAGCGCGAAATAGGACATAATCGGTCCTATGTACCATCCGACCACCCGCGTTCTCGCCCTGCTGGAGCTGCTGCAGACCCATGGCCGCATGAGCGGCGCCGAGCTGGCGCCGCGCCTGGGCGTGGACCGCCGCACCCTGCGCCGCTACGTCGGCAAACTGGAAGACATCGGCATCCCGATCGTCGCCGAACGCGGCCGCGCGGGCGGCTATGCGCTGATGCCCGGTTTTAAATTGCCGCCGATGATGTTCACCGAGGACGAAACGCTGGCGCTGTCGCTCGGTTTGCTGGCTGCGCGCGGGCTCGGCCTGGCCGAGGCGGCGCCGGCGGTGGCCAGCGTCCAGGCCAAGCTGGAGCGCGTCATGCCGGACGGCCTGAAGCGGCGCGTGCGCGCCGTCGGCGACACGGTCAGGCTGGACGACCGGCGCGCGGTGGCGCCGGCCAGCAATGCGGCGCTGGCGGTGCTGACCGAAGCGGCCCAGGCCTGCCGCCGGGTCCTGCTGCGCTACCGCGACCACCACGGCCGGGAATCGGAGCGCCGCTTCGACCCCTACGGCCTGGCGCTGCGCCACGGGCGCTGGTATGCGGCCGGGCTATGCCACCTGCGCCAGGACCTGCGCACTTTCCGGCTCGACCGCATCGCCGGCGCCGCGCTGCTGGCGGAGGCTTTCGAGCGTCCGCCCGGCTTCGACGCGATGGCGCACGTGGTGCAGGCGGTGGCGACGCTGCCGCGCGCCTTCGCGATCGAGGTGCTGCTGAAGACCGACCTCGCATCGGCCCGCGCCCACCTGTTTGCCGAAGCCGGCACCTTCGACGAAGGCCCGGATGGCGTGACCATCCACGCCCAGTCCGACGAGCTGGACTGGTTTGCGCGCCAGCTGGCCGGCATGCCCTTCGATTTCGAGATCCGCCGTCCGCCGGAACTGCACGCGGCGGTGGGCGAGTGCGTGCGGCGCCTGCTGCGCTGCAGTCCGCAAGGGCCGGGCGCCTAGCGCTTGCGCGGGCGAGCGGGAATGAAAAAGGCCGGGATCGACGCCCGGCCTGATTGCATCTGCCTGTTCGCCGCGCGGATTACCGGACGATCGACTCCAGCGCGAACAGCTCTTCCGGCGTTTCGCGGCGGCGGATCAGGTGGAATCGATCGCCGTCGACCAGCACCTCGGCCACGCGGCCGCGGGTGTTGTAGTTGGAGGACATGGTGAAGCCGTAGGCGCCGGCCGCCATCATGGCCAGCAGGTCGCCGGGTTCGACGGCCAGCTCGCGGTCGCGCGCCAGCCAGTCGCCGGATTCGCAGACCGGGCCGACCAGGTCGTAGGTGACCGTGCTGCCTGCGCGCGGCGTGACCGGCTTCACGTCCATCCACGCCTGGTACAGGGCCGGACGGGCCATGTCGTTCATGGCGGCGTCGATCACGCAGAAGTTCTTTTCTTCGCCCGGCTTCAGGAACTCCACCGACATCAGCAGCACGCCGGTATTGCCGACGATCGAGCGGCCCGGTTCGAAGATGACCTTGATCGGCTTGCCCTCGTACTTCTCGGCGCGCCAGGCGTCCACGCGCGCGAACACGCGCGACACGTAATCGCCGATCGCCACCGGGGCGTTGTCGCCGGTGCCGTAGTCGATGCCCAGGCCGCCGCCGACGTCGAGGTGGTGCAGGTGGATGCCTTCGCCCGCCAGGGTGTCGATCAGCTCGATCAGCTTGTCGAGTGCTTCGAGCAGCGGGGCGTCGTCCAGCAGTTGCGAGCCGATGTGGCAGTCGATGCCGACCACGTCCAGGTGCGGCAGCGCGCTTGCTGCGCGGTAGGTGTCGAGGGCGTCCGAGAAGGCCACGCCGAACTTGCTGGCCTTCAGGCCGGTGGCGATGTAGGGGTGGGTCTTGGGATCGACGTTCGGGTTCACGCGCAGCGACACCGGCGCGCGCTTCTTGATGCGGCCGGCGACCTCGTTGATGCGGTGCAGTTCCGGGATCGATTCGACGTTGAAGCAGAGGATGCCCTTGTCCAGCGCCAGTTCGATCTCGGCCACGGTCTTGCCGACGCCCGAGAAGATCACCTTGCCCGGGTCGCCGCCGGCGGCGATCACGCGCAGCAGTTCGCCGCCCGAGACGATGTCGAAGCCCGCGCCTTCGCGCGCCAGGATGTCGAGGATGGCCAGGTTCGAATTCGCCTTCATCGCGTAGCAGACCAGGGCATCGCGCCCCTTGCCGGGCGCCGCATAGCCGCGGAAATTCTGCAGCAGCTGGGCCTTCGAGTACACGTAGGTCGGGGTGCCGAACTGTTCGGCGATGGCGGGCAGGGCAACGCCTTCGGCGTGCAGGACGCCGTCTTGGTACGAGAATTGCGACATGATTACTGTTGGGTGGCGGGAGGAGAGGAGGGGGCTTGCGTGTTGTTCGAGTTCGATCCCGCAGGCGGCGTGCTGGTGCCGGCGGCAGGCGCCGGCGGGCTGACCACGGTCACCGGCGTGGCTGCCGGCGCCGGCGCGGCTGGCGCTGCGGGCTGGGCGGCTGCGGCGCGGGCGGGCGGCTTGGGCATGTAGAGCGGACCGGTCTGGCCGCAGGCGGACAGCAGGACGGCGGCGGCGACCGCGGCGGCCGGGAGCGCAAATGGGGACTTCACGATTAGAATCACGGTTTGATTAGCAGACCTTGGAGTGTAGCATGACCGAAACCGAATTTTTGGACCTGGCCGACGCCACCCTGAACGAGATCGAACAGGCCTTCGACCGCCTGTTCGAGCAGGACGTGGTCGACGTCGAATGCAAGCGCAGCGGCAACGTGCTGGAAATCGAATTCGTCGACAACGGCTCGAAAATCATCGTCAACAGCCAGGCGCCGCTGCAGGAGATGTGGGTGGCGGCCCGCGCCGGCGGCTTCCACTACAAGCGCGTGAACGATGAGTGGCGCAATACGCGGGATGACAGCGAGCTGTTTGCGTCGCTGGCGGATTACGCGACCCAGCAGGGCGGGGCGCCGGTCAAGCTGCGCTGATCGTCGTTCCCGCGCAGGCGGGAATCCAAGCTGGACGCGTTCCGCCAGCGCAAGCAGAACTTGGGTCCCCGCCTTCGCGGGGACGACGAACAAGCGCGGGACGAAGGCTAGAACAACTCGTTCCGCACCGCATCCCGCACCTTCTGCTCGGCCGCCGGCGCCGGCACGCCGACGTCGAGCGACTGCACGCCGGTGCCGGGCGGGTTCTCGGCGTAGTAGTACTCGTCGCCATACTGCACCAGGCCGCCCGGCACGGTGCGCTCCGCCACCGGCACGTCCTTCAGCGCCTTCTGCATGAAGCCGATCCAGATCGGCAGCGCCAGGCCGCCGCCGGTTTCCTTGTTGCCCAGGTTGCGCGGCTGGTCGTAGCCGATCCAGGCGATGCCGACCAGGTGCGGCTGGTAGCCGGCGAACCAGGCGTCGATCGAATCGTTGGTGGTGCCGGTCTTGCCGGCCAGGTCGGGGCGCTTGAGTATCTGCTGGGCCTTGGCGGCGGTGCCGAAGCGCGCCACGTCGCGCAGCATGCTGTCCATCAGCCAGGCATTGCGCTCGTCGATCACGCGGTTGGCGTCGACGCCGGCGCGTTCCGGCCGCGCTTCCGACAGCACCTTGCCGTCCGCATCCGTCACCTTCGAGATGATGTAGGGGCTGACCCGGTAGCCGCCGTTGGCGAACACGGAATAGGCGCCGGCCATCTGCAGCGGCGTGGTCGCGCCCGCGCCCAGCGCCAGGGTCAGGTAGGGCGGGTTCTTGTCGGCGTCGAAGCCGAAGCGGGTCGCGTATTCCTGGCCGTAGCGCGCGCCGATCTTGTTCAGGATGCGGATCGAGATCATGTTCTTCGACTTCATCAGGCCGCGCCGCATGGTCATCGGGCCTTCGTACTTGCCGTCGTAGTTCTTCGGCTCCCAGGGCTGGCCGCCGGTCGAGCCGGCGTCGAAGGAGATCGGGGCGTCGTTGATCAGGGTCGCCGGCGAGAAGCCGCGCTCCAGCGAGGCCGAATAGATGAAGGGCTTGAACGAGGACCCCGGCTGGCGCCACGCCTGCGTGACGTGGTTGAACTTGTTGCGGTTGAAGTCGAAGCCGCCCACCAGCGCCTTGATCGCGCCGTCGTCCGGGCTCACCGCCACGAAGGCCGATTCCACGTCCGGCATCTGGGTGATGCTCCAGCTCGAGCCGCCGTCCTGGAACACGCGGATCACGGCGCCGCGGCGGATGCGGCGGGTCTCGGCCGCTTTCGGCGACAGCCAGCTCTGCGCGAAACCGAGGCCGGACCCGCTGATCTTGATTTCCTCCCCGGAAGCCAGCACCGCCGTCACCTGCGAGGGCGAGGCCTGCAGCACGATGGCGGCGACGATGTCCGCGGAATCCGGGTGCTCGGCCAGCTCGGCTTCGATGGCTTCGTCGGCTTCGCCCTTGTTGGAGGGGATCTCGATGTACTTTTCCGGGCCGCGATAGGTATGGCGGCGCTCGTAGTCCATCACGCCGCGGCGCAGCGCCAGGTAGGCGGCGTCCTGGTCGGCCTTGGTGATGGTGGTGAACACGTTCAGGCCGCGCGTGTAGGTGTCTTCCTTGAACTGCTCGTACACCAGCTGGCGCGCCATCTCGGCCACGTACTCGGCGTGCACGCCGAAGGCGGTGCTGTCGGTCTTGATCTTCAGTTCTTCGTTTTTCGCCTGCTCGAACTGGGCGTCGGTGATGTAGCCCAGCTGGTGCATGCGCAGCAGGATGTACTGCTGGCGCAGGCGGGCGCGCTTCGGATTCACCACCGGGTTGTAGGCCGACGGCGCTTTCGGCAGGCCGGCCAGCATCGCCGCTTCGGCCACGCTGATGTTGCGCAGGTCCTTGCCAAAATAGATCTGGGCCGCCGACGAGAAGCCGAAGGCGCGCTGGCCCAGGTAGATCTGGTTCATGTAGACCTCGAGGATCTGGTCCTTGGTCAGGTTCTTCTCGATCTTCCAGGCCAGCAGCGCTTCGTACGCCTTGCGCTTCAGGGTCTGTTCCGAGGACAGGAAGAAGTTGCGCGCGACCTGCTGGGTGATGGTCGACGCGCCCTGGCGTGCACCGCCGGTGGCGTTGTGCAGGGCGGCGCGCAGGATGCCCCAGTAATCGACGCCGCCGTGCTCGTAGAAGCGGTCGTCCTCGATCGCCAGCACGGCCTTCTTCATGACGTCCGGGATGTCCTTGAAGTGGACCAGGGTGCGGCGCTCCTCGCCGAATTCGCCGATCAGGACGTTATCGGCGGTGAAAATCCTTAATGGCATCTTCGGCCGGTAGTCGGTCAGGGTATCGAGGGCGGGCAGGTTGGGGTAGGCCATCGCCAGCGCGAACACCACCACCAGCACCCCGCACATGGCCAACCCGAACAGGGTGGCGAGCAGGGTCAGGAGGATTCGCTTCGGACTGTGCTTGCTGGAAGACGGCTGGGACGGCGGGGTCGGCGCCCCGTTCGGAGTTGATTTCATGCTTTTCATTATAAGTCAGGGCTGACCTTGCGGCACGCATGGTCAAGCCGATAACAGGTGTTTAACTGCAGATAACAGGTGTGAAAACGATGGCAAGTTGATTCAAGTCAGGGGAAAACCAAGTGTCGTATTCATGCTTCGGACCAATATGTTCCCATGCAGAAATTTCTTGTCTGTGGACACCCTTATTGCTACGATTTAACGCAGTGCCTTGAGCGTATACATAAATAAGTTTCACTAAGTCACTCATTTTCAAACAAATCATTCCCCACGCGGGCGTTCAATAGCCGTTCTTCAGGAACGCAGAAGTAGCAAAGAGGGAGCAACGCTCGTGATCAGTCTCGGTTCCTTGTTCGGACAGACTAACCCGCCCTTGATCGGGATCGACATCAGTACGTCGGGCGTGCGCCTGGTGGAGCTGGCCGATGCCGGCAAGGGCGAACTGCGCCTGGAGCGCTACGCCGCCGAGCCGCTGGCGCGCGGCACCGTGGTCGACGGTAATATCGAAAACATCGAAGCGGTGTCGGAAGCGGTGCTCCGCGTCTGGAAGAAGAGCGGCACCAGGATCAAGCACGTGGCGCTCGGCATGCCGCCGGCCGCCGTCATCACCAAGAAAATCATCCTGCCGGCGGGCCTGGCCGAAGACCAGCTCGAAGTGCAGGTCGAATCCGAAGCAAGCCAGTATATCCCGTTCGCGCTGGACGAGGTGAGCCTGGACTTCGACGTCATCGGCCCGGCGCCCAACTCGCCGGAAGACATGGAAGTCATGCTGGCGGCGGCGCGCCGCGAGAAGGTCGAGGACCGCGTCGCGATCCTCGAAGCCGCCGGCCTGACCGCCACCGTGATGGACATCGAGTCGTATGCGGCGCGTTCGGCCGCGCACCGCGCGATCGGCGAACAGGGCGGCGAGGAAGGGCGGATCGTGGCCCTGTTCCAGATCGGCGCCCAGGCCACCCACATCTCGGTGCTGCAGAACGGCGAGACCATCTACGAACGCGAACAGCCCTTCGGCGGGATCCAGCTGACCCAGGACATCGTGCGCGCCTACGGTCTCTCGTTCGAGGAGGCGGAAGCGCGCAAGAAGGCCGGCGACCTGCCGGACAACTACGGCGCCGACCTGCTGGCCCCCTTCCTGGAAAACGCGGCGCTCGAAGTCACGCGCGCGATCCAGTTCTTCTTCACCTCGACGCCGTACACCCGCATCGACCAGATCTACCTGGCCGGCGGCTGCGCACAGGTTGCCGGCCTGCCGGACATCATCGCCAGCCGCACCAGGATTGCGAGCGCGGTGATTTCGCCGTTCAAGGGCATGCAGCTGGGACCCTCGGTACGCGAGCAGCAGCTGCGCAACGAAGCGCCGGCCTACCTGGTCGCCTGCGGCCTGGCACTGCGGAGGTTTGGCTGATGATCCGGATTAACCTGCTTCCCCACCGGGAAGCCAAACGCAAACAGAAGCAGAGCGCCTTCGTCGCGATGCTGGCCCTCGGCGGCCTGCTCGGCGCGGCCCTGGTGCTGATGGTGGGCGGCTACAACGCCAGCCGCATCGCCACCCAGAACCAGCGCAACCTGGTGCTCAAGAACGCGAATGCGGAACTCGACGGCAAGATCAAGAAGATCGCCAACCTGAAGAGCGAGATCGAAGCGCTGAAGGCGCGCCAGCAGGCGGTGGAAGACCTGCAGGGCGACCGCAACCAGCCGGTCTACCTGCTCGACGAACTGGTGCGCCAGACGCCGGACGGGGTCTACCTGAAGAGCTTCAAGCAGGACGGCCAGAAAGTGCTGCTGATGGGCGTGGCCCAGTCGCAGGAACGGGTCGCCGAACTGCTGCGCAACCTGTCCGGCAATTCGCCGTGGCTGGAACGCCCGGACCTGACCGAGGTGCGCGCCGCCACGCTGGACAAGAGCAAGACCGGACGCAAGGTCGTCGAATTCACGCTGAACGTCTCGATCAAGCGCGCGCGTGAGATGGAAGAAACCGCGAAGCCGGGACCGAAAACATGAACATCGATCTGAAACAGCTGGGCGCCGACATCGCCTCCCAGTTCGAAGGCCTGCAAGGCCGCCATCCGGGCCTGTGGCCCCTCGCGCCGCGCCTGCTGTGCGCGGCCGGCGTGATGGCGGGCGTGCTGGTCGCCGGCTACTTCCTGTACTGGAGCGGCCAGTTCGAGGAACAGGAAGTCTTGGCGGCGCAGGAGCAGACCCTGCGCAACGACTACCGCAGCAAGATGGCGCAAGCGATCAACCTGGACGCGCTGGAAGCCCAGCAGCAGCAGGTCAACCGCTACGTCGAACGGCTCGAGAAGCAGCTGCCGAGCAAGGCCGAGATGGCGGCCCTGCTGTCCGACATCAACCAGGCGGGCCTCGGCCGCGGCCTGCAGTTCGAGCTGTTCAAGCCGGGCCAGGTGGCGGTCAAGGATTACTACGCCGAGCTGCCGATCGACATCAAGGTCAGCGGCAGCTACCACGCGATCGGCGAATTCGCCGCCGACATGGCGAAGATGCCGCGCATCGTCACCCTGAACAACCTGTCGCTCAGCACCGCCAAGGATGGCACGCTGGCGCTCGACGCGGTCGCCAAGACCTTCCGCTACCTCGACCAGGAAGAGCTGGACCAGCAGGCGGCGCAACGCAAGAAAAAGAAGAAGGGGGCCAAGAAGTGAGCAGGCAAGCGATCAAGAACGCCGGCGCCTTCGTGGCCGCCGCCCTGCTGCTGGCAGGCTGCGGCGACAGCGACGTCAAGGAAGTGCGCGACTGGATGGAGCAGGTCAGGCAGCAGACCAAGCCGGCCGTCAAGCCGCTGTCCGAGCCGAAGGATTTCATCCCCTACGCCTACAATGCCGGCCAGGCGGTCGAGCCGTTCAGCCAGGACAAGCTGCTGAACCAGCTGGCCAAGGCGGCCGAGGCGGCGCCGGACCCGAACAAGCCCGACCTGCAGCGCCCGCGCGAAGTGCTCGAGGGCTTCCCGCTCGACACCATGCAGATGGTGGGCACGATGCAGAAGGGCGGCGCGAACTATGCGCTGCTGCAGATCGACCGCGCGGTCTACCAGGTCCGCGCCGGCCAGCGCATCGGCCAGAATTTCGGCATCGTCACCCGCGTGGGCGACGACGCCATCAATATCCGTGAAGTGGTGCAGGACGCTGCCGGCGAGTGGGTCGAGCGCATGGCGAAGCTGGAGCTGCAAAGCAAGGAGAACAAGAAATGACCCGACTTGGAAGCATCGCCCTCGGATTGCTGCTGGCCTTCGGCGCCGGCAGCGTCTTCGCGCAGAACGCGATCGAATCGATCAGCGCCAACCAGCAGGGCAATAACGTCGTCATCAACGTGGCGATGAAGGATGCCCCGGCCAAGCTGCCGATCGGCTTTTCGATCACCAACCCGGCGCGCATCGCGCTCGATTTCGGCGCCACCGAAAACGCCACCGGCAAGAACGCCCAGGACATCAACCTGGGCGACGTGCGCGGCGTGAACGTGGTGCAGGCCGGCGAACGCACGCGCCTGGTGCTGAACCTGAAGCGCCCGCTGAACTATGCCGCCGCGATCGACGGCAAGTCGGTGATCCTGACCGTCGAAGGCTCGGGCGGCGTGGCCCAGGCGGTGAACGCGGCCGGGCTGCCGGCGGCGCACACCGCCGCGGCTCCGGCCAGCCTTCAAACCTTGCGCGACCTCGACTTCCGCCGCGGCGCCAACGGCGAAGGCCGCATCGTGGTCGACCTGCCGAACAGCCAGGTGCCGGTGGACGTGCGCCAGGCCGGCAACCAGATCCACGTCGATTTCCTGCGTACCGGCCTGCCGCCGTCGCTGCGCCGGCGCCTGGACGTGACCGACTTCGGCACCCCGGTGACCCGCATCACCACCGTGCCCGCCGGCCAGAACGTGCGCATGACCATCGACGCCCAGGGCACCTGGGAGCAGAGCGTGTACCAGAGCGACACCCAGCTGGTCATCGACGTCAAGCCGGTCAAGGAAGACCCGAACCGCCTGGCCCAGGGCGCGCAAGGCTACAAGGGCGAGAAGATCTCGTTCAACTTCCAGAACGTCGACGTGCGCGCCGCGCTGCAGGCGGTGGCCGACATCTCGGGCCTGAACATCATCGCCAGCGATTCCGTCAGCGGCAGCCTGACCCTGCAACTCAAGCAGGTGCCGTGGGACCAGGCGCTCGACGTGATCATGCAGGCCAAGGGCCTGGACATGCGCAAGAACGGCAACGTGATGTGGATCGCGCCGAAGGAAGAACTGCTGACCAAGGAGAAGCTGGAGCTCGAGCAGAAGGCGCAGATCTCCGACCTCGAACCGCTGAAGTCCGAGATCTTCCAGTTGAACTACCAGAAGGCCGAAGCCTTTCGCACCGTGTTCGGGCTGAGCGGCGGCGCCGGCGGCGACAGCAGGAACCGCATCCTGTCCAAGCGCGGCAGCGCCACCATCGATCCGCGCACCAACCAGGTGTTCGTGACCGACATCGCGTCCAGGCTGGACGACGTGCGCAAGCTGATCCAGAAGGTCGACATCGCCACCAAGCAGGTGCTGGTCGAAGCGCGCCTGGTCGAGGCCAACGACGGCTTCTCGCGCAACCTCGGCGCCAAGCTGGGCTTCGCCGACCTGCGCACGCTGCGCGGCGGCGACAGCGGCTACCAGCTCAACGGCGACCAGCGCGTGGCGATCGGCGGCAACCTGACCGGCGTCGGTCAGATCACCGGCCAGACCCCGGACAAGGGCGACGGCTACACCAACAGCACGCTGGTCAACCTGCCGGCCGCGCCGATCAACGGCGCCAACGCGCCGACCATCGCGTTCTCGCTGTTCTCGGCGGCCGCGAACCGCTTCCTGAACCTGGAACTGTCGGCGCTCGAGGCGGACGGCAAGGGCAAGATCATCTCCAGCCCGCGTGTGGTCACCGAAGACAACGTGGCGGCCGTGATCGAGCAGGGCGTCGAACTGCCGTACCAGCAGGCCACCAGCAGCGGCGCCACCTCGATCGCCTTCCGCAAGGCCAACCTGCGCCTGGAAGTCACGCCGCAGGTGACCCCGGACGGCAACGTGGTGCTGGACGTCGACGTCGCCAAGGACTCGAAGGGCGAGTCCACCACCGCCGGCTTCGCCATCAACACCCAGCACGTGAAGACCAAGGTGATGGTCGAAAACGGCGGCACCGTGGTGCTGGGCGGTATCTACCAGCAGAGCGAAACCAACAACGACTCCAAGGTGCCGCTGTTCGGCGACCTGCCGGTGGTGGGTCACCTGTTCAAGACCACCGCACGCTCGACCCAGAAGACCGAGCTGCTGGTGTTCATCACCCCGAAGATCGTGGCCGACCGCGTGCAGAGCGCGGCGCGCTGATCCGACGAATAACCCAACCAACAAGAAGAAGGCAGAAATGAGCAAGACGATGATTTCGCGCCGCGGCGCGCCCGCCGCGACGGCGCTGCTGATGGCGCTGGTGCTGGCCGCCTGCGGCGGCGGCGGCGGCAATCCGGGTTCGGTCGGCAGCGGCACCGGCAGTACCGGCGGGACTGGCGGTACCGGTGGTACGACCACCCCCGCCGTGGCGAAGACCACCCTGGCCGTGGTGGACGGCAAGGGCACGCCAACCACCAGTATCGCCGGTGGCGAGACCGCGACCATCACGGCCACCGTGACCCTGGCGTCGGGCAAGCCGGCAGTCGGTGCGCTGGTGACGTTTGCGCCCGGTACCAGCGGCATGGTCGTGTTCGACCCGTCGAGCGGTTCCGCGACGACCGACGCGTCCGGCGTTGCCACGATCAAGGTCCGCTCGGCCAGCACCACTTCGTCCGGCGCCCTGGCGATCAACGTGACCTCGGTCGACCTGGAAAAACAGACCTCGACGGCGACCGTGAACCTGAGCTTCGGCGCTGCGCCGCTGACGGTCGGTGCGCTCTCCTTCGTGCCGGCGCCGGCCGGGACGCTGCCCGCCTTCAATACGCTATCCCTGAACATCCCGCTCAAGAACGGCAGCGAGCCGGCCACCACGGCCCCGGGCCTGAGCCTGACCTCGCTGTGCGTCGGCGACAGCACCGCGACCCTGGTGCCGGGCGCGCTGGCGAACGGCGTCCAGCTCGCGACCTATACCAACAACGGCTGCACGCGCGGCACCGACGTGATCACCGTTTCGGCCGGCAGCTCCAGCCAGACCATCAGTGTTCCCGTCGCGGCGGCCAACATCGGCAGCATCCAGTTCGTCAGTTCCAACCTCAGCGGCTCGTCGATCGTGCTGAAGGGCTCGGGCGGCCAGGGCCGCTCGGAATCTGCCCAACTGACCTTCCGTGTCGTCGACAATCACAACAACGGCCTGCCCGGCGTCGACGTCGACTTCGCGGCGACCACCACGACCGGCGGCCTGAGCGTGACGCCGGCGCGCGCGACCACCGACGCCAGCGGCAATGTCAGCACCATGGTCTCGTCGGGCACGATCCCGACCCCGGTGCGCGTCACCGCCACGGCGACGCGCAACAACGTGACGGTCAGCGGCCTGTCGGACGCGCTGACGGTGTCGACCGGCCTGCCGATCCAGAAATCGATGTCGATGAGTGTCGACAAATACAATATCGAAGGCGGCGAAGTCGACGGCATGATCGCCAACATTACCGTGCGCCTGGCCGACCAGTACGGCAACCCGGTATCGAACGGCACCGCGATCAACTTCGTCACCGAGGGCGGCGCCGTCGGCAGCGCGGCCCAGGGCGCCTGCACCACGGTCGACGGCGCCTGTTCGGTCCCGCTGGTCAGCCAGAACTTCCGCCCGCTTAACGGCCGCGTGACGGTCCTGGCCTACGCGCAGGGCATCGAGGATTTCGTCGACGAGAACGGCGACGGCCAGTACAGCTGCACCAACTATGTCGATCCGGTCACCGGCAAGGTGCCGACCGTCTACCGTCCGCTGGTCGACACCTGCCTGTCCGGCGGTGAACGCTTCACCGACATGGGCGACCCCTTCCTCGATACCGGCTACCAGGGCTCGGTCGCCAGTATGACCGGGGGGAATACGCTGGACGGCAAGTACGAATCGGCGAAGGGCGACCTGCCGTTCCCGTATGGCCACGCGGCGTACACCAGCCAGGGCGACGGCAAGTGGGGCCTGAACTACATCCGCAGCTCGGTCGAGATCGTTTTCAGCAACTCGACCGCCATCCTGACGCGCCAGGTCTGCACCAGCAACGGCGCTTGCCGTGACTGGACGACGAGCGATGGCGACCCGAGCAAGATCGCCGGCGTTGCCGGTGCCGGTTGCACCTCGCAGCCCTTGTATTTCCGCCTGAGCGATTCGAACAACAACCCATTGCCGAGCGGGACCACGATCGCAAGCACGGATGCGGCCAAGCTGTCGGTCGGGACGATCGCACCGTCGAGCGTGCCGTCGTCGAACATCATCGGTGGCACGATCCACTCAGCCATTATCAAGCCGGACGATGGCTGTGCCGCAGGCAGTTTTACCCTGCAAGTGACCACGCCGCGAAGCAAGTCGACGCCTTTCATGTTCAGTTCGCAATAAGCAGCGCAGCGACGTCGGGCTGCAAGTATAAGACCGGCAAGGTTTGTTTCCGGTTACACTGGCACTGACCTGTACAACACGTGCACCCCGATAGGAAAGCAAACGGCCAGGTGAGATACTTGGCCGTTTTTTATTTTTTTGAACGAACGTGGCCGATTCGAAGCGCAACAACATATTCCTGGTCGGCCTGATGGGCGCCGGCAAGACCACCATCGGGCGCATGCTGGCGCGCCGGCTGGGCATGACCTTCGCAGATTCGGACCACGAGATCGAGGCCCGCACCGGCGCGTCGGTGCCGTGGATCTTCGAGATCGAAGGCGAGGCCAGCTTCCGCCGGCGCGAAGCCGACATGATCCGCGAGCTGACGGCGGGCAGCGGCCTGGTGCTGGCCACCGGCGGCGGCGCCGTGCTGAATCCGGACAGCCGGCGCCTGCTGGCCGAGCGCGGCACCGTGGTCTACCTGCGCGCCAGCGTCAACAGCATCCTGGCGCGCACCTCGCACGACAAGAACCGCCCGCTGCTGCAGACCGCCGATCCACGCAGGAAGCTGGAAGACCTGACCTCCCAGCGCGAACCGCTGTACCGCGAGATTGCCGACCTCGTGATCGATACCGGCCGGCCTAACGTACAATCGATGGTCCAGACCATCGTGGACCAGCTGGCCGCGCTCGAAGCGGGGCGCCAGCGGTCCAAGCCACGCACGCATATGAACGAACAGCCATGTACCACCCTTAACGTCGAGCTGGGCGAACGCAGCTACCCCATCCTCATCGGCCGCGGCCTGCTGGACGACGGCGCGCTGCTGAACCGCCACATCGGCGCCGGCGGCGGCAAGGTGGCGATCGTCACCAACACCACCATCGCGCCGCTCTACCTGGACAAGGTGACGGAACCGCTGCGCGCGGCGGGCCGCGAGGTCGTCACGATCGTGTTGCCGGACGGCGAGGAGCACAAGAACTGGCAGAGCCTGAACCTGGTGTTCGACGCCCTGCTGGCCAACAAGTGCGACCGCAAGACCACCCTGGTGGCGCTGGGCGGCGGCGTGATCGGCGACCTGACCGGCTATGCGGCCGCCAGCTACATGCGCGGCGTGCCCTTCGTGCAGATCCCGACGACCCTGCTGTCCCAGGTCGACTCTTCGGTGGGCGGCAAGACCGGCATCAACCACCCGCTCGGCAAGAACATGATCGGCGCCTTCTACCAGCCGCGCGCCGTGATCGCTGACACCGCGACCCTCGACACGCTGCCGGCCAGGGAGCTGTCGGCCGGCCTGGCGGAGGTGATCAAGCACGGCGCCGTGCTGGATCTGGGCTTCTTCGACTGGATCGAGGCGAACATCGGCAAGCTGGTCGCGCGCGATTCAGCCGCGCTGGCGCACGCGATCCTGCGATCCTGCGAGATCAAGGCCGATGTCGTCCGGCGCGACGAGCGCGAAGGCGGCCTGCGGGCGGTGCTGAACTTCGGCCACACCTTCGGCCACGCGATCGAGAACGGCCTCGGTTACGGCGAATGGCTGCACGGCGAGGCGGTCGGCTGCGGCATGGTGATGGCGGCGGACCTGTCGCATCGTCTCGGCCTGCTGGATGCCGACAGCGCCGTGCGCGTGCGTCGCCTGGTGAAGGCGGCCGGGTTGCCGGTCGAAGCGCCTGACCTGGGCCATGCGCGCTGGATCGAGCTGATGGAAGTCGACAAGAAGAACGAGGGCGGGGCGATCAAGTTCATCCTGCTCAAGCCGCTGGGCAGCCCCAGCATCACCGGCGCGCCGCAGGATCAGCTGCTGGCGACCCTGGACGCTTCCGTGAGGAAGAACGCCCGATGATCGATTTCGACGCCCACCTGGCTCCGTATGCAGCGCATTCGTCGAAGTCGCGTGGACGTCGCCATGCGGAGCCGCCGGCCGGCTCGCGCAGCGAATTCCAGCGCGACCGCGACCGCATCATCCACTCCACCGCCTTCCGCCGGCTGGAATACAAAACCCAGGTCTTCCTCAACCACGAGGGCGACCTGTTCCGCACCCGCCTGACGCATTCGATCGAAGTGGCGCAGATCGCGCGCACGCTGGCGCGCAGCCTGCGCCTGAACGAAGACCTGGTCGAAGCGGTCTCGCTGGCCCATGACCTCGGCCACACGCCCTTCGGCCACGTCGGCCAGGACGTGCTGAACGAATGCATGCAGGACCACGGCGGCTTCGAGCACAACCTGCAGAGCCTGCGCGTGGTTGACCACCTGGAAGAGCACTACGGCGCCTTCGATGGCCTGAACCTGAGCTTCGAGACGCGCGAAGGCATCCTGAAGCACTGCTCGCTGACGAATGCGCGCCAGCTGGGCGAGCTCGGCCTGCGCTTCATCGACAAGAAGCAGCCCAGCCTGGAAGCCCAGCTGGCCAACCTGGCCGACGAGATCGCGTACAACAACCACGACATCGACGACGGCCTGCGTTCCGGCCTGCTGAGCATGAAGCAGATGGAAGAAGTCGAGCTGTTCGCGCGCCTGCACCGGCAAGTGGTGCAGCAGTATCCGGGCCTGCCGGGCCGGCGCGAGCTGTACGAGACGATCCGCCTGATGATCACGGCGATGACCGCCGACCTGGTCGAGGAGTCCTGCCGGCTGCTGAAGGAAGCCGCGCCGCAGAGCATCGACGACGTGCGCGACGGCCCGCCGCTGATCCGCTTCTCGCCGAAGATGCGCGAAGAAACCACGGCCCTGAAGCGCTTCCTGTATGCGAACCTGTACCGCCACTACAAGGTCAACCGCATGCGCGTGAAAGCCAGCCGCATCGTGCGCGAACTGTTCACCGCCTTCATGACCGACCCGGTGCTGCTGCCTTTCGACTACCAGGTGGCCTCGGGCGACACCCTGAAACAGGCGCGCAAGATCGCCGACTACATCGCCGGCATGACGGACCGCTACGCGATCCGCGAACACAAGCGCATCTTCTCGCTCGACGAACTTTAATCAAACCGGGGTCAGACTCCCGTTTTTGGCAACTGCCGTCAGGCTATTTCCAAAATCCGGAGTCTGACCCCGGTTTGTTTCAGGTCAAGCGAATAGGGAGGGTTGGCCCAGCAGCCCCAGCAGCTTCTTGATCGGCGAGGGCAACGCCGCCTCGTCGATGCGGGCCAGGTCCCACCACAGGTAGCCGGCCGGCAGGTCGGCGCGCGCGGCCAGCGCGATGCGGTAGGGGTGGATGTGCAGCTTGTAGTGCGTGAAGCCGTGCTCCAGCGGCAGCAGCGCTTCGGTCTCTTCCACCGTACCGAACTTTTCGGCCGCTTCGGCAACGGCGCTGACGTCCAGCTCTTCGGCGTCCAGCATCACATGCCCATCCACCTCCGGCAGCGACAGCAGCCCGCCCCAGATCCCCGTGCCAGGCCGCTGCTCGAGCAGCACCTGGCCGCGGTCGATCACGACCAGCATCTGCGCGCGCTTTTCCGGCGTCGCCTTTTTCGGTTTGCGCACCGGCAGTTCGGCGGTGCGTCCCGTTGCGTACGCCACGCAGCGGTCCTGCAGCGGGCAGCGCGCGCAGTCGGGTTTCGAGCGCGTGCACAAAGTGGCGCCCAGGTCCATCAGGCCCTGGGTATACGATTCGATCCCCTCATCCGATGGCAGCAGGGCCTCGGCGCGGCGCCACAGCGCGTCTTCCACCGGTTTCAGGCCCGGATACTGGTCGATGCCGAACACGCGCGCGAACACGCGCTTGACGTTCCCGTCCAGGATTGCCGCCCGCGTGCCGCTCGAGAACGCGGAGATGGCGGCCGCGGTCGAGCGGCCGATGCCCGGCAGCTCGGCCAGCAGCGCCGGATCGGACGGAAACACGCCGCCATATTCGGCAACCACGCGCCGTGCGCAGGCGTGCAGGTTGCGCGCCCGCGTGTAGTAGCCGAGGCCGGCCCAATAGGTCATCACGTCCTCGACCGGCGCTTCGGCCAGCGCCTGCACGGTGGGGAAGCGCTCCAGGAAGCGCGCGTAATAGCCGAGCACCGCGGCGACCTGGGTCTGCTGCAGCATGATTTCGGACAGCCAGATCCGGTAGGCGTCGCGCGTGTTCTGCCACGGCAGCGCGTGGCGGCCGTGCCGGCGCTGCCAGTCGATCACGGCGCGCGAGAAGCTGGGGTCGGCGAGGGCGTCGGTGTCGAATTCGGTCAGGCGTTTCACGCAGCCTCCAGCGCCGGCGCGTCCGCATCCGCCGCCTCGTCCAGCACCCGCGTCACCGCACCGGCCAGCACGCCAAGCCGCGCCTTGACCTGCTCGAGGTCGCGCTGGGCCGCTTCGAAGGCCGCGATCTTCTGCTCCAGGCTCTCGGTCGCATCGTGGATGCGCTGGATCGACGATTGGCGGTGCCGCAGCTGTTCGCGGTGCTGGCGGATCTGCGCCTCGAGCGGCGCCATGATCACCTTCAGCCAGGCCTCGACGTCCGCGTTCGCGGCGCGGAAGGTCTGCTTCACGCGCGCCGCGATCGAATCGACGAAGCGCTCCAGCAGGGCGCCGCGGCTGGTGATCAGGAGGGTCGCGGTGCCGAACTGCTTTTGCCAGATCGCTTCGATGGCGTCGATATCAAGCTGGTAGCGCGCCAGCGACAAGGTCATCGGCATGGCCAGCGCCAGGCCGTGCTCGGCCGAGAACTTGCGGTACATGGTGTCCATCATTGCGCCGATCTCGCCGATCTTGCCGGTCGAGGCGTCCAGCCTGGCGCGCGCCTCGTCGAAGAACTGGCGCACCGGCGCGCGCATGCCGGTGGCGAAGCGTACCCCTTCCATCGCCTTGCGCACGGCCTCGACCTGTTCCTGCATCACGTCCATGCCGATGCTGCTGTACAGCTCCGTCGACAGCGTCGCGAACACGGCGCGCGTGCCCTGCAGCTTGAACAGGCTGGCGTCGAACTCCTTCTTTTCCATCTCGACGCGGCGCATCATGTGGGCGATCACGCCCTGGTTCTTGCCGCGCAGGCTTTGCAGTTCCTGGAGCTGCTCGACCAGGTCGCGGATGCGGGCGCCGAGCAGGGCCTGCTGGCCGGCGGCGATCGCGTCCATGTCCTCGCGCAGCTGGCGGCGCAGGATGTCCTGGCGCGCCGGAATGAGTTCGTTGAACAGCGCCGATTCGAGCTGGCCGATGCGGCTCTTGACGAACAGGGTCATGTCGGCGTTCACGCGCGCGACCAGCGCCTTCTGCGCCGACACCGGGAACACCTGGTGTGCGTTGACGCCCAGCAGCTGGGCGCTGCTTTCCTGCTGGCGCGCGATCGCGGCATCGTTCTCCTGTTCGGTGCGCAGCTCGTCCCACAGGGCGTCGATCTTGTTCAGCACCACGATCCGTCCCGGGCCGGCGCCGATGTGCGTGCGCCAGACTTCGATGTCGCTCTTGGTGACGCCGGTTTCGGCGGCCAGGATGAACAGCACCGCGTGCGCGTTCGGGATCAGGTTGAGGGTCAGCTCCGGCTCGGTGCCGATCGCGTTCAGGCCCGGCGTATCGAGGATCACCAGGCCCTGCTTGAGCAGCGGGTGCGGGAAGTTGATCAGGGCGTGCCGCCACTGCGGGATCTCGACCAGGCCGTCGTCGCCGACCGCGCCCGCCAGGTCCGCGTCGTCCGGATCGTACAGGTCGTAGCTGCGGGCTTCATCGACGCTGACGCGGCGCGTCATGCTGACCTGCAGGAAGGTCTGGTGCATGCGCTCGGGCGAGGACAGGTCAAGCGGCAGCACGGTCCAGGCGGCGGGGTCTTCGCGGTAATCGCTGGTGGCCAGGCGCTGGGCGCGGGTCTCGATCGGCAGCAGGCGGATGCAGGGTTCCAGCGCCGGGTCGTAGGCCAGCTCGGTCGGGCACATGGTGGTGCGGCCCGGGCTGGACGGGACGATGCGCTGGCCGTAGTCGGCGAAGAAGATCGCGTTGATCAGTTCGGATTTCCCGCGCGAGAACTCGGCCACGAAGGCCACCGACAGGCGGTCGTCGCGCACGCGGGCGAGGGCGCGCGCCAGTCTCTGCTCGGCCGCGCCGTCCAGCAGTTCGGCGGCGCCGACCCAGCCGCGGTATTGTTCCAGCGCGTCGGCCAGGCGGGCGCGCCAGGCGCCGTATTCTTGAATATCTTGCATGTTGTGCTGCCTCTTTTGCACTTATTTCTGGCACGTCGCGCAGTAAAACGTCGACCGCTGGCCCTGCACGATCTGGCGCACCGGCGCGCCACAGTTTCTGCAAGGCACTCCTGCACGATCATAGACGAAATATGTCTGCTGGAAATATCCAGATTGACCATTTACTGCAATAAAGTCACGCAAGGTACTGCCGCCTTGCACGATCGCCGCGGCAAGGATCTCGCGGATGGCCTCGGCCAGCTTGTCATAGCGGGCGCGGCTGATACGCGAAGCCGCCGTCTTCGGGTTGATGCCGGCGCGGAACAGGCTTTCGCAGGCGTAGATGTTGCCGACCCCGACCACGATGTCGCCGGCCAGCAGCACCTGTTTGATCGGCGCATTGCGCTTGCGGGTTTCGCGGTGCAGCAGGGCGCCCGAAAAGCCGTCTTCGAGCGGTTCGACGCCGAGGCCGCGCAGCAGCACGTGCTGTTCGAGCTCACCGTCGTCGTTGCCATGCCAGAGCACGGCGCCGAAGCGGCGCGGATCATGCAGGCGCAGCACGCGCCGGCCTTCGGGACCGCGGACGATCAGGTCGAAGTGGTCGTGCTTTTTCAGTTCGACGCCTTCCGGCAGCACCCGCAGGTGGCCGGACATGCCGAGGTGGACGATCAGCGTGCCGTGCGCGAAGTGAATCAGCAGGTACTTGCCGCGGCGGCTGGTCGACAGGATCTCGCGCCCCGCCAGCAGCGCGTGCAGGTTGGGCGGGAACGGCCAGCGCAGGCCTTCGCGCCGCAGCACGACTTGTTCGACGACGCGGCCTTCCAGGTGCGGAGCGACGCCGCGCCGGGTGACTTCTACTTCCGGGAGTTCAGGCATATGTAAATTCGTGTTGCAACGGCGCACGCGCGCGAGGCGTTCAGCGTAGAATCGGGCCATCTTGTCAACGCGGGACCGACCTTGAAAAACACTTTCGTCATTGTAACCCTCTCGGCCTTGTTATCTGCATGTGCTGTGGCGCCCCGACAGCAGCAGGGTGGACAAACTTCGGAAAACGCGGACCGCCCGATGGCTGCCGCCGAAGCACAACGGCGCGCCGCCGCCGGCGAAGCCGCCCCGGACGACAAGCAGGCGGAGGACCAGCTGCCGAAGGTGGCGATGACGCCCCAGATGATGACCCAGCTCATGAACGCCGAGCTGGCCTTCAAGAAGGGCGACTGGCAAGGTCCCTACCTGACGCTGATGAGCCTGGCCCAGCAGACGAAAGATCCGCGCCTGGCCAAGCGCGCCGCCGAGATGGCGCTGGCCGCCAAGCAATCCGACGACGCCCTCGCCGCGGTCAAGCTGTGGCGCCAGTACGCGCCGAACTCCGACGAGGCCAACCAGTACTATCTGGGGCTGGTGGTCCTGTCCGACAACCTCCTCGAAGCAGAAAATGCGTTGAAACAGCGCCTGGCCGAAGCCACCCCGGCGACGCGCCCGCTGGTGATGTTCCAGATGCAGCAGCTCGTCATGCGCGCCAGGGACAAGGAAGCGGCCGTCGCGATGCTCGAGCGCCTCGTCGCGCCCTACGGCAACATGATGGAAACCCACGTGGTGCTGGCCCAGACCGCCCTGTCGCGCGGCGACAAGGCCGGCGCCCTGCGCGAAGCCCGTACGGCGCTGCAGATCAAGCCCGATTCCGAGATCGCCGTCCTGACCCTGGCCCAGGTGACCGAAGGGGAGGCGCAGTCGGCCAAGGTGCTGTCCGACTTCCTGGCAGCCCATCCGGACGCGCGCGAAGTGCGCATGGCCTATGCCCGCATGCTGGTCAACGCCAAGCAGTACGATGCCGCGCGCCGCGAATTCCTGGTCCTCGATAAAGCCCAGCCGGACAATCCGGGCACGCTGTACGCGCTCGGCATCCTGGCGATGCAGGCCAACGACAACAAGGCCGCCGAAGGCTATTTCACGCGCTTCGTCGACGTGATGGACAAGGCCCCGGACGAGGAGCGCGATCCGTCGAAGGCGGTGCTGATCCTGTCCCAGCTGGCCGAGGAACGCGGCGACATCCCGGCCGCGATCGGCTGGCTCGACCGTCTCGACACCAGCGATCCGAAGATCCAGTTCGGCGCCGACCTGCGCCGCGCCCAGCTGACCGCCAAGCAGGGCGACCTGGCCGGCGCGCGCAAGCTGCTGGGCACCCTGAAACCCGAAGACCCGGCCAGCCAGGCCCAGGTCGTGCTGGTCGAAGCGCAGCTGCTGCGCGACGCCGGCAAGAACCAGGAAGCCTTCCGCCTGATGGAGCAGGGCCTGAAGCGTTTCCCGGACAACACCGATTTCCTCTACGACTTCGCGTTGATGGCCGAGAAGATGGGCAAGACCGAGGTGATGGAAAAATCGCTGCGCCAGGTGATCGCCAAGGCGCCCGACAACCAGCACGCCTACAACGCCCTCGGCTATTCGCTGGCCGACCGCAACGTGCGCCTGAAGGAAGCCTATCAATTGATCGACAAGGCCCAGAAGATGGCGCCGAACGATCCCTTCATCATGGACAGCATGGGCTGGGTGCAATATCGCATGGGCAAGTTGGACGCCGCCGAAGCCCAGCTGCGCAAGGCCTACCAGTTGCGCAACGACCCGGAGATCGCCGTGCATCTAGGCGAAGTCCTGTGGAAGAAGGGCCAGCGCGACGATGCACGCAAGCTGTGGCGCGAGGCGCAGGCCAAGGATCCGAAGAACGATGCGCTCAAGAGTACGCTGGTCAGGCTGCGGGCTTCGTTGTGAAATAAAATTTCACCAAGTCAACAATTTTGAAATAATCGATCGTCGCCCCCGCGCTTTCAACAACGCCACCCCCGCGCTTTCAACAACGTCACCCCCGCGAAGGCGGGGGGCCAAGTTTTCTTACCGATGCCAATCACCCGACTTTCCCGCCAGCTGTTGAGCGCCGCCACCGTCGCCTTGGCGCTCAGCGGCTGCGCCACCACCACCAATCTCTCGACCGCCCCGGTCGCCGCCTACCGCGACACCATCGAACTGAACGGCACGATCGGCGTCAGCTACCAGAAAGACGACGGCCTGCCGGAGCGGTTGACCGGCCGCTACAGCTGGTCGCAGCACCCCGGCCGCGTCGACGTCTCGATGTTCGACCCCTTCGGCCAGACCATGGCCGAAATCAGCGTCACCCCGGAGGCCGCCACGCTGACCCAGCCCAAGCGCGAGCCGCGTACGGCGAAAGACATCGACACCTTGACCCGCGAGGCGCTGGGCTGGTCGCTGCCGGTGAGCGGCCTGCGCGACTGGCTGCAGGGCTATGCCACCGATGCGCAAGGCAAGCGCTTCGCCGCGTCGCCGGCCAACAACAACGTGGCCACGCGCGACGGCTGGCAGCTGCGCTTTGCCGAATGGCAGGACAAGCCGGGGCCGGGCGGGGCGCCGATGCCGAAGCGCATCCAGGCCGAGCGCGGCGCATTGTCGATCAATATCTCGATCCTCCCGGAAGGCTGAGATGGCCCTGACTTCGCTGCACGGCTGCCCGGCGCCCGCCAAGCTGAACCTGTTCCTGCACGTCACCGGCCGCCGCCCGGACGGCTACCACCTGCTGCAATCGGTGTTCCAGCTGATCGACCATGGCGACACCCTCGACTTTGACCTGCGCGACGATCATGACATCGTGCGCATCAACGAGGTGTCCGGCGTGCCTGCCGAGCAGGACCTGATCATGCGCGCCCTGCGGGCGCTGCAAGGCGAGTACCAGCGCCGCCATGGCAGGCTGCCGCCCGGCATCGGCGTGCGCATCGACAAGCGCCTGCCGATGGGCGGCGGGCTGGGCGGTGGTTCGTCCGATGCCGCCACCGCGCTGATGGCCGCCAACCACCTGTGGCAGGCTGGCTTGAGCACGGCCGAACTGATGGCGCTGGGCCTGCCGCTGGGCGCCGACATTCCCTTCTTCCTGTTCGGCGAGACCGCTTTTGCCGAAGGCGTCGGGGAGGACCTGCAGGCCGTGCCGGGGCCGGACTGCTGGTATGTGGTGATCGAGCCGGGCGTGTCGGTGCCGACCGCAGCGATTTTTACGGCGCCCGATTTGACAAGAAACACGGAACCCGTTACAGTAGCGGACTTCCTAGGGCGCAACACTGAATCGCAAGATTCTGTGGGGTTCGGGAAAAATGATTTGCAGGACGTGGCAGCCCGCCTGTTCCCGCCGGTAGCAGAGGCGGTCGCATGGTTGGGAAATCACGGGGCGACCAGGATGACTGGTTCCGGAGCGTGCGTGTTCAGCGCGTTTTCCACAGAGCAAGAAGCAGAGCAGGTCGTACAGCACGTACCGGCAAAGTGGAAAGCGTGGAAAGCAAGGTCGCTAACGAAACATCCGATGAAATCGCTCTTGCAAATCAACGAGTTGTAGAATAAAATTTTGCCTGTCGACGCAGCGGCGATATAGTTGAAGCGGCGGCAAGCAGCAAGTTCGTGTAGGGGAATCGCCAAGCTGGTTAAGGCACCGGATTTTGATTCCGGCATACCAAGGTTCGAATCCTTGTTCCCCTGCCAAAGTTTTTATTGCCTGACCTGTTGATGACTAGTGCTCCAGCAGGCAATCGAAGTGGAGCCGCCTAGAGCGGCCCATTTTTTTTGTACTTCAAACGTTAATCTTCTTGCATTAACGGCTTTTCAGATTTTTCAATTACTCTTCTGGGACTCCCCATGGCTTACGAAAACCTGATGGTTTTTACCGGCAATGCCAATCCGGCGCTAGCAGAAGGGGTCGCAAAAAGCCTCGGCATTCCTCTCGGTAAGGCCGTGGTCTCGAAGTTCTCCGACGGCGAAGTGATGGTCGAAATTAACGAGAACGTTCGTGGCAAGGACGTCTTCGTTCTGCAATCGACCTGCGCTCCCACCAACGACAGCCTCATGGAAATCATGCTGATGGTCGACGCTCTCAAGCGCGCATCGGCGGGCCGCATCACCGCGGCGATTCCTTACTTCGGCTATGCCCGCCAGGACCGCCGTCCGCGTTCGGCGCGTGTCGCGATCTCGGCCAAGGTGGTCGCCAACATGCTGGAAGAAGCCGGCGTCGAGCGCGTCCTGATCATGGACCTGCACGCGGACCAGATCCAGGGCTTCTTCGACATCCCGGTCGACAACATCTACGCATCGCCGCTCCTGCTGGGCGACTTGCAGAAGCGCAACTACGACGACCTGCTGGTCGTGTCGCCGGACGTCGGCGGCGTGGTGCGCGCCCGTGCGCTGGCCAAGCGCCTCGGCTGCGACCTGGCGATCATCGACAAGCGCCGCCCGAAGGCGAACGTGTCGGAAGTCATGAACATCATCGGTGAAGTCGAAGGCCGCAACTGCGTGATCATGGACGACATGGTCGACACCGCGGGCACCCTGACCAAGGCCGCCGAAGTCCTGAAAGAACGTGGCGCGAAGAAAGTCGTTGCTTACTGCACGCACCCGGTCCTGTCCGGCCCGGCCATCGAGCGCATCTCGAACTCGCCGCTGGACGAACTGGTCGTCACCGACACGATCCCGCTGAGCCCGGCCGGCCAGGCTTGCGGCAAGATCCGCCAGCTGACCTGCGCACCGCTGCTGGCCGAGACCTTCAAGCGTATCGTGAAGGGCGATTCGGTTATTTCGCTGTTCGTCGACTAACAAGATTCACCGTCGTTCCCGCGCAGGCGGGAACCCAGGTTCTGCATGCGTTTCGTCAGCGCTTGCAAACTTGGGTGCCCGCCTCCGCGGGAACGACGTTATCGGTTTTCTTGAGTGCGCCGTCTGCGCTCATTTCACGGATGCCCCTGGTCGCGGGGGCATTCATTACCCGGGCGCCGGGCCGGCACAGCCGGCAGTCGAGCCCATTTTATTTTTGGAGTTTCACATGAAAGTAGTCGCATTCAAACGCGAACAGCAAGGTACCGGAGCGAGCCGCCGCCTGCGCAACGCTGGCCAGACCCCTGGCATCATCTACGGTGGCGCCGCTGCCCCGGAACTGATCGCCGTCGACGGCAACGCGTTGTTCCACGCGCTCAAGAAAGAAGCATTCCACGGTTCCGTGCTGGATCTGGAACTGGACGGCAAGGCCCAGCAAGTCCTGCTGCGCGACTTCCAGATGCACGCATACAAGCAACTGGTCCTGCACGTGGACTTCCAGCGCATCGACGCATCGCAGCCGATCCACACCAAGGTCGCCCTGCACTTCGTCAACGCCGACATCTCGCCGGCCGTCAAGCTGAACAGCGCCGTCATCTCGCACGTGCTGAACGAGCTGGACGTGACCTGCCTGCCGGGCAAGCTGCCGGAATTCATCACCGTCGACCTGAGCAAGCTGGAAGCCGGCCAGTCGGTCCACGTGTCCGACCTGAGCCTGCCGGAAGGCGTGACCGTGGTTGCCCACGGCAAGGACCAGACCGTCGCCACCTCGTCGATCCCGCGCGGTGTTGCTTCGGCTGAAGCCGCTGCCGAGTAATCGGACTTTGCAACCGCCCATGTCCGGGCGGTTTCATGAAAAACCCGCCCGACTCCGGTCCGGCGGGTTTTTTGTTTCTTGCTCGGATCAGCGCGGTTTTCCGCGATAATCGAGCTTTACGATTCGATTGACGCTCATTCACCCGTTTATGCACATCCGCCTGATCGTCGGCCTCGGCAACCCTGGCCCGGAATACGAACAAACCCGCCACAACGCCGGCTTCTGGCTGGTCGATAACCTTGCCAACACGCTGCCCGGCTGCCATTTGCAGCGCGAATCGCGTTTCAACGCCATGGCCGCCAAAACATCGATCTCGGGCAAGGACGTCTGGCTGCTGGAACCGCTGACCTTCATGAACCGCTCCGGCCAGTCGGTGGGCGGGTTGGCGCGCTTCTTCAAGATCGCGCCGGAGGAAATCCTGGTCGTCCACGACGAACTCGACCTGCCGCCGGGCGCCGCCAAGCTCAAGCGCGGCGGCTCATCGGGCGGCCACAATGGCCTCAAGGACATCACCGCGGCCCTCGGCACCCAGGATTACTGGCGCCTGCGCCTCGGCATCGGCCACCCGCGCACCCTCAACCTGCAGCAAGCCGTCGCCGACTTCGTCCTGCACCGCCCGCGCCGCGAAGAGCAGAGCCTGATCGAGGAAGCGATCGACAAGGCGCTGCGCATCATTCCGATGGTGTGCGAAGGGAAGATGGCGCAGGCGACCACGCAGCTGCATACCGATTGATCAGATCAGGCCGCGTGTCAGCGCCTTGAGCGTCGCCGCCGGCCGCGAGCCGGCATGCAGCTTCTCGAAAATCGCATCGACATGCGTGCGCACGCTGGCCGGACTGATCTTCATGGCGCGCGCCGCCTCGCGGCTGGTTTCTCCCAGGCTGATGTGGCGCAGCACTTCGAGCTCGCGCGCCGACAGCAGCGGATCGCGCACCGGCTGCGCTTTTCCCGTCCTGGGCGCCATCGTGCGCGCCGCCTCGAGCACGGCCGACACCGCCTTGCGGTCGAAGCGTCCGGCGCCGGCCTGCGCGACCAGCAGGGTGCCGGCCGCCGCCTCGCCATGGGCCGGACGCCAGGGCCGCGGCGAGCACATCGCCACCCAGGCGGCGGCCACCGCCAGCAGCCGTTCCTGCATCCCGATCGCATCGAGACGCGCCTTGCGGAAATAACCGCTGCCGTCCAGGCGCTCGTAGACGAAGGAAGCGAGCGTCGCATCCTGGGCGATGGCGGGCACCTGGGCGCCGGCGCGCGCGGTCCAGAACGGCACTTTTCGTACCTGATCCCAGTCGAGGTCGCCCAATCTGGAGGGCTTCTGCCACACCGCATTCGGCACCGCCACCCGCCCGATGCCGTGCAGCAGGGCGGCGCGCACCAGCGGCTTTTCTTCCAGTGCGATCAGGCCCGCCGGCGCTGCGCTGCGCCGGGACAGCTCCGCTACCCGGCGCGAGTAGCCGGCCAGCCAGGGCAGCTTCAGCTCGATCACGTCGGCGATGATGGTCAGCGGTACCATGCGGTCGTGGCCGGCGTAGTCGGCGGCGCAGGAGGGCTCGTCCAGCGCGTCCAGCCACGCCTTGGCATGCGGCGCCAGGCGTTCGACCAGCGTGGCCGGATACTTGGTGCCTGCCCGCTCGCCGATCAGCTGCATGGCGCCATCCGTGCCATGGGCGGGCGCCAGCACCTCGAGGTCGCCGGCCAGGCGCACGTAGAACACGGCGCGTGGAATATTCGGCGCAAACAGGGCATCCTGCATGTCGGCGCGATGGTGGTTGCCGAACAGGTGGCGCAGGGCTTCCTCGACGTCGCTGGACAGGCCCAGCAGGGCGGCGATGTCGCCGGCGACTTCACACTGCATTTCCGCCAGCGGCAGCACGTTGGGGAGGGTCAGGTTGGGATTGCCGGACAGGGTGCGCGTGACCATCGCGTGGCGGCCGAGGACGTCGTCGCCGAGCAGGTGGGCAAAGCCGGCCGCCGTCGCGGTGCTGCCCGACCAGCGCAGCAGCGCCACCAGCCGCGTGCTGGTGCAGGCATCGGCGGCGTCGCCGTTTTCCTCGGCCAGGCGCGCGGCAAGGCGCGCCGTGCGGACCGAGTGATCCGGCGGCAGGCCCATGCTCAGGTCGCCGACCATGGCCAGCACCTGCACGGCATCTTCCACGCTGATGGTTTCGTCTAGTTGCATGGCCATAATGTAACGGCCAACACGAGAGTGAACAAGGAGCACACATGCAGTCCGCACCGAAACATCGCATCCGTCGCTACTGGCCTGACGACCGCAAGGCCGTCCTGGCCGCCTTCCGCAGCAATGTGCCCGCCCACTTTCCGGCGTCGGAAGAAGCCTGGCTGCGCGCGGCCCTCGACGAGCCCGACGGTCCTTTCTTCGTCGTGGTCGAAGGGAAGGAGGTGGTGGCCTTCGGCGGTTACGAGCTGTCCGCCTTCTACGACCTGGGGACGCTGGTATTCGGCCTGGTGCGCGCCGACCGTCACGGCAGCGGCATCGGCCGTGCCTTGCTGCACTACCGCCTGCTGCACATGGCGGGCCGCAAGCTGAGGCCGCGCTGGGTGACGGTCGATACGCACCCGCACACGGCCGGCTTCTTCCTGCGCTGCGGCTTCGAAGAGATCGCGCGCTGGCCGGGCGGCTACCGCTCCGGACGCGACCGGGTCGACCTGCGTTTCGAACTGAGCGACGCCGCGCTGGCCCGCATCAACGCCGCGTGATCCTGACCTGGCTGCCCAGGTCACGGGCGACGCGCGCCAGCGCCGGCCGCATGGCGCGCAGCTCTGCCGGCGTACACGTCGGGCGGCCGTTGCGGAAGCTCAGGCGCCGTTTGACCAGCACCGTGTTGCCTTGCCGTTCGTAGGCGGCCCGGTAGAACACGCCGCCCTGGATCACGCTCACCGGCGCCGGCAGCGACAGGATCCGCATCGACCGGGGCAACTGGTAGCGGGTCTCGTCGGCCGCATCGATGGCTGGACAGGCGGCATCGCGGCCGCCGGCGCTGTCCCAGGGCATGCCGGCCATGGCGTCGGCGACCGTGCTCAGGGACGCGTGGACGGTGGCCAGCGCACCGGCGTCCGGCCGGGCGAGGATGCGCGCATCGGCCGCGGCCAGCGACATCCGGAAGGCATCGCTGTCGAGGTTCTCGAGCTTCGGCGCCAGCCCGCCGCGGCCCGGCGGCGACAGGCCCGGCAGCAGGCGCCGAACGGCCTGTTCGCTCAGCGCCGGGGCCGCATCGCGCACCGCCTTGCGGACCGGTTCGGCAAGGGCGCCGGCATAGGTCCGCTCCAGCGCAACCTTGCCGCTGCCGTCGCGCCGGATGTCGACCGTGGCCCGCATGCTGACGCTTTGCGGCTGCGCCATCGGCGTCATCGCAAACGCGCCGCTGGCCAACAGGACCGGCTTGCCGAGCAGGGAAGCGGGCAGGTAGCCGGCGGCGACAGTCGCGGCGGAAGGATCGAGGTACAAGCCGAGCCCGGGCAGGTAGACCAGCAGGTGCTCGAAGACGGCCGTGGTGGCGGGATCCGGCAGCGCATCCGGACCGCCGCGTCCGACCAGCGCCGCGGTGCTGGCGATGCCGCTTTCCGCCAGCAGGGCCTGCAGCAGCACGACGACTTCCTCGACATTGCCGGCGCGCTGGACCAGCACGGCGGCGGCGGGACGCGGCGCGGCGCCATCGACACGCAGCTGCGGTGCGAGCAGGCGGATGTGGGTGCGGACCCAGTCGGCCAGCGCCAGCGCGCGCGTGCGCGGGTCCGGATGACCGGCCACGAGTTCGCGTGCAAGCGCGCCAAGCGCCGGCGTGGGCGCGGGCGTGGTGGCGGCGCCGTCCATGCGCTGACGGAAGGCCGCGGCAAGCTCGGGATAGCTCGCATAGTGCAGCTTGAGACCCTGGGCGGCCTCGCGCGGCCGGGCCTGCGCGCAGGCGAGCATGAGAAGTAAGCAGACGAAATAATATCGACAGGACATGGACACTCCGCAAACAGGGCAGGGCAGGGCGCGTTGAGCAAACGATGTTAGGCGGCGCGCTCATGCCTGCCTTTGC
The DNA here is from genome assembly GCA_913778765.1 of uncultured Massilia sp. GTDB lineage: Bacteria > Pseudomonadota > Gammaproteobacteria > Burkholderiales > Burkholderiaceae_D > Telluria. The sequence goes on along the minus strand of CAJYXO010000237.1, from coordinate 4,935 downwards.
GCGGCCGCAAGCGTGCCCGTGCCCAGCAGCGGCGCGGCCGGCGCGGGAGCGCGCTTCCTGCGATAATTTCCCGATGAGTGCTCTGACTTTCCACGCCGGGCCGCTGGCCCTGGCCCAGATCCGCGCGCATGGCCTGCGCGCACAGGACATCGCCGTCGTCCCCGCCGCGGCCGGCGGTCCCAAGGGACTGATCTTCCGCTCGCTCGACCAGTGGGTATTCGGCGACTGGTTTCCTGCCGCGCCGCGCGAGCGCACCCTGATCGGCTCGTCGATCGGCGCCTGGCGCATGGCCGCCGCCTGCCAGCGCGATCCGGTGAAGGCCTTCGAACGCCTGGGCGAGCTCTACAGCGGACAGCGTTATACCAGCACGAAGCCGTCGCAGGAACAGATCGAGGAGGTGGTGCAGGGACTGCTGGGGGAATTCGTGCGCGGCCACGAGGACGACATCGTCAACCACCCCCATCACCGCCTGCACCTGCTGACCGTGCGCGGCAAGCGGCTGCTTTCCGCACCCGGCCACCGCTATGCGGAAATGAAGGGCTTCGCGGCGGCGGCCCTGCACAACCTGGCCTCGCGCGACCGCCTGGCCCAGCTGATGGACCGCGTGGTGATCGGCGACGTGCGCAGCGCCGCCGGCTGGCTGCGCGAACGATTCGACAGCTTCGCCACCCATTTCTCGCCGCTGACGCGCGAGAATCTCGCCTCCGGCCTGCTGGCCTCGGGCACGCTGCCGATGCTGATGAAGCCGGTGCGCGACATCGCCGGGGCGCCGCAGGGGCATTACTGGGATGGCGGCATCATCGACTACAACCTGGCGCTGCCTTATACCCGTCTGGCGGCGCAGGACGCCGGTTCCATCGTCCTGTATCCGCACTTCAGCGAGCACATCGTGCCGGGCTGGCTGGACAAGGCGCTGCCGTGGCGGCGCGCGGCGCGCGGGCCGAACCGCGGCTGGCTGGACAATGTGCTGATCGTGGCGCCGAGCGCCGAGTTTCTGGGCAAGCTGCCGCGCGGGAAACTGATCGACCGCAGCGATTTCAAGTACTACGGCCTGAACCACGATGCGCGCATCATGGCGTGGAAGCGGGCGATGGACGAGGGAGAAAGGCTGCGCGACGCATTCGCCGCCTTCGTGGACAGGCCGGACCTGTCGAAGATCCGGCCGATCTGAATCAGGCGCGCTGGTTACGGCGGCGTGCGGCGAGGGCCATGGCGCCCAGCGCGAACAGGGACAGGCTGGCCGGTTCCGGCACTTCGTTGCCGAAGAATTCCAGTTCGCTCAACTGGTGGCCGTCGCCCGGATTCACGGTCGACAGCGACTGGTAGCGGAAGATGCGGTAGGCCGCCGGCGTGGCAAAATCGGCGCCGGCAACATACTGGTTCACCTGCAGGCGGCTGGCCAGGGGCTGACACCTTCGTTGTGATATTCGAAAATGGTGGTGTAGTTGATGCCGTCGTTCGAACCGAGGATGCGCCAGAAGTCCGAGTCGCGGCCCGGCACGTCGTTCGCCGAGGCGGCGGTAAAGCCGGTCAGCACATATTGCTGGGCGAACTTCGCCTCGACCCAGCCGCCGGTGGCGCAGCACCATTTGTCGTTGTTGCCGCCGACGCGGTTGTCGAACACGTTATATGCCCCTTCATAGCCGCCGAAGCCGGGATTGAAGGACGAGCGGAAGCTGGCGTTGTAGTTGACGTCGGACTCCGGCAGGCCATTGTTTTCCGGATCGGTCAGGTCATGGCCGACGAGGGCGGCAGTACCGGTGCCGCGAACGACCACGGCCTGGGCATGCGCAGCCAGCAGGCAGGCGCCGAAGAGCAGGGCGGACAGGATGTTTTTCATGAGTTCCTCAGGAAGTTTTAATTGGGAAATAATGAATTCCAATAAGCAATTAATGTTCCTTCCTGGCTAAGTCATTGAAAAGAAAGAAGTTATAGCTGAGATGCGGTCGCGAACGAGGATGGCCTGTAAAGAATGCCGACAGGTGAAGGCGTTGCTATCGGACGGCTGCCCGAGCCGTTTTTCGGGCAAACGAGACGGTCCGGGGTTACAATACGAGGTTTCGTCAATTCGACCCTGAAAGCTTCCCATGAGTCTCAAATGCGGCATCGTCGGCCTGCCCAACGTCGGCAAGTCCACCCTGTTCAACGCCCTGACCAAGGCCGGCATCCCGGCTGAAAACTATCCGTTCTGCACCATCGAACGATAAAAGGCGTGGAATCAAGAGGTTACGTATCGCGTTAGGAAAACGGGAACAAATTCGGAACAAGATCTTTTAATGGGAAACGAGGCACTTCTCTTAAAGGAAATTTATATCCGTCTAAAAGCTGCGCCTCATACCCTTATACCAAAGAACTATAGAATTCTTTATTCAATTTCGTAATTTCGTGGTGTGCTTTAGTTCATGACGTAGTCGATAAAATTCCTAATAATGTTATCAGTGCTGCTGCAACACCTGCAATTATGTGCCGTTGGGATTTGGCATACTAATGTTCGAAGAATATTTTCAAATAAACTATCGGTGCTAGCGTCGCTTATCTGAAGTTTTTCTTTTGATAGGTTTTGAAGTAAAGGTTTAAACCACTTTCCTTTAAAGTATTTCAGGATATTACCTTCTTCAAGCTCCGTTTTGATCTTTTCTTCAATCTCAGTTTTCTGTGCTTCGAACTCTTCAACAGATAACCCCGTTGATTCGCAAATTTTATTCATAATTTGCGGAAGTAGTGAATCGGCACTACCCCATATAAATTCCTGCTTTTTGTCGATTGGTATCTGTCTTTCAAACGAACAACCAAAGTTAACTTTGTGAATTTGGCTGATCATGCACATAGCAAGCCAATCTGACCAATCTTCAGTTAGCTTAACGATTAGTTCATCCTTATTGCCCACTATAGAATTCGCCTGTTTTAGCGTTATGTGAGCAGCATCGGCTAAAGCACGTTTAAGATCGCCACAGCTAAACAAGTGTCCTTCAAGATCATATGTTTCAGTATAGATGAAATTTTGGTCCTCAATTAGAGTTTGAGTTACGTCGTCAATATCTTTGTCGGCAAAGAAAATACATACATATTTCTTCCCCAAAAAGTTATTAACAAGTGCTGCCTTTTCCTTGAGAAAGGCATGGAAAGATACTAGCCTAGGCTTACCCCCGGTATTGCCTGGAAGCTCTTTTGCTGCGTAAACTTCATGCGAAATAGAATTGCATTTCCTTTCTAGTAATCGATCATAGAAATTTCTATCTAATCCACCCTCGACAAATCCAAATACGCGAGTATTAGATATCTGTATTGTGCGAAGCAGTCCTGCGTCAGAATGAACTAACCTATTCATATGCGAAAAATTCGATTGTCCGGCACGTCTGCCATTATTTCAGGAGAGTGTGACGCTACGATAACCTGACATAACGGGTTTAAGATGCTCATAGTAGGCAATAGTTTTCTCTGCCAATCAATATGTAACGATATCTCGGGCTCATCGATAATAATTGAGCTTTCCTCTGCTTCCATAGCGGAAAGCAGAAGCTTAAGTAAGTGCTTTTCGCCCGATGACAAAGCAGACGGTGTAATTAAATTTCCATCTTTAAGCTTGATGTTTAGCTCATCCAGACTGAAAGCTAGCTCCTTGCCATTCGACAAGAAACTAGAAATAGTAGAAACAAAAGTGTCAATTGGCTCAACACATTTCTCAATCTTTTCTTCAGTATTATTTAGATTGTCAACGAGCCTTCTTAGATTTTCTTCGTTTTTGTACCGTCGGATAAAAGATTTTCGGCTGCCAAGAATGGATTTGCTATCAGTTTGACGGTCTAAAAATTTTGCTGCTCTGTCATATACTATGTTTGGATCTAGCGTAGGTCCAACTGTATCTACATTTTTTTCTGCCAATGCATACGCTAGTACCGACGTTAAGCCCTCTTCCTGAATCGATCTGATTTGGGATATTACTTGAGAGTAATATACAAGCCAACTTTGGTTAATGCCGGCTGCAAACTGCTCATCAATCTCACGTTCAATTTTATTTCTGCCGGAAATTTTTGCTCTTATGCTCTCATCAAAATAAAGACGAGTTGTAGGAAGGAATATATGTTGCCAACGGGTTACTTCCAGCTTGTTTACATCTGACTTCCACTCCCCTATAGGGCGATCAGAAATTCTTCTTCTTAAAGAATCCGAATACATTTCTAATTCGAGTTGGAGAGCGTTTGAATCGTTAGTTTCGAATTCTCTATCCCAAACATGGGTGAACACTCTATTTTCGCTAACTGAGTAGACGGAAACCTCCGCTCTGTCTACTGGCAAATTTTGCATTGCCTTATTATCAAATGACATCGCCGCGTCAAGAACTTTTAGCAACGTGGTTTTGCCGCTGCCGTTTTCTCCAAAGAAGACGTTCACGTCCCGGTTTAGTTTCAGATGGATAGGTTTGCTTCTGCCAAGAAGTCCAAATAATTTGAACTCGGTTATATGTGCCATGGTTTTAAGTATTCTTGAATTATTATTCGGGCTAAATTAAAGTTGGTAAATTGCGTTACTGTTGTCTAAGTCGTTTCGAGAGCCTCGCCGTCAAGCGATGTTACCTTGATAGTGGAGACACTACGCATCTAGTGTGAACCTTATAGTTGTTGTTGTAAAGTTATTGGTTTATGCTTGCGTAGAGTTCTGAGTACGTGGCTCAAAAGAGGTGGTTGAACGTAGATTTACATGGACTGAGGAATCTAATGGACAGGGGCAAATGGTGTTCGGATGGCGATTGATGGGAAGATGAGGCCTGGCCTTCCCCTATCGTCACGGACACTTCCGTTAGGCGCAACTTAGATTTTCAAACTGTATCGGGCTAATGTAGCCGATAGTGGAATGACGCCGGCGTGGATTGTAAAACCTTTCGATGTAGTCAAACACATCTGCCCGCAAGTCATCCCTGGTCCGGTAGTGCTTTTT
>CAJYXO010000236.1 GCA_913778765.1 uncultured Massilia sp. | reverse complement strand
CCTTGCCGCGCAGCGGCAGGATGGCCTGGAATTCCTTGTCGCGGCCCATCTTGGCGGAGCCGCCCGCCGAGTCGCCCTCGACCAGGAACAGTTCGTTGCGGGTGATGTCGGTCGATTCGCAATCGGTCAGCTTGCCCGGCAAAACGGCCACGCCCGAGGACTTCTTCTTCTCGACTTTCTGCAGCGAGCGCAGGCGGGATTGCGCCTGCTTGATGACCAGTTCGGCCAGCTTCCTGCCGTAGTCGACGTGCTGGTTCAGCCACAGCTCCAGCGGCGGCTTGGTGAAGGTCGAGACCAGTTTCACCGCGTCGCGCGAGTTCAGGCGCTCCTTGGTCTGGCCCTGGAACTGCGGGTCCAGCACTTTTGCGGAGAGCACGAACGAGACGCGCGCGAACACGTCTTCGGGCAGCAGCTTGACGCCCTTCGGCAGCAGCGAGTGCATCTCGACGAAGTTCTTCACCGCGCCAAACAGACCATCGCGCAGGCCGGATTCGTGGGTGCCGCCGCTCGGGGTCGGGATCAGGTTGACGTAGGATTCGCGCACCACGGCGCCTTCCTCGGTCCAGGCCACGACCCAGGCCGCGCCTTCGCCTTCGGCAAAGCCCTCGTCGCCGGCGGCGGCGTATTGCGCGCCTTCGAACAGCGGGATCACGGTCTGGCCCTGGCCGACGGTGTTGGCCAGTGCTTCGGTCAGGTAGCCGCGCAGGCCTTCGTCGTAGCGCCAGGTTTGCACGTCGCCGGTTTTTTCGTTCGTCAGCGTGACGGTCACGCCCGGCAGCAGCACGGCCTTGGAGCGCAGCAGGCGCTGCAGCTCGGCCATCGGGATGTTCGGGGAGTCGAAGTACTTACCGTCCGGCCAGGCGGTGACCCGGGTGCCGTTCTTCTTGCCGCCGCGTTCCGCCGGGCTTGACGTGAGGGGCTCGACCACGTCGCCGGCTTCGAAGGCCAGGTTGTGGACGCCGTTGCCTTGGTCGTCCTTGCGCCAGACGGTGATTTCCAGGCGCTTCGACAGCGCGTTGGTGACCGACACGCCGACGCCGTGCAGGCCGCCCGAGAACGCGTAGGCGCCGCCCGAGCCCTTGTCGAACTTGCCGCCCGCGTGCAGGCGGGTGAACACGATCTCGACGGTCGAGACGCCTTCCTCGGGGTGGATGCCGACCGGGATGCCGCGGCCGTCGTCCTCGACGGTGATGGAACCGTCGCCGTTCATCGTCACGGCGATGTTCTTGCAGTGGCCGCCCAAGGCCTCGTCCGAGGCGTTGTCGATCACTTCCTGGATGATGTGCAGCGGGTTTTCCGTGCGCGTGTACATGCCCGGACGCTGCTTGACGGGCTCCAGTCCCTTCAGGACCCGGATGGATGATTCGCTGTAATCGGTTGCGGTTTTCTTGGTGGCCATGCTTGGATGTGTATGTGTCGAATGCCTGCGCATTCTATCTTGTCGCGCGGCAATAAGAACGCTGAACGACTTGGCAAAAGGCGCCAGTGTCGGTGCTTATGCGCGTTTTGGGAAGAGTGAGCGACGCAACACTGTATGGAAATACAGTATTTTTGCCTGTCGTGCGGAAGTTTGCAAGCACTGAATCGTCAGATTCTGTAAAACCGAATCGTGCGCGGCCATGGCCGGGCTATATTGGGGGGGCATGGTAGAGGACAATGACAATCTTGAAAGTCTGGGGCCGTCGCGGATTCCGGACCGGCGCGCCAACGGTGGGGCCTCGCGCTACCTCCGCCAGGGCGATACGCCCCTGAACCTGGCCGGCCGCGTGCTGCGCTCGCGCTGGCGTGCACTCACGGAGCGCTTCAGCCGCGACTTCATGCGGCGCACGCTGCGGATCGGCGTCTCGGCGCGGATTTTTCACCCGGAACCCGGCTCGATCGGCCTGCGCAGCAAGAACCTGCAATACCTGGAAGAGTCGATCGCGCAATGGGTGATGTCGCGCGACGTGCTGGTCTTCATGGTGCCGACCGTGAACACCAACGGCCTGCTGCATCCGTCCAACATCACCATGCGCCACTACGCGCGCCACCTGGACGGCCTGGTGCTGCAGGGCGGGGCGGACGTCTCGCCGATGACCTATGCGGAAGCCCCGACCCGGCCCGAGTGGAACGGCGACCGCGCGCGCGACCTCTACGAACTCGAATTGCTGCACGAGTTCGTCGACGCCGGCAAACCCGTGCTCGGTATCTGCCGCGGTTGCCAGCTCATCAACGTGGCCTTCGGCGGCACCCTGTACCAGGACGTGGCCACCGATGTGCCCGAGTCCCAGCTGCACGTCCACGACGACTACGACGCCCACCGCCACGCCATCGTGTTTCCACAAGGCTCTTCGCTCGGCAAGATGTTCCCCAACCTGAAGCGCCCGGTCGTCAATTCCATCCACCACCAGGCCGTCAAGGACCTGGGCCGCGACATCCACGTCGAGGCGATGTCGGACCCGGACGGCATCGTCGAAGCGATCCGCTACCAGCGCGCGCCCTTCGTGATGGGGCTGCAGTGGCACCCCGAATTCCACCGCGCGAAGGGGACGGAACTGCTGGATTGCACGCCGGTGCTGGATGAGTTTCTGCGGGCGGCGCGCGAGACCAGGCTGTAATCCATTGATTGGCAGAACCGTACTACTGGAATTCTCCCGTTCCGATACATTTGTCGGCAAAGGAGGATTCCATGGATAAATCGATGCCATCGATGAAATACAGTACGTTCTTCATGATGATCGCGGCCGGCACCATCGTCATGTACGGCCTGATGTACCTGAACGTCTACGCCGCCGACCACATCTTCTTCAGCCAGACGCGGGCCTGGATGGCCGTGATCATGGGCGCCACCATGGCGGTCGTGATGCTGGCCTTCATGTGGAGCATGTACCCGAACAAGAAGGCCAACGTCGGCATCCTGGCCGGCAGCGCCCTCGTGTTCGCCCTGGCGCTGTGGCTGGTGCGCAGCCAGTCGACCGTCGACGACGTCTCTTACATGAAGGCGATGATCCCGCACCACTCGATCGCCATCCTCACCAGCGAGCGCGCCGGCATCACCGATCCGCGCGTGCGCAAGCTGGCCGACGGCATCATCGCTACCCAGAAGAAAGAGATCGGGGAAATGAAAGGGCTGATCGCCGATTTGCAGAACAAACGCTAGTCCCGATTTCGCTTGCCATCGCCGCAGGCGCGCCTCATAATCGAAATGAGAATCATTCTCATATCGAAAGGAGGCCCCATGGACGACGATTTCCTCGACGATGCGCCCGCATCCGGCACGCCCAGCACCCGCCACGCCCTGCTGGTCGCGGCCTTGCTGCACCTGATGTCGCAGTACACGCTGCGCAGCGCATCCCGCGACGAGGACGGCGGCGACGGTCCCTGCGTCAAGCTGGCCGCCGTCATCGAACGCCACCTCGACGCGCTGGCGCGCCTGCCGGACGCCGAACCGGTGCTGCGCGCCACCTGCGAGCAGCTGCGCGTGAAATGGGAAGACCTGGTCGACAGCCGCATGCCCGTGCCCGCCCGGCGGCCGCTGCTGTCGCGCCTCCTGCGGCCAGCGATGTTCAGGCCGGCGGCGCCGGCGCCGGCTAGTCCTTGATCTCCGGCTCGACCAGCCTGGCCAGCAGCTCCAGCGATTCCTGCCAGCCCAGGTAGCAGGCCTCGACCGGGATCGCCGCCGGGATGCCTTCCTGCGTGATGTTGACTTCGACGCCGCAGAACACTTCGCGCAGCTCGACCGTGGTCTGCATGCGGCCGGGCAGGTGCGGGTCGTCGAATGCGGCCGAGTAGCGCAGGCACTGGCCAGGTTCGAGTTCCAGGTATTCGCCGCCAAAGGCGTGGCTGTGGCCGGTCGTGAAATTGGTGAAGGACATCCGGTAGCGGCCGCCAACCCGGCAATCCATCTCGTGCACGGCGCCGATAAAGCCATGCGGCGGCAGCCATTTGGCAAAGGCGGCGGCGGTGGTGAAGGCGCGGTAGACGCGGTCGGCATTCGATTTCAGGACCCGGTGCAATTTGACGGTGTTGGTGGACATGATGGCTTCCTTATCGTTGGTGGCAGAGGACGACCCTCTGGTGTGACGACGAACGGACCGGCGGCGTTTCGACATGCTAGATTCGAAGCATGCCAGATTCCAAACCTTATCCCGTCACGCCGGACGGCCGCTACTTCGTCGTCCGCGGCCGCCTGTGGCGCACCAGTAACCCCGACCTGGCGCCGGCGCGCAGGCAGGAACTCGTCGACCGGCTCATGCAAGCGCGCCGCCAGGTGGGTCTCGCCAGGAAGGCCGGCGACCAGGACGCCGAACGCAGCGCCCGCGCGGCGGTCGACGCGGCCAAGCGCGCGCTGGGCGAGCGCGGTCCCGTGTGGTGGACCGACGGGGCGCCGGATTTCAATCGGCACATGGCGGCGAATACGCCGTATGCCGATTGGTATGCGGCGCTGGCTTAGCGCGCCGCCAGGACGAGATGCGCGGTGCGCCGGATCGCATCGCGGCGCGGGATGGAAGCGTCAAGCGGTACTCGACGTTCCATCTGCCTGGACGTGGAAAGCAGCCGGACATTTCTCGGGAATGCATCCCATACTGACCATGCATGGTCTCGTGGGGCCAAGTCGTTTTGCCGCTCTGGCATCTGCCGGCGCATCCATTCCCGAATTGACAACCGGAGGTTGAATGAAGCAGCTTTTTGTCCTGGTCGGCGTCCTCGCACTGACGCCGCTGTGTGCATCGGCGAATGATCCAACGCTGTTTCACCTGTCCGTGAAGGATGTGCCGGTGGAAAATGGGAAGGTGCTCGACATGGAACTGCAGGAAATCGAACGCAAAGCGGATTCCTCGACCGTCCAGGTCGTACGGCGATCCGGCGGCTCGGTCTCGTCGTCGATGTTCGTGTTGAGAGGCATGTGCGGACTGGCGCGTTCGCGCGGTGCGCACTACTTCATCCCCACGCGCATCGAGGGCGAGACGAGCGAGCGTTACGCGGTAAGGTTTCCCCAAGCTGCGCCGGAACCTGGACAAGGCTTCACCATGGCGCAATGCGAGCTGATGCGATTTTAATGAGTGGGGTGCTGCCGTTGCGATCTACGTTGGTAGATGACGTCGGTCCGGCCCTTCGTGACAGTCCGTGAAATTCATGGCTTGGCAAGCTGCTAGGCTGGGCTAGACGGTTGGGGGCGGCCATAACTGGACATCAGAGTGTGAGTACCAAAGACCCAAAACTTGGCTACATTGTGCGCCTCCTTGTCGGTGGACTCGGGGCGAAGTACTCTCATGACTCTGGTTTGCCTCGCATCGGATGGAGCGACGCACTCTGGCTCATCGGGGCGTTCTATTTTCTGCTTGTTGGCTGTAGAGGGAAGTGGCGTTTGGAACGCAGGTAATGCTGGCTGTTCGACGTGCCTCCAATACGGATCGGTTGCGGCTTGTGGTGACACTTCGTGAGCTTTTCTGGACGTCACCCTGCTATGCTGTCGCGAACGGCCGGGTTCGGCCCAGGCTGTGTAAAAACGTAATCCCAGGTAAACGGTCCGGGCCCGGTAAACGTTGATGCAGTATCTCATCAATACGAGTGCGAAATGAAGCGTTTCATCGAAGGCGAAGATCGAGGACAAGGCA
>CAJYXO010000235.1 GCA_913778765.1 uncultured Massilia sp. | reverse complement strand
CCTTCCTGATGCGGGCGGACGACATCCCCGGCAAGTACGTGCTGGCGGCAACGCGCATGTTCAACAGCGGCCAGCGGATGAACAAACTGATCGCCGACCTCATCGACTTCACCCGCACCCACCTCGGCGCCGGCATTCCGATCAAGCCGAAGAAGATCAACCTGACCGAGGTCTGCATGAATGTCGTCGACGAGCTGCGCACCTCCCATTCCGAACGCATCATCGATTTCAACAGCTTCCGCCGCGAGGAGATGTTCGGCGACGACAACCGGCTCGCGCAGGTCATCTCCAATCTCATCGGCAACGCGCTGCAGTACGGCGCGCCCGACGAAGCGATCTGCGTGCGCATGGCGTCGACCGCGCAGGAGATCACGCTGACGATCAACAACAAGGGGCCGGTCATTCCCCCTGGCAAACTAGGCAGCGTGTTCGATCCGCTGGTGCGCCTCGCGAGCAAGGAGAATGCGGACGACGTGCGCGAAACCAGCCTTGGCATCGGCATGTTCATCGCGCGCGAAATCGTCGGCGCGCACAAGGGCAGCATCGGCGTCGAGTCGAACGCGGCGGATGGCACGACCTTCCGGCTCGCCCTGCCGCGTCACCTGCCCGCATGCTCGCCTGCGGGCGGCCGCCGGTGAGCGCGCCTGCCGGGGGACCGGACCACGCAGCGCGGAGAGCGACGCCGCGTTGCCGGATCCTGCTGATCGACGACAACGACGATGCCCGCGAACTGATGGCGATCGGGCTCGGACTGAGCGGCCATGAAGTCGTCACCGCCGCCAGTGGCGCCCGCGGCCTGGTGTGCGCCAGTGCGTTCCTGCCTGCCTTTGTCTTCCTCGACCTCGGCATGCCGATCATGGACGGCTACGAAACCGCCGTCGCGCTGCGCCTGATCGATGGCCTGGAAAGGGTCAGGATTACCGCGCTCACCGGCTGGAACGACCAGGCGACCAGGGCGCGCGTGGTCAACGCCGGCTTCGACCATCACCTGACCAAGCCCGCCACCTTCGCGCAGATCGACAGCGTCCTGCGGGGAGAGTGGGAGCCCGTGGCGCCGCAGGCATTGCAGGGAACATCCCGTCATCTATAATGGCTGTTTCCGCAAATTAAACGCCATCACAGCCACATCATGGAACTAGCCAAGTCTTTCGAGCCAGCCGACATCGAACAATTCTGGCGCAACGAATGGGAACAGCGCGGTTACTTCGCCGCCACCATGGACGCCGACAAGCCTTCGTTCAGCATCCAGCTGCCGCCGCCGAACGTGACGGGCACCCTGCACATGGGCCACGCCTTCAACCAGACCGTCATGGATGGCCTGACGCGCTACTACCGCATGCGTGGCTTTAACACCGCCTGGATCCCGGGCACCGACCACGCCGGCATCGCGACCCAGATCGTGGTCGAGCGCCAGCTGGACGCCCAGAAGATCTCGCGCCACGACCTCGGCCGCGACGCCTTCGTCGAGAAGGTCTGGGAGTGGAAGGAAAAGTCGGGCAGCACCATCACCGGCCAGATGCGCCGCCTGGGCGCATCCGCCGACTGGAACCGCGAATACTTCACGATGGACGAGCCGCGTTCGCAAACCGTGGCCGAAGTCTTCGTGCGCCTGTACGAGCAGGGCCTGATCTACCGCGGCAAGCGCCTGGTCAACTGGGACCCGGTGCTGGGCACGGCCGTGTCCGACCTCGAAGTCGATTCGCAGGAAGAAGACGGTTCGATGTGGTACATCCGCTACCCGCTGGCGGACGGCAGCGGCCACCTGACGGTCGCCACCACCCGCCCCGAGACCATGCTCGGTGACGTCGCCGTGGCCGTGGATCCGACCGACGAGCGCTATACCCACCTGCACGGCAAGATGATCAGGCTGCCGCTCGTCGGCCGCGAGATCCCGATCATCGCCGACGACTACGTCGACAAGGCCTTCGGCACCGGCTGCGTGAAGATCACCCCGGCCCACGACTTCAACGACTACGCCGTCGGCCAGCGCCACAAGCTGGACATGCCGAGCATCATGACGCTCGACGCGAAGATCGTCGCCGACGCGCCGGAAGCCTACCGCGGCCTGGACCGCTTCGACGCGCGCAAGAAGATCGTCGCCGACCTCGACGCGCAAGGCCTGCTGGAGCAGGTCAAGCCGCACAAGCTGATGGTGCCGCGCGGCGACCGCACCGGCGTCATCATCGAGCCGATGCTGACCGACCAGTGGTTCGTCGCGATGAGCAAGCCGGCGCCGGAAGGCACCTTCAATCCGGGCAAGTCGATCACCGAAGTGGCGCTGGAAAAGGTCGCGAGCGGCGAGATCCAGTTCGTGCCCGAAAACTGGACCACCACCTACAACCAGTGGCTGGGCAACATCCAGGACTGGTGCATCTCGCGCCAGCTGTGGTGGGGCCACCGCATTCCGGCCTGGTACGGCCCGAACGGCGAGATCGTGGTCGCCCGCACCGAGGAAGAAGCCCAGGCCAAGGCATCGGCGCAGGGCATCGCCGGTGAACTGAAGCGCGACAACGACGTGCTCGACACCTGGTTCTCCTCGGCCCTGGTGCCCTTCTCGACCATGGGCTGGCCGGAACAGACCAAGGACATGGACCTGTTCCTGCCGTCGTCCGTGCTGGTGACCGGCTTCGACATCATCTTCTTCTGGGTCGCGCGCATGGTCATGATGA
>CAJYXO010000234.1 GCA_913778765.1 uncultured Massilia sp. | reverse complement strand
ACGCCATCATCAACCAGAAGGGCCAGGGCGTCACCTGCGTGTACGTCGCGATCGGCCAGAAGGCATCGACCATCAAGAACATCGTGCGCTCGCTGGAAGAGCACGGCGCGATGGAATACACGATCGTCGTCGCCGCTTCGGCGTCGGAATCGGCTGCCATGCAGTACATCTCGGCCTACTCGGGCTGCGCGATGGGCGAATACTTCCGCGACCGCGGCGAAGACGCGCTGATCGTGTACGACGACCTGTCGAAGCAAGCTGTTGCTTACCGCCAGATCTCGCTGCTGCTGCGCCGTCCGCCGGGCCGCGAAGCTTACCCGGGCGACGTGTTCTACCTGCACAGCCGTCTGCTGGAGCGCGCCGCTCGCGTGAACGCCGACTACGTGTCCGCCTTCACCAACGGCGCCGTCACCGGCAAGACCGGTTCGCTGACCGCACTGCCGATCATCGAAACCCAGGCAGGCGACGTCTCGGCGTTCGTCCCGACCAACGTCATCTCGATTACCGACGGCCAGATCTTCCTGGAAACCTCGCTGTTCAACGCCGGTATCCGTCCGGCGATCAACGCGGGTATCTCGGTGTCGCGCGTCGGTGGCGCCGCCCAGACCAAGGTCATCAAGAGCCTGTCCGGCGGTATCCGTACCGACCTGGCGCAGTACCGTGAGCTGGCTGCGTTCGCGCAGTTCGCATCGGACCTGGACGAGTCGACCCGCAAGCAGCTGGACCGCGGTGCGCGCGTGACCGAACTGCTGAAGCAGAAGCAGTACTCGCCGCTGCCGATCTCGCTGATGGCCGCCTCGCTGTTCGCCGTCAACAAGGGTTATTTCGACGATATCGAAGTCAAGCGCGTGCTGGACTTCGAAGCCGGTCTGCACAACTTCCTGAAGTCCAGCCACGGCGCCCTGCTGTCGAAGATCGAAGACAGCAAGGCCCTGGACAAGGACGGCGAAGCTGCGCTGGCCGCCGCCATCGCCGATTTCAAGAAGTCGTTCTAAGCACGGCTTTCTGATGGAATGCGGGACCGGGGCAACCCGGTCCCTATAAGGAGTAAGGGCTCATGGCAGCAGGCAAAGAGATACGTGGCAAGATCAAGAGCGTAGAAAATACGAAGAAGATCACCAAGGCGATGGAAATGGTCGCCGCGTCCAAGATGCGCAAGGCGCAGGACCGGATGCGCGCCGCCCGTCCCTACAGCGAGAAGGTCCGCAACATCACGGCCAACCTCGCCACTGCGAACCCGGAGTACACCCACGCGTTCATGGCGAATGCCAAGACCGCGAAGGCGAAAGCCGTCGGCTTCATCGTCGTCACGACCGACAAGGGTCTGTGCGGCGGCATGAACACCAACGTGCTGCGCCAGGTGACGCAGAAGACCCGCGAGCTGGAAGCCGCGGGCAATCGCATTGAAGTCGTTGCAATCGGCAATAAAGGTCTGGGCTTCCTCAGCCGTATCGGCGTGAAGGTCGTTTCGAGCGTCGCCGGCATCGGCGACACCCCGCACCTGGAAAAGCTGATCGGCCCGATCAAGGTCATGCTCGACGCTTACCAGGATGGTCAGCTGGACGCGGTGTACCTGTGCTACACCAAGTTCATCAACACCATGCGCCAGGAACCGGCGGTCGAGCAACTGCTCCCGCTGCCGGCCAAGGCGCTGGAAGCCGACGCCGGCACCCACGCTTGGGATTACATCTACGAGCCGGACGCGCAGGTGGTGATCGACGAGCTGCTGGTGCGCTACGTCGAGGCGCTGATCTACCAGGCGGTGGCCGAGAACCTGGCGTCCGAGCAGTCGGCGCGCATGGTGGCAATGAAGGCGGCAACCGACAACGCGGGCAACGTCATCGGCGAGCTGAAGCTGGTCTACAACAAGACCCGCCAGGCAGCGATCACGAAAGAACTCTCCGAGATCGTGTCGGGCGCAGCGGCGATCAGCGCCTAAGCGACGCAAACGACTCGTAACGCAATTAAAACTATATCTGAAGGAACGAACATGGCTGATGGCAAAATCGTTCAGTGTATCGGCGCCGTGGTCGACGTGGAATTCCCGCGCGACGCAATGCCGAAAGTGTACGACGCACTGAAAATGGAAGGCTCCGAACTGACCCTCGAAGTGCAGCAGCAGCTGGGTGACGGCATCGTCCGTACCATTGCGCTGGGCAGCTCGGAAGGCCTGCGTCGCGGCATGACCATCCAGAACACCAACAAGCCGATCATGGTGCCGGTGGGCCAGGCAACCCTGGGCCGCATCATGGACGTGCTGGGCAACCCGATCGACGAGCGCGGTCCGGTCAACGCCGAATCCACCGCATCGATCCACCGCACCGCCCCGGTGTACGACGAGCTGTCGCCGTCGCAGGATCTGCTGGAAACCGGCATCAAGGTGATCGACCTGGTCTGCCCGTTCGCCAAAGGCGGCAAGGTCGGCCTGTTCGGCGGCGCCGGCGTCGGCAAGACCGTCAACATGATGGAACTGATCAACAACATCGCCAAGGCGCACTCGGGTCTGTCCGTGTTCGCCGGCGTGGGTGAGCGTACCCG
>CAJYXO010000233.1 GCA_913778765.1 uncultured Massilia sp. | reverse complement strand
TCCAGCACCACCGCCTACATCGAATCGGCGTCCGGCGTGCAGGCCGGCGGCCGCACCGGCCTGACCGCGCTCACGGTGGCGGTGCTGTTCCTGGCCTGCCTGTTCATCGCGCCGCTGGCCGGCGTGGTGCCGCCCTACGCCACCGCGCCGGCGCTGCTGTTCGTCGCCTGCCTGATGCTGCGCGACCTCGGCGACATCGAATGGGGCGACACCACCGAAGCCATCCCGGCGGCGATCACCGCGCTGGTGATCCCCTTCACCTACTCGATCGCGGAAGGCATCGCGTTCGGCTTCATCACCTATGCGGCGCTCAAGCTCACCACCGGCCGCGCGCGCGAGGTGAAGCCGATCGTGTGGGTGATCGCCGCGCTGTTCGCCTTCAAGATCGCCTATATCGGGACCTGAGTCGGCGCCTGCGCCGGCGCAGGCGCGCCGGCTGGCCGGGGACGGCGCGCTGCCGGCGCCAGTGCGGCGCCTTCGCGCAGCATGCGTCCGAATTCCGCGGCCGGCACCGGCTTGCTGCAGTAATAGCCCTGCACCAGGTCGCAGCCATGCTCGGCCAGCATGGTTAGCTGGCCGGCCGTCTCCACGCCCTCCGCCACCACCTGCAGGCGCAGGCCCTGGGCCATCGTGATCACGGAGCGCGCGATCGCCTGGTCGTCGCTGCTGTCGAGCAGGTCGGCGATGAAGGAGCGGTCGAGCTTCAGCTTGTCGACCGCGAAGCGCTTCAGGTAGCTCAGGTTCGAGAAACCGGTGCCGAAATCGTCGATCGCCAGGCTGATGCCCATCGCCTTCAGCTGGGCCAGCAGCGCGCAGCTCTTGTCGGCGTCCGCCATCGACGCGCTCTCGGTCAGCTCCAGTTCCAGCAGCTGCGGCTCGATCCCGCAGTCGGCCAGCACGCGGCCGACGGTGCCGACGATGCGGTCGTCGAACTGCAGCGCGGACAGGTTGACCGACACCGGCACCACCGGCAGGCCGGCATCGCGCCACAGGCGCAGCTGGGCGCAGGCGGCCTGCAGCACCCAGTCGCCGATCGGCAGGATCAGGCCGGTCTCTTCGGCCAGGCCGATGAAGACGCCCGGCGGCACCAGGCCGCGCTCCGGATGGCGCCAGCGCAGCAGCGCCTCGGCCGCGGCGATGCGGCCGCTCGCGACGTCGACCTGCGGCTGGTAATACAGCTCCAGCTCCTCGCGGTCGAGCGCGCGGCGCAGCGCGCTTTCGAGCTTGAAGCGGTCGTTCGCGCCCTGGTTCAGTTCCGGACGGTAGAAGGCGTAGCGCTGGCCGACGCCGTCGCCGGCCTGGCGCAACGCCGCCTCGGCGCCCTGCACCAGCACGTCGTAGACCATGCCGTCGTTCGGATAGACCGCGATCCCGACCGAGGGATCGAGGTGCAGCTCTTCGCCCTCCCAGCCATACGGCCTGCCGACCGCCGCCAGCAGGCGGCGCGCGCACAGGGCCAGGTCGACCGGCGAGGCGCGCAGCGCCGCCACCGCGAAGCAGCCCTCCGAGAAGCGCCCCACCGCGTCCTGGCCGGCCGCTTCGCGCAGGCGCTCCGCCGCCTCCTGGACCAGCGCCTGTTCGGCGGCCGGGCCGAGCGCTTCGCGGATCAGCGGCATGCGGCCCAGGCGCAGCAGCATGAAGCCCAGCACCTGGCCCGCGCCCTGGGCCTGCGCCTTCATCTGGCGCAGGCGGTCGCGCAGCAGCATCCGGTTGGGCAGGCCGGTGAGCGTGTCGAAGTTGCTGACGTAGCGCAGGCGTTCTTCGGCGCCGCGCAGCTCGGTGGCGTCGATGCCCGTGCCCAGCACGTATTCGACGGTCCCGTCGTCGCGCCGCAGCAGGGTCGTGGTCCAGATGATCGAGCGCCGGCGGCCGTCGCGCGTGTGCCATTCGCCCTGGATGCGGGCCCGGTCCGCCAGGTTGCCGAGATCCTGGAACACGCGCCGCACCGCCATCTCGTCGTCGACGCGCCGCACCACGTCCCAGCACGGCCGCCCGATCGCATCCGGCGCCTTCCAGCCCAGCGCCTCCTCGCAGGCGCGGTTGAACATCACGACCTGGCCGTTGGGCGCCGCCAGCAGCACCAGCGCGCCGGCGGTGTCGACCACGGCCGACAGACGGTTGCGCTCCGAGCGCAGCAGCTCGGTGCGCTCGACCACCAGCGTCTCCAGGCAGCCGTACAGGCGCGCGCGCTCGAGCGCGGAGCCGAGCTGGCTGGCGGCGCTGTCGAGCAGCGAGCGTTCGTCCTCGCCCAGTCCCAGGCTGTTCTGCAGCAGGTCCAGCACCCCGACCTGGCGTCCCTGCGCGTACAGCGGCAGCCGCAGCGTCGCCACGCCGGACGGCAGCACGAACGGGATGCCGCGCGCGGCCAGCGGCCGCAGCCCGCCTTCGGCGCCGATCGCGGCGACCGCGGCGCCCGCCAGTCCCGGCAGCGCCAGAAGGTGCGACAGCGCGGCTTCGGCCACCGCCTGGTCGCCGACCGCTTCGTTGAGGGCCGCCGCCATGCCGTGCAGGATCGCCAGCGAACGGCAGGAGCGCTCCAGCACGCCGCGCTGCGCGGCCAGTTCGGCGTTCATGCGCAGCGCCTGGGCGTGGGTCGCCTTCAGCAGTTCGTAGATCTGGCGCCGTTCGGCGGCCATGAATTCGAGCGGACGGTCGGGCGCCCCCAGCGCGCAATCCTGCAGGATGCGGCGCAGGCGCTCGCGCAGCTGGGCGCCGTCATAGGGCTTGCGCACGAAGCTGTCGGCGCCCGACTCCAGCGCCTGCACGATGTCGTTCAGGCTGGCCAGGCGGGTCAGCAGCACCACCGGGATGTCGGCGCGGATCGGATCGTCCTTCAGCGTACGGCACAGCGTGAAGCCGTCCATGCCCGGCATCGCGATGTCGCTGATGACCAGCTGCGGGCGCAGGCGCGCCACCTCGGCCAGCGCGGCCGAACCGTCGCCGGCGATCCGCACCCGCCAGCCCGGTTCCGCGCCCAGCAGGCGCGCCAGGTGCTGGGCCTGGGTCGGGCTGTCTTCGACCACCAGGACCTCGACCGCTGTCCCGGGCGGCGTATTCTCTCTCTTCGTTATCATGTTTTGACGTGACAGGGATTGGCTTCGTCTTGCAACAACGGCACGCAACATGGATAACTTATAACATTGTGACGGGAGGATGCATCGGCCCGCGAAGCGTCGGCGTTGTACGCATCCCGGCGTGGCCGGCGCCCA
>CAJYXO010000232.1 GCA_913778765.1 uncultured Massilia sp. | reverse complement strand
GCCGCGCTGTCGTAGGCCAGTTCCTGCGCCTGCCCGTCGACCAGGTCGAACATGTGCACCGGCGTCTTGAAGTACAACCCCAGGTGGAAGAACTTGGCCTGGAACTTCGGGCCCTGCTCGGCCGCCCACAACGCATGGTCCTGGCGGTAGCGGATCGACTGGTACTGGTCCCAGGTCAATCCCTCCACCGGCGCCGGCAGCACCCGCTTGTGGCTCTGGTACGGCGCGTTGGCCATGGCCCGTGCGTGGCCCTTGAGCCAGGCGTAGTCGAACGGCTGCGGCTTGCCCAGGCGGCGCAGGCCCACCGCAGGGGCCGCCTGGCCGAGCATCGGCATCGCTGGCAAGCCCATGGCGGCAAAGGCGGCGGCAGCGTTCTTGAGGAAATCGCGTCGTTGCATGGCCGGGATCGAAACGGAAAAGGACGCCCATCATAGACAAGCGGCGCCGAAGGTGGCGGTGATGGTGTCCGTGGGAGTGCGTCCCGGGCGCAGACGTGCAGGAGTGGGCCGGCAGGCCCGGGAGACACGCTTTGCCGACCCGACCACATCGGCGTCGCGATGCCCGAGTGGGCAAGGCGCCTTCGGGAGCCGCTAACGACGCGACAAGGCCCGCTGAAAAGCCCAGCGACATGTGCGCTTGAGCCGACGCGTTACCGGCAAGGCCCGTCGCGGCTGAAGCGCGTTCGCGGTCGCGACGGCCCATCGTGCCGAGACGCTGCAAGAAGCGCGGTGCTGCCGGTGTCCCTGCGGGCCCCGGACCGCCTTCGCCGGTGCGTGCAGCGCGATCGCGTTCGTTGCTCAGCGCTGGCAGTGGCCACACCAGACGCTGGCGCGTTGGCCGATGCTGGCGTGGCGCAGCGTGCGTCCGCAACGCTTGCAGGCCTCGCCCTCGCGGCCGTAGACCGACAGCTCCTGCTCGAAGTAGCCCGGCGCCCCGTCCGGGCTGATGAAATCGCGCAAGGTCGTGCCGCCGCGCTGGATCGCATAGCCCAGGATCGCCTTGGCCGCCTCGGCCAGGCGCGCATAGCGGGCGCGCGAGACCTCGCCCGCCTCGCGCAGCGGACTGATGCCGGCCTGGAACAGGCTCTCGGCCGCGTAGATGTTGCCCACCCCGACCACGATGCGCTGATCCATCAGGAAGGTCTTGACCGGCGCGGTGCGGCCGCGGCTGAGCCGGAACAGATGATCGCCGTCGAACGCATCGGACAGCGGCTCCGGCCCCAGTTCGGCGAGCAGCGGATGGATCTCGCCCGGCGCCTGCCACAGCAGGCAACCGAACCGACGCGGATCGTTGAAGCGCAGCACGCGCCCGTCTTCCAGGCTGATGTCGACGTGATCGTGCGCCCGCGGCGGCGTGTCGCCCGGCAGCACGCGCAAACTGCCGGACATGCCCAGATGCAGCAGCGCACTGCCGACCGCGGTGTCCAGCAACAGATACTTGGCCCGCCGGCGAATGCCGTCGATGCGCTGCCCGGGCAGCCGCTCCGCCACGTCAGGCGGAATCGGCCAGCGCAGATCCGGCCGACGCAGGATCACCCCATGGATGCGCCGCCCCGACAGATGCGGCTCCAGGCCGCGCCGGGTGGTTTCGACTTCGGGGAGTTCGGGCATGGCTTGAACAGCGTAATGAGGCGGCAGATGACATTGAAACTCTAACATCCCTGGTCCACACCCGAGAGCCACGCAGTCGCACCTCCGAGCGATGTGGACAGCGACTGCATACCCGTTTAAAGGTAAGAGCCACGCCTTCGCGTTTGAGTCACCTTGCTGACATGGAATGGCCACGACTTAGTCATTAGTTGACAAATTTATCTGTGATAGGTTTCCATTTCGCGAGAGCGTTGGACGCAAGCCGCCGCGGCGCGGCGGTGAATGGGAAGGGAGCAATCCGCTCGGCAGGTGATCTGCCACTCCAGTAGTGACATTGGCCGCGCACGGAAGCGTGCGCGAAAAGAAGTTGCACGTTGCCGCGCGCAGGTGCCACCTCACTTAGGGATAAGAAATGCACCAGAAAGGAAACTGCCATATTCAGGCCACCGTCAAAGGACCGCGGACGTGGCTAGCACGCCTATGCCTCCTCATGCCGTTGGCAGCAGGGCTGGTCAATGTGGCGCAGGCAGAAGAAAGCAAGCGGACATGGACGCTGGTCGATTCCGACGGGGCAAGTCATGGCCAGTACACGACGCAAGAGCAGGCTGCGGCCGCCATCAAGGACTTGCCGCCTCCCGATGCATACGTTCCCGAATTCTACAAATACGCCGATCAGATAAAGAGCCAAGAAATCCTGGAGAACGGCGACGTCAAGATCACATACTGGAACGGTAAGGAGTTACCGACGGATCCGGAGTGGATGTATGTCGGTGATCAGGAATACTCAACTGAAGAGGAGGCGATACGGTCGCTTGAGCAAATAGCAAACGAAAGTAACAGCCCTTGTCCGGCGACGGCGAAAATTACGCTTTTGGGAGGATGGCAGGACACACGCACCGATGGCAACGATGGTGGCGAGTGGGGAGAGAAGACCTACAGGCTCGACTATAACTATTTCGGTGCCGACGAGTGCGTACCTAAAAGCGAGCAGATGGAGCTTGTCCGCCATCGCAGGACCGAGTGCCCGGTTGAAAAGCTGATGTCTTGGCGCGACAAGTACCAGGCGTGCGTCAACGAATACGCCATCGCATTTGTCGTCACCAAGACCCTTGAACGCGGTTGCGGCTACGAGGGCAATCCATGCGATACCAAGACCGGTGACAAGTATGAAGTTGCCCCGGATTTCGATCTTGGTTGGATTGCGCTTGAACGGCACTACCACTCGGGCATCTCGAATGACACTGGTGGCTTCGGCTATGGCTGGACGCACTCGCACGCGATCAGGCTTGCAATTGGCGCCGACAGCATAGGATTGATCGATGGTGGGGGCTTCCATACCCGATATCACCAGGTCGGCGATGGGTATTTCGCTTCGGACAATGGCGGCGACCGGCTTATCGCCGACGGCACATCATGGAAGCTTTACCGCAGAGATGCCGTGCTGATCTTCGATGCTGATGGCAAGCTTCTTGAACGGGAAAACCGGGACGGTACATTTCTGCACTACGACTATGACGATCTGGGTCGCTTGACCACGATCCTACATAGCAGTGGTCGTACACTCGATTTCCACTACCTGTCAGCGACAAGTGGGGCGTTGATCGGAACGATTACTACCTTCGGCATGCCATTGGTTACCTATACGTATACTCAACGTGGCCAGGTGGAAACCGCCACATACCCGGACGGGACCCAAAAGCTCTACCACTATGAGGACCCTCGCTTTCCTGAAAATCTGACCGGATTTACCGGCGAAGACGGTCAGCGCTTCAGCACCTTCGCCTACGACGAGGCTAGCCGTGCGATCTCCAGCCAGCACGCCGGCGGTATCGACGGCATCACCCTGGCGTACTCGGCTGCCGGCACTCGCGTCACCGATGCGCTGGGCGATGTCAACGATTACACGATGACCGAGGCGGGTGGTGCCTCGCCGAAGGTCGCCACCGTCGCCAGGACCGACGGCACGCTGCAGTACA
>CAJYXO010000231.1 GCA_913778765.1 uncultured Massilia sp. | reverse complement strand
CGGCGACCTGGCCCGCATGCGCGCCGACGGCAGCCTCGACTACCTCGGCCGCAACGACTTCCAGGTCAAGCTGCGCGGTTTCCGCATCGAGCTGGGCGAGATCGAGGCGCGCCTGGCTGCCTGCGCCGGCGTGCGCGAAGCGGCCGTGCTGGCCCGCGAAGACCAGCCCGGCGACAAGCGCCTGGTCGCCTATGTCGTCGCCGACCGGTCGGAACCGGCCGACCACGCGGACTGGCAGGCCCAGCTCGGCGCCACGCTGCCGGACTACATGCTGCCGGCGGCCTTCGTGGTGCTGGACGCGCTTCCGCTCACGCCGAACGGCAAGCTGGATCGCAACGCACTGCCGGCGCCCGAACAGGACGCCGCGGCGCGCCGCGACGACGAGGCGCCGCAGGACGAGGTCGAACACGCGCTGGCTGCCATCTGGTGCGATCTCCTGGGCCGCCGCCAGGTCGGCCGGCACGACCACTTTTTCCACCTCGGCGGTCATTCGCTGATGGCGGTAAGGCTGACCTCCAGGCTGCGCCAGCAGTTCGGCGTCGATATCGGCCTGCACGTCCTGTTCACCTCCGCGACGCTGGCCGAGATGAGCGAGGTCGTGCGAACCGCCGCCGCCAGCACGGTGCCGCCGGTCGTGCCCGTGGGCCGCGACCAGGTGCTTGCGCTATCGTGGGCCCAGCAGCGCCTGTGGTTCCTCGACCAGCTCGACCACGCCGCCGGCGCGGCTTATCACATTCCGGCGGCGCTCAGGCTGCGCGGCGAGCTCGACGTCGCGGCGCTGCGCGCCTCGTTCGCCCGGGTGATCGCCCGCCATGAAAACCTGCGCACGGTCTTCGTGCGTGCCGACGGCGATGTGGCCTTGTCGATCGGCGCACCGGACTGCGGCTTCAGCCTGGTCGAGCACGACCTGGGCGCGCTTGCCGGCCACGAGCAGCAGGCCGCGCTGGAGCGTTTCAGCCAGGACGAATTCAGCGCCCCGTTCGACCTCGGGGCCGGGCCCTTGATCCGCGGCCGCCTGCTGCGCCTGTCCGATGACGAGCATGTCCTGCTGGTGACCCAGCATCACATCGTGTCTGACGGGTGGTCGATCGGGGTGCTGGTGCGTGAACTGTGCGCACTCTACGGTGCATTCAGCCAGGGCCGAGCCGACCCCTTGCCCGCGCTCGCCGTCCACTATGCCGATTATGCTGCGTGGCAGCGCGCCTGGCTGCAGGGCGAGGTGCTGCAAGGCCAGCTGGATTTCTGGACCGGGCACCTGGGCGGCGCGCCGGCACTGCTCGAGTTGCCGACCGACCGTCCGCGACCGCTCCAGCAAAGCTACGTCGGGGCGACCGCGCCGCTCTCGATTCCCGAACATCTGCTCGCGCCCTTGCGTGCGCTCGGCGAGCGCCACGGCGCGACCCTGTTCATGACCCTCCTGGCAGGCTGGTCGATCCTGATGGCCCGCCTGAGCGGCCAGGACGACATCGTGATCGGCATGCCGGTGGCGAACCGCCGCCGCGCCGAGACCGAGCCCCTGATCGGCTTCTTCGTCAACACGCTGGCGCTGCGCTTCCGATTCAGCGACGATCTCAGCGTCGCGGCCCTGCTCGGCCAGGTCCGCGATACCGCGCTGGCCGCCTACACCAACCAGGACCTGCCCTTCGAACGCGTGGTCGAGGCGATCCAGCCGCCGCGCAGCCTGAGCTACAACCCCGTGTTCCAGGTGATGTTCGGCCTGAATAACACGCCGGTCGACGAAGCCGTGGGCCTGCCCGGACTCGACATCGGCGCGATGCCCACGCCCCACTCGACGACCCAGTTCGACCTGGCCGTCGGCCTGGCCGAGTCGGACGCCGGCATCCACGGCGAAGTCGAATACGCGACCAGCCTGTTCGACCGCGCCAGCATCGAGCGCACGATCGCGGCCTACCTGCGCATACTGGCCGCCATGGCCGAGGATGACGGACAGCAGGTCGCCCGCCTGCCCTTGCTGGGCGAGCGCGAGCGGCGCCAGCTGCTGGCGGACTTCAACGACACCGCCACCGACTATCCGCGCGACCGCCTGGTGCACCAGCTGTTCGAGGAACAGGCGGCACGGCGCCCGCATGCACCGGCCCTCGTCTATGGAGACCGGCAGCTCAGCTACGCCGCGCTGAACGAGCGTGCCAATCGGCTGGCGCATTGCCTGATTGCGCGCGGGGTGCGTCCCGACACGCGCGTGGCGCTCTGCGCCGAGCGCGGCGCCGACCTCGTGATCGCCATGCTGGCGGTGCTGAAGGCCGGTGGCGCCTACGTCCCCCTCGATCCGGGCTATCCGGACGAGCGCCTGGCATACATGCTGTCCGACAGTACGCCGCTGGTCTTGTTGACCACATGTTCGCTGCGCGGGCGCTTCGATGCGTCGCTGCCGACACTGCCGATCGACGATCCGGCCGCCATCGCGGCGCTGCCGGATTCCAACCCGGATTCGGCGGCGATCGGGCTCCGCGCCGGTCACCTGGCCTATGTCATCTACACCTCCGGTTCGACCGGGCTCCCCAAGGGGACGATGATCGAGCACCGTCAAGTCCTGCGGCTCGTGGTCGGCAACACCTACGCGCCGGTCACCGAAGACGATTGCGTCGCCCACTGCGCGAACCCGGCGTTCGACGCCTCGGCCTGGGAAATCTGGGCGACGCTCCTGCATGGCGCGCGCCTGCTGGTGATCCCACAGACGGTATTGCTGGACCCGGCCGCCCTGAACGCGACCCTGGCGGATGGCGGCACGACGATCCTGCACCTGACTGCGGGCCTGTTCAGCCAGTACGCACATGCCTGCGCACCGACT
>CAJYXO010000230.1 GCA_913778765.1 uncultured Massilia sp. | reverse complement strand
GCCACCCACTGCGACCTCGATGCGCGGGTGCGCGAGGGGCGCAGTGGGTGGCGCTGATCACCCGCACGTCGATCGGCACCGGACGCGTGCCGCCGACCCGCATCACTTCGCGTTCTTCCAGTACGCGCAGCAGGCGCGTCTGCAGCGCCAGCGGCATCTCGCCGATCTCGTCGAGGAAGAGAGTGCCGCCGTTCGCCGCTTCGAACAGGCCGGCATGGCCGCCGCGCCGCGCGCCGGTGAAGGCGCCTTCCTCGTGGCCGAACAGTTCCGACTCCAGCAGCGACTCGGCGATCGCACCGCAGTTGACGGCGACGAAAGGGCGGTTCGCGCCGCCGCGCGGGCCTTCGCGGTGGATGGCCTGGGCCACCAGCTCCTTGCCGCTGCCGGTCTCGCCCTGGATCAGCACCGTCGCTTTCGAGCGCGCATACAGGACCACGGTCTGGCGCAGCCGCTCCATCGCGGCGGACTCGCCGCGCAGGTCGTTCAGGCCGCGCCGGGCGCGCCGCGGGTCCGGGCTGCCGCGCCGTCCGCGGCCCGCCTGCAGGCGCGTCAGGCGCGCCGTCTCGAGCGCATCGTCGAAGGCCTGGCGGATCGAGGCCGCCGAGTACACGAACACCGCCTTCAGGCCGGCTTCCTCGGCCAGGTCGGTGATCAGGCCGGCGCCGACGATCACCTCGACCCCGTCCGCCTTCAGTTCGGCGATGGCGGCGCGCGCGTCTTCCTCGGTCACATAGGTGCGTTGAAAGATGGCGAGGCCGAAGGTGGCGGTGAATTCGGCCAGCTCCGGCATCGGCTGCTGGTAGCTGATCACCGCGATGCGCGGCGACAGCCGGCGCGCCCGCGCCAGCGCCTGCATCACGTCGGCGCCGCTGGCCCTGGCCACCACCACCGGCACCGATACGCGCCCCTTCAGGTAGGCGGCGTTCGAGCCGGCCGCGATCACGACGTCGCAGTGCTCGAGCGCCATGCGCTCGCGGATGCGGCGCGCGGCGTCGTCGAAGCCCAGGTGCAGGGGCTCGATCTGGGCCAGGTGGTCGTATTCGAGGGTGATGTCGCGGAACAGGTCGGACAGGCGCGAGACCGAGACGGTCCAGATCACCGGCTTGTCGGCGCCGTCGTGCGGATTGTTGTTCGGGATGCGTGGGGGATGACTCATGTTGCAAGTGTAGTGCAAATTGCACCCGGTGTTTCAGTGTGAAACATCTGACCGGCCGGTTGATTTCCTGGCCAGCCGTAAGCATCGGGTAAGGCAAGCCACATAGGATCGACCCCAGCCTGTAGCAAAAAGGCACGACTAGAACTATTGGAGACAAAAAGTGGACCAAGACGTTGTACAACGGGTCAAGAGCGACCCGAATTACCAGAAGCTGGTCAAGACCCGCTCCCGCTACGGCTGGATGCTGACCTGGGCCGTGATGATCGTGTATTACGGCTTCACCTGCCTGAACGCCTTCGACAAGGAATTCATGGGTTCGCGCATCGGCGCCGGCGTGATGTCCTGGGGCGTGCCCCTCGGCCTGTTCGTGATCCTGTTCACGGTGCTCGTCACCGGCATCTACGTGCGCCGCGCGAACAGCGAGTTCGACGCCCTGACCGACGCCATCCAGCGCAACGCCGCCCAGCCGGCATCGTCGGCCCAGACCGCCCAGACCACCGAAGCAGCGAGGAAGCGCGCATGAAGAACACGATCCGTACGCTTTCCGCGGCAGCCCTGCTGGCCGCCACCGGCGCCGCCATGGCCGCGCCCGACCTCGGCCAGGCCACCAAGCAGGCCACCAACTGGACCGCGATCATCATGTTCGCGGTGTTCGTGGTCCTGACCCTGTTCATCACCAAGTGGGCCGCCAAGCGCACCCGCTCGGCCTCCGACTTCTACACCGCCGGCGGCGGCATCACCGGCTTCCAGAACGGCCTGGCCATCGCCGGCGACTTCATGTCGGCGGCAAGCTTCCTCGGCATCACGGCCGCGGTGTTCGCCAACGGCTTCGATGGCCTGATCTACGCGATCGGCTTCCTGGTCGGCTGGCCCGTCATCACCTTCCTGATGGCCGAGCGCCTGCGCAACCTGGGCCGCTTCACCTTCGCCGACGTCGCCGCCTACCGCTTCGCGCAGAAGCCGGTGCGCATGTTCGCGGCGTCCGGCACCCTGGTCACCGTGCTGTTCTACCTGATCGCGCAGATGGTCGGCGCCGGCCAGCTGGTCAAGCTGCTGTTCGGCCTGGACTACAGCATCGCCGTGGTGCTGGTCGGTATCCTGATGATGGTCTACGTGCTGTTCGGCGGCATGACCGCCACCACCTGGGTGCAGATCATCAAGGCCGTGATGCTGCTGGCGGGCGCTTCCTTCATGGCGTTCTCGGTGCTGGCCATGTACAACTTCAGCCCGGAACAGCTGTTCGCCAAGGCCGTCGAAGTGCACAGCAAGAAGGACTCGATCATGGGCCCGGGTAACTTCATCAAGGACCCGATCTCCGGCATCTCCTTCGGCATGGCGCTGATGTTCGGCACCGCCGGCCTGCCGCACATCCTGATGCGCTTCTTCACCGTCCCGAGCGCCAAGGAAGCGCGCAAGTCGGTGCTGTGGGCCACCACCTGGATCGGCTACTTCTACATCCTGACATTCATCATCGGCTTCGGCGCGATCGTGCTGGTCGGTACCAACCCGGGCTTCAAGGATGCGGCGGGCAAGCTCCTGGGCGGTAACAACATGGCGGCCGTGCACCTGGCCAGCGCCGTCGGCGGCGACGTCTTCCTCGGCTTCATCTCGGCCGTGGCCTTCGCCACCATCCTGGCCGTCGTGGCCGGCCTGACCCTGTCGGGCGCATCGGCCGTCTCGCACGACATCTACGCCACCGTCATCAAGAAAGGCCAGCCGGCCCCGGGCAGCGAACTGCGCGTCTCGAAGATCACCACCATCATCCTCGGCATCATCGCCGTGGCGCTGGGCTACGTGTTCGAGACCGTCAACGTCGCCTTCATGGTGTCGCTGGCCTTCGCGATCGCCGCCTCGGCCAACTTCCCGGTGCTGTTCATGTCGGTCCTGTGGAGCAAGTGCACCACCCGCGGCGCCACCGTCGGCGGCTTCCTCGGCCTGACCACCGCCGTGGTCCTGACCGTGCTGTCGAAGTCGGTGTGGGTCGACGTCTTCCACAACGCGAAGGAAATCTTCCCGTACACGTCGCCGGCCCTGTTCTCGATGATCGTCGGCTTCGTCGGCGTGTGGCTGTTCTCGGTCACCGACAAGAGCAAGCGCGCGGCCATCGACATGGCCGGCTTCGAGGCGCAGGAAGTGCGTTCGGAGACGGGTATCGGGGCTGCCGCGGCGTCGGCGCACTGATCGCATGAAGAAAACCGGGGCCGCGGCCCCGGGTTCGCCAAGCCCGCCATGTGCGGGCTTTTTCATGCCTTCAGTGCGCGGTAGCCACGGCCGCATGATGCATGTCGCCCATTCATCCTGTTCGTTGCTGTTGTCAAAAAGAGAACAGCGCAGCGGCCGCTACGCCGGCGAACCAGGTGTACTAGCGAAAGGCGTGCTGTGGATCGCCATTTGTTTCATAATGAAACATGGGTGAAACATGAAACGCCCGCAAATGGCAGGGCGCCGCCGCAAGTCCTTGAAAACAGGGCAGGGCGACCCCGGATGGCGGCTGGCACGGCGCTTGCATTTATGTGCCGGTATCCGCTGACTGAACCAAGAAAGGACAAGCAACATGAGCCAATTCTCCGCAGGCGCCAAATTCCGCCAGGCCGTGCAGGAAGAACATCCGCTGCAGGTGATCGGCGCGATCAACGCCAACCACGCCCTGCTGGCCAAGCGCGCCGGCTACCGCGCGATCTACCTGTCGGGCGGCGGCGTGGCCGCGGGCTCGCTGGGCCTGCCGGACCTCGGCATCTCGGGCCTGGAAGACGTGCTGATCGACGTGCGCCGCATCACCGACGTCTGCGACCTGCCGCTGCTGGTCGACATCGACACCGGCTTCGGCTCGTCCGCCTTCAACGTCGCCCGCACCGTGCGCTCGCTGATCAAGGCCGGCGCCGGCGCCTGCCACATCGAAGACCAGGTCGGCGCCAAGCGCTGCGGCCACCGTCCGGGCAAGGAAATCGTCAGCCAGGGCGAGATGGTCGACCGCGTGAAGGCCGCCGTCGATGCCCGCACCGACGACAACTTCGTGATCATGGCGCGCACCGACGCGCTGGCCGTCGAAGGTCTCGACAAGGCGGTGGAGCGCGCCGTCGCCTGCGTCGAAGCCGGCGCCGACATGATCTTCCCGGAAGCGATCACCAGCCTCGAGATGTACGCCCAGTTCAAGAAGGCCGTCAAGGTGCCGATCCTGGCCAACATCACCGAGTTCGGTTCGACCCCGCTGTTCACGGTCGACGAGCTGGCCGGCGCCGACGTCGACATCGTGCTCTACCCGCTGTCCGCCTTCCGCGCCATGAACAAGGCCGCCGAGAACGTCTACCAGGCGATCCGCCGCGACGGCACCCAGAAGAACGTGGTCGACACCATGCAGACCCGCGCCGAACTCTACGACCGCATCGACTACCACAGCTTCGAGCAGAAGCTGGATGCGCTGTTTGCCCAGAACAAAACCAAATAACCGTCTACGGAGACTATCGATATGACCGATCAAACCACCGCAACCGACACCCCGACCTTCAAGCCGAAGAAATCCGTCGCCCTGTCCGGCGTCGCCGCCGGCAACACCGCGCTGTGCTCGGTGGGCCGTTCCGGCAACGACTTGCATTACCGCGGCTACGACATCCTGGACGTGGCCGACACCTCGGAATTCGAAGAGATCGCCTACCTGCTGGTGCACGGCAAGCTGCCGAACGAAGCCGAACTGCGCGGCTACAAGGCCAAGCTGAAGATGCTGCGCGGCCTGCCGCAGGCGGTGAAGAGCGCGCTCGAAGCGCTGCCGGCCGCCTCGCACCCGATGGACGTGATGCGCACCGGCGTCTCGGTGCTGGGCTGCACGCTGCCGGAAAAGGACGACCACAACATCCCGGGCGCGCGCGACATCGCCGACCGCCTGATGGCGTCGCTGGGTTCGATGCTGCTGTACTGGTACCACTTCAGCCATAACGGCAAGCGCATCGAGGTCGAGACCGACGACGATTCGATCGGCGGCCACTTCCTGCACCTGCTGCACGGCTTCAAGCCGTCCGACGAGTGGGTCAAGGCCATGCACACCTCGCTGATCCTGTACGCCGAGCACGAGTTCAACGCCTCGACCTTCACCGGCCGCGTGATCGCCGGCACCGGCTCCGACATCTACTCGGCCATCACCGGCGCGATCGGCGCGCTGCGCGGTCCGAAGCACGGCGGCGCCAACGAAGTCGCCTTCGAGATCCAGAAGCGCTACGAAAACCCGGACGAAGCCGAAGCCGACATCCGCAACCGCGTCGCCAACAAGGAAGTCGTGATCGGTTTCGGCCACCCGGTGTACACGATCTCGGACCCGCGCAACAAGGTGATCAAGGAAGTCGCGCGTCATCTGTCGGCCAGCGCCGGCTCGATGAAGATGTTCGACATCGCCGAGCGCCTGGAATCGGTCATGTGGGAAGTGAAGAAGATGTTCCCGAACCTGGACTGGTTCTCGGCGGTCTCCTACCACATGATGGGCGTGCCGACCGCGATGTTCACGCCGCTGTTCGTGATCGCGCGCACCTCGGGCTGGTCGGCGCATATCGTCGAGCAGCGTATCGACAACAAGATCATCCGTCCGAGCGCCAACTACGTCGGTCCGGAGGATCTGAAGTTCGTGCCGCTGGCGGAGCGCAAGTAAACGAGCGGGCCCGCGGCGCTTGAACGTCGTCCCCGCGCAGGCGGGGACCCAAGTTTGCCGAGCAGTCGGCAGCGTACGCAGAACCTGGGTTCCCGCCTTCGCGGGAACGACGGGGCAAAGCGGCCCTTCGGCCTGGAGCCGGACGCTTTCCTGCACGAAGGGCGCTACGACGCCAAGCAGCACCGCCAATTATTTCTGGATTCACCGACATCATGAACAGCCAATACCGCAAACCCCTGCACGGGACCAATCTGCACTACTTCGACGCCAAGGCCGCGGTCGAAGAGATCCAGCCGGGCGCCTGGGACGGCCTGCCGTACACCTCGCGCGTGCTGGCCGAGAACCTGGTGCGCCGCTGCGAACCGCAGGCCCTGGCGCCGTCCTTGAAGCAGCTCATCGAGCGCAAGCGCGATCTCGATTTCCCCTGGTTCCCGGCGCGCGTGGTCTGCCACGACATCCTGGGCCAGACCGCGCTGGTCGACCTGGCCGGCCTGCGCGACGCCATCGCCCAGCAGGGCGGTAATCCCGCCCTGGTCAATCCGGTAGTGCCGACCCAGCTGGTGGTCGACCACTCGCTGGCGGTCGAATGCGGCGGCTTCGATCCGCAGGCGTTCGATAAAAACCGCGCCATCGAGGACCGCCGCAACGAAGACCGCTTCGACTTCATCAACTGGACCAAGAAGGCCTTCCGGAACGTCGACGTGATCCCGCCGGGGAACGGCATCCTGCACCAGATTAACCTCGAACGCATGAGCCCCGTGGTCCAGGTGGTCGACGGCGTGGCCTTCCCGGACACCCTGGTCGGCACCGACTCGCACACCCCGATGGTCGACGCCCTCGGCGTGATCGCGATCGGCGTGGGCGGCCTGGAAGCCGAAAGCGTGATGCTGGGCCGCGCGTCCTGGATGCGACTGCCGGACATCGTCGGCGTCGAACTGACCGGCAGACCGCAGCCCGGCATCACCGCCACCGACATCGTGCTGGCGCTGACCGAGTTCCTGCGCAAGTCGAAAGTGGTATCAAGCTACCTGGAATTCTTCGGCGACGGTTCCGCGAACCTGACCCTGGGCGACCGCGCCACGATTTCGAACATGGCCCCGGAATACGGCGCCACCGCCGCCATGTTCGCCATCGACGAGCAGACCATCAAGTACCTGAAGCTCACCGGCCGCGACGACGAACTCGTGAAGCTGGTCGAGACCTATGCCAGGGAAACCGGCCTGTGGGCCGACACGCTGGCCAAGGTGGAATACGAGCGCACCTTGCGCTTCGATCTGTCGACGGTGGTGCGCAACATCGCCGGCCCGTCGAATCCGCACAAGCGCGTGCCGACGTCGGAGCTGGCGGCCCAGGGCATCGCCGGCAAGGTCGAGAACGAACCGGGTCTGATGCCGGACGGCGCGGTGATCATCGCGGCGATTACCAGCTGCACCAACACGAACAATCCGCGCAACATGATCGCGGCCGGCCTGATCGCGCGTAACGCCAACAAGCTCGGCCTGCTGCGCAAGCCCTGGGTGAAATCCTCGCTGGCGCCGGGCTCGAAAGCCGTCGCGCTGTACCTGGAAGAAGCGGGCCTGCTGCCGGAGCTGGAACAGCTGGGCTTCGGCATCGTCGCCTTTGCCTGCACCACCTGCAACGGCATGTCGGGCGCCCTCGACCCGGTGATCCAAAAAGAGATCATCGACCGCGACCTGTACGCGACCGCCGTCCTGTCGGGCAACCGCAACTTCGACGGCCGCATCCACCCCTATGCGAAGCAGGCCTTCCTC
>CAJYXO010000229.1 GCA_913778765.1 uncultured Massilia sp. | reverse complement strand
CGTCTACGCGGTCGCGGCGATGTGCGGCGGCCTGCACATGATGATGACCACCGGCGTGGAGCTCAACCGCATGCATCTGCAGTTGATCCTGAGCGAGAGCCTGGCCGGGATCTTCAGCACGGCGCAGGCCTGACGCCGTCGTCCGCCGCGCCCTTCGCCCTGACGCTCGTCCACCCCATCACCGAAGTGACCGGGACCCTGATGCGCCCTGCGGACACAGACGCCGGCGCTGCGCTCCTGCACGAGGCGGCATGAGGCCGAGCGGCGTCATCTGCGAAAAGACGCTGACCTGATCCCCAGCAGCACTCGGCGTCGATGCACGGCTGCCGTCACAAGCAGGAGGTCGCCCTGGACGATGATCGGCGCCGGAGCAAGCGACCCACCGCGAGCGACGCTCAGGCAAGCGGCGCTGACGCATGCATGCCCTCCGCTGCGGCACGCAGCGCCTGAGCGATGTGCTGCAGCGTCCTGGAACGGACCGCGACATGCTGCCAGTACAGCGGCACGTCGAGCCAGCGCTGCGGGTCGACGACCACGATCTGCCGCTGCCGCAGCGCGGCCACCAGCATCTGCTCCGGCGCCAGGCACCAGCCCAGTCCACGCGCGGCGGCCTCGACGAAACCGATGGAGGTCGGCAGGTAGTGGATCGGCGGGCTCAGCCGGGCGCGGGTGATGCGGCGCACGAACCGCTCTTGCAGCGCGTCCTTGCGGTTGTAGACGATCATCGGGGCGCGGGCCAGCGCCGCCGCATCCAGGCCGTCGGCAAAGTAGCGGGCGAAAAAGGCCGGCGAGGCGATCGCACGGTAGCGCATCGCGCCCAGCGCCAGCACATTGCAGCCCTGCAACGCTCTGCCGACGGAGGTGACGGCGCCGAGCACCGCACCGCTGCGCAGCAACTCCAGCGTGTGGTCCTGGCCGTCCAACTGGATGTCGAACAGGTAGCCATGCGCGTCGTGCAGCGCCGCCAGCGCTTCCAGGAACCAGGTTTGCAGCGAATCGTCGTTGACGGCGATGGCGATGCTGCGTGCCGCTGCGCTGCTCGCAGGCGCGGGCAACAGGTCGGCCACCGCTTCGGCCTCCAGCACCTGCATCGGCCGCACGCTGCGCAGCAGGCGCTCGCCGGCGGGGGTCGGCCGACATGGAGCCTGGCGCACGATCAGCACTTGGCCAAGCCGGTCTTCCAACGCCTTGATCCGCTGTGACACCGCCGACGGCGTCAGCGCCAGACGGCGCGCGGCGGCCTCGAAGCTGCCTTCCTCCAGGACGGCGGCGAAAGCGGACAGTTGGGGGTGGAGCAGATCCATGGCGGTTATGCGGATTAGAGATTCTTCAGAGCGTACAGAAAAACGAGTTTGGCTAATCACACCGACACGTGCAGCATGCTCGCCCACGTCACAGGACACTACGCATGTTGCTGCACGCAGTATTGACCGGCTTCGTCGCCGGCGCCGGCCTGATCGTCCCCATCGGTGCGCAGAACGCCTTCGTGCTGCGCCAGGGACTGCAGCGTCGGCATGTCGGCCTGGTCGTGGCCGTATGCGCCGCCAGCGACATGGCGCTGATCGTCCTCGGCGTATCCGGCATCGGTGCGGTGGTCGATGCCTGGCCCGGCGTGCTGCAGGCATTGCGCTTCGGCGGTGCGGCCTTCCTTGGCGCGTACGCGCTGCTGGCGGCGCGGCGCGCCTGGCGCGGCAGCGGTGGCCTGCTGGCGCAAGGCCAGGATACGCAGCGCTGGCAACGCGTCCTGCTGACCTGCCTGGCCTTCACCTTCCTCAATCCGCATGTGTACCTGGACACCATGGTGCTGCTGGGTAGCCTCTCCACGCGCTACCCGGGACAACTGCGCTGGGCGTTCGCACTCGGCGCCTGCCTGGCCAGCGCGACCTGGTTCGGCAGCCTGGGCTACGGCGCGCGGTTGCTGCAGCCCGTGTTCCGCAAGCCCGCCGCGTGGCGGTTGCTGGATGCGGCGGTCGCGCTGTTCATGCTGGGCTTGTGCCTCGCGTTGCTCCTGCAGCCTTTGGGGTGAGCGATCGGGTACGGTGGCTGCCAACCAGTGCGACTGGCCACGCTTGCAGCTTTCGCGCAATGGCGGAAGTGAATGCAGCAAGCCGACGACCACGCAATCCCGACAAGGAAGCAGCGCACCTCGCGTTGAATTCAGGGGTGATGTCCGAAGCTGGTGAAAAAACCGCCAAATGCGACGCGTGACCCGCTGAGCGGAGTGGTGGGCCGTGATGGATTCGAACCATCGACCAAAAGATTAAAAGTCTGACTGCGTTAGCTTATTTGCCAATGGTTTCAGGGCTTTTAGTTTTCAGGAGTCGGCCCGTGAAACCATTGGCGCTCAAGGGGTTGCCATGTTGTTTTCAGGATCAAGCGATGCCGGACTGACGGCCACCGACAGGGGTCGGAAGAGCACGCTGCGGCCGGGACCGTGTAGCTCCCTGAGCCTGTCGGCCCACTTCGTCGCCCAGGTTTCCACGTACCGCGCCCCGTCGGCGGCGGTGCTGAAGAACTGGAATCGGAGCTGGTCGCTACCGACGTTCAGCGCCACCCTGCACCGGCCGTTGGCCAGCGGGCAGACCAGGGCGACGTTGCGGCCGGCGAACACCAGGGCTTGATCATCTTCGACCCAGGAGCGCCATTCGAAGTCGTCGGGGAGTGCCATGGCCGGCATCCTACTGGCCGGCGTCGCACCGGCTGAGACAGGCCGCTGAAGGCTTCATGCACACGCGCTGTCTACGAAGTGCTCCGGCGCGCCATTGACTCGCTAAGAAAGTCGGCGCAAGATGTTCCCACGGTCAGGGTCAGCCTGACACCCGACGCCTCCGGTAGCAGGCAGGAGAAACAGCCATGAAAGTCACAGTCTCGCTCATCGAGCTCAACCCCCGCCGTAACGGCCAGGTCGTCGTCAACGGCTTCGACGTGTCCGTAGACGGAGCTGGCCTGACTGGCTCTGAGAAGCAAGTTGCCTGGGCCGAAAAGATCATTGCCGATGCGGTGCGCGACCTCGCCCACAATCGATTCCGTAAGTTCCCGGCCGCCCCGACCGCGGAAGCGGTAGACGCCGAAATCGTTAAAATCAACGAGTTCCTGGCGCAGCATATGTCCAAGCTGGATGGTACCAGCGCGGCCGATTGGATCGATATGCGCAACCATGGCTGGAATACGCTCTCCCTCATGCTGCGCAAGGTCGGCTGAGCATGGGCCTGGTCGAGTGCGCGCCGGCCGCTAAGGAGTCCTAGGCATGCACTACATCACCCACATCACCCTGACAACGGGGCACGTTGTGCGACAGCAGCGTGGCGATGTGCCGGATGCGGCCCTTGCTGCCCTCGTACCATGGCTGGCTGGCGCGCTGGCTAGAGGGCAACGGACGCCGCTTCCGTGGCTTCATGGTGGTTACTCAGCACTGGCGCTGCAGCAGGATGGAGCGCTGGTGGTGACGGTGTACGGACCAGATCCTGACATAGGCAAGCCGGAGGCGCTGGCGACGTTCGGCGTTGCGCCGCGCTCGCGCAGCGCGGCGCCCGTGTGGAACTTGCTGATGGAGACGCAACCCGACGTGATCACCAGCCTGTCCATGCCGGGTGCGCCGTGGTGCGCCGTGGTGCCCTATCCAGTGCTGGTTGCTCATCCAGATGCAATCGAGTGGTTGGGCGACTTTGAGCGCTGTGTCGCATGGGCGTGGGCAAGCCGCAACCCTGGGTTGCGGGCCGTATGACTGGCACTACCCCCATAGCGGCTTGGCGCGCGCGCATGGGCCTCTCGCAGCGCGCTGCTGCAGAGGCATTGGGTATGAGCCTGTCGGGCTACCAAGAGCAAGAGCGCGGCGCAAAATTCGGAGGGCAGGCGCGCGAAGCTTCCAGGGTACTGCTACTTGCATGCGCCGCCCTAGAACACAGGTTAGATCCGATCACGTAGCCGGCGAGACGGCGCTAGCCGGACACACGCGGCTTGCGCCGCGGAGCCGGCCCCGCCCTCGACAGCGATTAGGTCCCCGGCTTGGGACTTCCCGGCGTCCTGGTCTTGTCGATCACCACGGTCTGAATGTACTCGCCGTTAGCTCCGTAGATCACCACGATGCGCGTCGTGGCGTCTTCGTAGACGACTTGCGAACTGCAAGGGCACGTCGCCGCCGCGGTTACCATTCCCATGGGCTGCTGCTTGTCGTCGTTCACGACAGCCATGGTTGTCTCGGCGGCACGTCCAATCGGAAGCGCGGACTGCACACCGGGGGTTACGATCGTAACGGACAGCACCTCGTCCTTAAGCGAATTGACCTGGACGTAGTCCAATCCGTCCTTCGAGAACTTGTACACCTTGAACTTGGACGACAGGCTGATGTTCTTTGCACCTGCCGGCACGCTTTCACCCAGACCCGGGATGAGATCTGCTGGGTTTGACTTTTTCACCGCGGCACCGGCGGTGCCGGCAGTGATAGACAACAAAATGGCTGGAAGAAGCAGCTTCAGACTGCGCATCGCGGAGACTCCAATTGGGTCGAAACTGCGAAAAAAGCTAGACCCACAAGAGCTGTCATACAACATGCCGGGATCTCGCTCGCGCATTTTGTCTACAAGACAGTCCAAAGCTGCCGGCGCCCTTTAGGCAGCCAGCCGGTGCTCATAGAAGGGGTGCCGCTTGTCGTCGAAGATCCCATAGAGCGCGGCCAGGTTGGCCGGGTCCGGATTGAGCCAGGCGTCGACGTGCTCGGGCTTGATGTTGATGATCGTGCGGTCGTGGCCGGCGGCGGCCACCTCGGGCTCGGGCTCGTCGGTGATCGCCGCGAAGGACAGCAGGTCCGGCTCGTTGCCGGCGGGGTCGCGCCAGTGGGACCAGAGGCAGGCGATCAACATTGGCTCGCCGGTGCTGGGGACGAACTCCAGCCGCTCGTTCTTGCCGTTCAGCTCCACGTTCTCGTAGAAGCGGTCAGCGACGATCAGCCCGTGCGTGTACCCGAACTGCCGGCGCCAGAAGCCTTCGAGGTTATCCCGCCTGGCGTTATAAGTGCCGGGGAACTTGCGGTCGTACAGGATCGGCGTTCCGGCCGGCCGGCACTGATACCGCATCGGCTTGACGACCCGCCTGCCCTCCTCGACGACCAGCACGGGGCAATACACGCCGGGGAAGATCCGCCGATCGTCCGCGCCGCGGCCGCCCTTCAGCGTGTCCAGGCGCCGCTGGGCCTGCAGGATCTTGTTGCTGCCGATCCGCACATCCTCGCGCGCTTTCTTCGTTTCCTTGACCTGCAGGGCGCGCTCGGCGTCGGCCACGCGGCGCTTCTGGTCGAAGATCTCGCGCGTGAGGGTGTCGGCCTCGGTGGCGTCCGCCGCGCGTAGGTTGGCCTGAAGGTCCGGCGGTGCGATTTCCAGCAGTTCGCGGATCATCGCCCGCGGCGCCTTCACCCGGCGCGGCCGCTCCTCTGGAGACCAGAACGTGCGCACGTACTCGTCGATGTCCATGACCGCGCCGAACTGGCGCTGGTACTGCTTGAACTCGGCATACACCTGGGCGGAATAGCACATAGCGGGCGGCCTCAGCGGCTGGGCGCGTCCTCTGCCAGGCCATGCCTTGCCAGCATCTGTTCGATGCGCCGGGAGACGTATTCCGCATCCTCGCCCGTGAGGGCGGCGCCCACGATCGTGTCGGCGGCGCCTGCGAACTCGGGCCAGAAGTCGCGAGGGTCGGCGGCGGCGTGCAACATCCGCGGGATGTCGGACTCAAGGTCGGCCAGTCGCTGCTGCAGCTGTTCTCTGTTCATGGCCCAGATTTTGCCCACCGCCATCGCACCTGGCGAGACGGGAGGGTAAACGGGTCAGGAACCCGGCCTGGCGCTGCTCAGGCGCCCGCGGGTTGAGCGGCCTCTGGCCCCGCGTCCGGTAGCGCCAGGTTGCCCATCCTCCCGCGGACACACAATCGGGATGCCCCCCACAGACGCGTGGGAAATCCCCTACGAGGTCAGCGCCCGAGGGTGAATCCGACGACGTCAACGTAGAGCCCGTTTGTCGGCGCGCTGGAGTAGTAGTAGTCGACCGCCTGGTTTGCGTCCGTCGGGAAGCTGACGACCTGTCCAGCAAGTGCCCCGCCTGGCGCGATGCCAAGGACTGAGGCGGCCGCCGCGCCGGGAACGGATAGATTGGCGTAGACCGAGCTGTCGGTATTGGACATGACGAAGATCCCCCCCGTGGCCGTCACCGGCATCGCCTGGGAAAGGCTCACGGTGCTGCGCGAAGTCGCCTTGCCGTTCGCGAGGCAACGCAGCGGAGCGGCGTTGTTTCCGACGAGGTAGCGGAACGCACCGTCGCTGCCAACGATGAAAGGAAGCACAGCCCCGGATGCGTCGGTCTTGATGCTGCCAACATAGCGACGGGAGCTGTCACCGCTCTTCGAGCGAGCGCGCCCGATGTAAGGCGCAGAGGGCGCTGTGGTGGCGACCTCGACATCAGGCGTCGTGCCATTGAGATAGATGTAGAGGTGGTACCAGGTGCTAGCGCTGAGTGACAACCCCGATTTGGCGATGTCGGCAAACTCGACGGCCGTCTTGGCACCCGGGATGTAGCAGCTTCCGGGGCCTACGGTGATCGCTGACTGACCTGCGTAGGTCATTAGCGCGCCGTCGATATAACCCCGCTGGAACGGGGAGCGCCCGTTGAGCAGTATCTGTCCATCGTTGAGCAGTTGCACCTGGTTCCAGGTGTTGCCCTTGTTGTTGACCAGGCTGAGTCCCGAAGCGTTGGCGTAGATGCCGCCCAAGCTGTTTCCGTCGGCGTCCAGGGTCTGCAGCAGCCAGCCCTCGGTCTGGTCCGCCTGGCCGTCCTGGCCCTTCGCAAAGCGCGCCTGGAACTGCTTGGCGTAGGCGGTCAGCGCCGCCACCAGGTCGCCGGACGAGTAGACCTTGGGCGCGTTGAGCTGGCCCGTCATCGTATCGCCGGCCCTGTTGACGTAGTCGCCCGAGCCGCCGCCCACGGCCACCCAGCCGCTGCTGCTAAGGCGCTTCAGGCCGCCGCCGATGTCGGCGTACCAACCGACCCGCGGCGTCAGGTAGGCCCACAGCGACGGCGCCGTGCACAGCGCCAGCTGCCCTGCCCTCCCTGCCCAGGCACCGGTGGGCGCGCTGTCGATGAGATAGACCTTGCCCACGTCGCTGGTCGTGGTGCTGGGCGGCGTGTTGGCCGTGGCCACGACGACGATCTGCGCGACCGCGTCCAGCAGTTGCATTGCTGCGTTGAAGGGGATCGAGGGTTGCAGGACGTTGGGGTCCATCGTCGGCAGGCCGACGTTCGGGGTGTTCGCCATATCAGGTGCTCACGGGGTCGGAGTAGTCGCCGTCGCCGACGAGGATGTTGGTGCCGCACACGCGCACGGTCGTGCCGGCCGGGACCGATGCGCGGGTGATCGAGGTGTCGGCGGTGGTGGCCACCACGCCGTCGCTCCAGGCGACCTTGTAGCCGCCGAAGTACTGCGAGTTGCGCGCGGAGATCTCGGCGCCGATCCGGCCGCGCCCTATCCACGACACGGTCACCGCGTTGGAACTGTCGCGCGCCGCCTTGACCATCGCCGGCGGCCACTCGGTCTGCGACCGGCGCAGGTTGCTGTAGCCAACCCACTCCACGTCGTCGTCGGTCAAGCCGTTGCTGATCGCGCGCACGTGCAGCGTCGCGGCGGCCATCCACGATTCCATGGGCAGGAAGTAGGTGTAGTCGTTCAGCAGCACGCAGACCGCGCCGGCCGGGATCGCTCCCGTGCTGCTGTTGTAGCGGCCGCGGACCAGGCCGCCGAGGGTGTAGGAGCCGTCGTCGTTGGTCACGGCCTGGTCGAACTGCATGATCTCCCAGGCGCCGCTGGGCGTGCGTACGGCCATGCGATTGCCGTAGTTGAGCTTCGTGGCCTCGCTGATCGATTCCGGCGGGTCGCTCATGGTCACGGTGAGCGACTGGCTGGACAGGTACGTCGGCCGCTGCTCCAACAGCAGGTCGGTCACAGTGAAGCCGACCGACGAGTCGATCGGCGCATCCACGCTCTGGTACACCGAGGCGCCGCCGTCGGTCGAGATCTGGATTGAAGCGCCGTTCCAGCCCTCCCCGTTGCCCAGCAGCGCGACGTACACGCCCAGGACGTCCTGCGTGTCCTTGATCACCGGCAGGTCCAGCACGTAGACCGTGGTCGGGCCGACCGTGCCAGGCGTGGTGCTCGCTGGCGGGTACGCGTGCACTCCAGTGCCCTCGGCGTCGTAGATGTAGGCGGCGGTGCGCTGTGCTTCGAACGTCAGGATGCCGGAGTCCTCCACGGCCCGGGTCAGCCGGACCCTGTGGAACTCGCCTTCTTCGTCCTCGACCCAGACCTCATCCGTGGGCGTGAGCCAGGAGTACTTCGTCGTCGTCCGGAACCCGGCCTTGTCCTTCTCGCTCCAGGCGATCTTGATGCGCCGCGCCGCCGTCGTGGCCAGTTCGTCCGGCGTCATCGTCAGCGGCAATTCCTGGCTGGATTCGCCCGTGGCCTGGATCGTGCTGATCGTGCGCTCGGCGAACTGCGTGTTGGTCTGATAGCCGATAGTCGGGTCGAAGGCGGTGAGCGACAGCTTGCGCAGCAGCGTGGTCTCCTCCACGCGGTCCCAGTCGAGCGGCGTGTCGTCGGCCGAGGCCGGCTCGACCAGGTCGTCGTAGGGGATGATCGCGACCGGCGTCTGGCCGCGCGGGATGAAGTGGATCCGCTTGTCGTAGTCGGCCACGTCGAAAAGGTAGGCCATCTGCAGCGGCTCGAACGCCTTCAGCGCGGTCGATTCGGAGGCCAGCCGGAAGCCACGCAGCTGCGTGTTGGCCAGGGCCGACAGGTCCAGCTGCTGCTGGTCGAGGCCCACCTGCTCGGCCAGCTCCAGGATCTGCGCCGCGACCGAGGAGATGCCCAGGCGGCCCTGCAGCCAGTGGCCGCGCGCGTAGTTGTCATGGTCGGCCCAGTACCACCCGAGCGACTTTTTCCCGTCCCAGCGCTGCTCGTTGGGGAAGTGCGGGAACGGCCGCACGTCCCAGGTCCAGGCCACCATGTTCGCTGTCGAGAGCATGTCGCCGCCATAGGCAGCCCAATACTCAAGCTGCGCACGCAGGAACGCGTATTGCGCCCCGTCGTCGCGCACGCCCGTCGAGAAGTACGGCAGCGCCGACTCCGAAGACTTGCGGTCATAAAACACGTTCGGCTGGTTCGGCCCCCTGTTGATCGCCGGGCAGCCGAACTCGGTGAACCAGATCGGCTTGGACTTCGCTACCCAACTCGTGGGGCTGGACTGCCGCACGCCGGCAAGCCGGTTGTGGTGCTCGTTCGACCAGAAGCTGCGGATGTCCTTCTGCCGGAACACCCACGGCTCGCCATAGCTGCCATCGGTGATCGGCGCCTTTACGTTGTTCGGCCGATCGAGGTAGTACCAGTCGAAGTACTCGCCCCCCTCGATGTTGCGCTTGAGATAATCGATGTCGTAGATGAGGCTGCCGCTCTGCTCGCTTCGCACGTCGGCGATCGGCAGGTAGTTGTCGATGCCGACGAAGTCGATATTGGCATCCGCCCACAGCGGATCCAGGCCGAAGATCAGATCGCTGCCGTACTGGTGACCCTTGTATTCGGTCCAGTCCGCGGCGTAACCCACCTTGCAGTTGGGCATGGCCTGCTTGCAGTTGGCGGCCAGCGTGCGCAGGTGCGCGACCGCGGGACAGTTGGTCTGCGAGTCGCGCACCTTGGTCAGCCCCACCATCTCCGACCCGATCAGGAAGACATCGACGCCGCCGGCCTGCGCGCAGAGGCCGATGTAGTGGTTGATGAACCGGTTGAAGCCGTAGTCGCGGGTGAAGAAGGTATCGACCTGCGCGCCGGCGGCGCTGGTGCCGTCGGGCGACCCGTCGACGCCGTAGGCGGGGTGGCAGGTGATGCGGCCACGCCATGGGTTTGCCGGCTGCGACGCGCTGGGGTTGTAGGGGTTGGGCTTCGAGTTCGAGCTCGGGATGTCGAGCATGATGAACGGATAGAAGATCACCCGCTTGCCGCGCGACTTGAGGAACGCGATCGCCTCGACGATGGAGTTGTCCGACGGCGTGGCGCCGTACACCGGTTCCGTGCCGTACGGGCCGGCGCCGGTGATGTACCAGACCCGGCCGCCGTCGCCGTCCCACTTCGAACCGTCGACCATCCACTGCGTGGAGTTGCCGCCATCCCAGTGGATGCGCCCCCACGCGTCAC
Source organism: uncultured Massilia sp. (assembly GCA_913778765.1). Lineage (GTDB taxonomy): Bacteria > Pseudomonadota > Gammaproteobacteria > Burkholderiales > Burkholderiaceae_D > Telluria. The sequence goes on along the minus strand of CAJYXO010000229.1, from coordinate 8,573 downwards.
CCTTCGCCCAGCCCGGCAGGATCTCGCACTGATCGGCCCGCAGGTCGGTGCCGAACCACGAGGCCACGATCGCGACGGTGTCGCAGTTCGGCAGCGTCTGCGCCAGCAGGTCCATCGAGTTCTCGATGTCGGACTTGCCGTTGTTCGCCAGGAAATTGAAGTTGATTTTCTCGGTGTACTGCACGCCGAGGTCGGCGCTGTGCTTGGTCGTTGCGTACAGGAATTCGCCGGTGGCCGGGATCAGCGTCACCGCCTTGATGCCGTTGAGGACTGGGTCGTTCGCCTTGCGGATCGTGCGGCTGACCACGAACTCGTATTGCGGCACCGCGCCGAGCAGGTCGGTCAGGTCGTCATCCTTGACCACGATGTAGGCAAGGCCCCGGTAGGCCGACACGTTGCCGGTGCCTTCGAGCGACTCGATGGTCGGATCCGGCATCTGCGCCTCGGAGCCGAGGTACATGCGCACCTTGGCCGCCCACTGCTTCGAATAGCCCACGTCGTCCACCGACGCCGAAGGATCGACCGTGTACACGACCTTGCCGTTGCGCTTGATCGTGATGAACTGATCGATCTCGTGCAGGCACACGCCGATGGCGTAGCTGCGCGAGTACCGCCAGCTCGTCGTGGACGTGCCGCCACCGCCCTTGCCGCCTGACTTCTTCTTGACCTTGGTCTCCTTGAGATCGGAGACCCAGATCAGGTTGCCGCTGCAGGGAAACGCGCCAGAGCCCTGAGCGATCGTGCCGCCGACGGTGCTGGTCTGGTTGACGGCGTCGGTGAGCCGCGGGGTCGAGACGTTGGTCGTGATCGTGGACGCGCCGATGCCGGCGCCGATCGAGAAACCCCACGCGATGCCGGTCGGGTTGCCGCCGCTGACGAAGTAGCCGATGACCGCGCCGACGACACCGCCAGCTATTTGCCTTGCAGAGCCGCCCATGGGCTGTAGACCTTGTGGATTTGGGTGACGGTGCCGCTGTCCAGCGCGCACTCGACGACGCAGCCGAGCGCTGAGTCGGTGTGGATGATCGAGGGGCCGCCATGGACGTAGTCGGCGACCAAGGCGACATGGCGCGCGGTCCTGCCGCCGGGGCTGGTCATCGCCAGCACGTCGCCCAGTTGGAGCCTATCGGCGGACACGGCGGGCTGCTCCAGGCGGTGCGTGCCCAGGGCGCGCTCCAGGTGCTCCTCAAGCTGGCCGGCGTGCGGATGGGTCGAGTAGCTCGTGTGGTCGTAGTCCAGGGCGTAGGCGAGCACCAGCAGGCCGACGCAGTCGATGCCCACGCGCGGGTTCCGGCCCTGGTGCAGCCACGGCACCTTGAGCAGCCTGCGCGCCGCCGCGATCGCCTCCTCCGGCCGCCTCACGACTGCACCTTGGCGTAAGCGCCTGGCACCATGAGCGCGGCCTGCGCCACCGGCGTGAAGTCCTCGCCCCGAAACCGCAGCTTGTTGCCGCGCGCCTTGCAAGTCGACGCGAGCTTGTCGCAGTCTCGCCGGATGCGGAAGCGGTCGCCCTGCTTGATCGCGTAGGGCATCGTGAGCGAAAGCTGCACGCGCGCCTGCGAGTACGCCTCGACCTCCATGTCGGCGCCGGCGTTGGAGCCGGACAGCCACTCCACGACGCCCGGCGCGAAATAGCCGGCTTCCTGGCCAAGGCCCGCCGGCACGAAGATGCGCATTGGATCATCGCCGACGGCGCCGACGGTGCCCCCGAACCACTCCAGCGGCATCCCACAGCGGGAATCCCCCCACTGCGCCTTGCAGGTCAGCGACCAAGTCGGGTTGATCGGCTGATCCATGAGCCGTAGCACGCTCTTGAACGCGACGCGCCATCCCTTCCCTTTTGGCTTCTGGCGACCTGTCTTGCCGTAGCCGATCACCTCGTGGCCCATGGACAGGTCCATGTAGTTCACCCGGTAGATCGTCACCTCGGCGTTATCCAGTAGGCCGGCCTGGACCTCCTTGATCGTGATGCCGCTGTTGGTCGCGTAGCCGGCCACGTCGGTGTTGTCCGGCGACAGCTCTGACGACGATTCGTAGGCCGACGGCACGAAGCCGTTGTCGCGCGTGTAGCTGACGGTGTGCAGGCCGTCGTTGTAGACCAGCGTCTCGTCCAGGCTGGTAAACCCCAGCACGCGCCCGGCGAAGGAACCTGCGCACACGACCTTGAGCAGCGTGCACGTGGTCGTGCACTCCTGCCCAAGGTGGCCGCGCAGCTGGATCGGGATGTCCTTCACCGGCGCACCTCCACCAACTCGATGTCGGCCGTGGCCACGAACTCATCGCCGCTGCGGTTGTTGATGGTGAAGGCGTTGTAGTCGCTGTCGAAGCGCACCCACAGGTCGAACTCGCCGCTCCAGGTGTACGGAGTGCTGCCCCACGCGGCGGCGGGCGTGAACAGCCCCAGCGACGCGTCGAGCGTGCCCGCCACGACCCCGGAGACGTTGTCCCGCACGGTGACCGTCTCGGCGACCGGCGCTTGGATCTTCCTGATCGTGGTGGCGGCGCCCATCGTGTAGCTCTTGATGAGCTGCACCGGATCGCGAGTGCCTGCGTTCGGATATATGCGCTCGCCGCGCGCCAGGAAGTCGTTCCAATCGCGGAACCTGAAGGAATAGAGCCTGCCTCGCGCCGCGTTGAACGCCGCCTGGACCTCGTCCCTGGCGGCCTCCAGCAGGTTGAGGTACTGCGCCTTGAAGCGGCTTTTCGGGTAGAGCCACTGCGCGTTGCGCTGCTCCTGGCCGTTGTTGAGCTGCACGATGCGCGTGCTCCACTCCGGGCCGCCCGAGAAGCCGAACGCGACGAGGTCCGACAGCCTCGCGTCGATGTAGTCCATGGTTATGCCAGTGCCCTTGCTGCTTCACGCGCCGTCGCGCGCGCGATCTGGTCGGGGGTGCGACTGTCGGGGCGACCCGCAATCTGCACGTTGAGGGTCTGCTGCAGGACGCGACCGTTGGCGCCGCCCTGGTAGCGCGCGGCGTCCTGCTGGGACGGCACGCGGATGCGCGCGCCGCCGCTGACAACGCCGCCGGTGTCGTAGCCGCGGTAGCCGCGGCGCATCGCCTCGACAACAGCGACGCCGCCGGCACGGGCGATGTCGGGCTGGGACCACACCACCTCGCCCTTGTGCACAACGCCCGCCGGCTCCTTCACACCGCCGGGGCCGGTGTAGCCGCCGACGTCGAAGTCCATGAATCCGCCGGAGAACAGGTCGGCGATGCTGCCCGTGGTGCCGCCACCACCCGTGATTGCGCCAAGCAGGCCCATCACCGCCTGCTTCGCGGCGATCCGCGCGAGGTCGGCGAGGATCGAGTTGGCCAGGTCGGAGAAAGACAGCTTGCCGGTCTTGGCGAAGTTGACCATCGCGTCCTCGACGCCGGTCAGAGCGTTCGAGAACAGCGTGTTGGTGAGGTCGGCGGTGTTGGCGGCCTGCGCCGCATAGTCCTGGAACGCACGCACCGCGCCATTGGTCCAGTCGGCCTGGTACGCCTTGCGCTGCTCCTGGTAGACCGCCTCCCGCTCCAGCGCGGCGGCGTGGAAGCTGTCGAGGGCGTCAAGCTGCTCCTTGTACTGCTTGTCGGTGTAGCCGGCGCCATTGTTGGCTGTGGCGTTGCGGTCGTTGAGGTCGGTCAGCCGGCGGTCGTACTCGTCCCTGAGCTGGATGCGCCGGCGCATCTGCTCCACTTCGTCGCTGCCGCGGCCGATGCCCAGCAGGTCGACCGCATTGCCTTGCTCCTGCGTGCGCGCGGCCTCGTTGAGCTCCTTCTTGAGCCGCAGCAGGTCCTCTGCCGCCTTCTTCGCCGTCTGCTGCGCCGCCAGCGCCTTGCCCTGGGCCACTGCCTCGTCCACCAGCGTGCGCACGCGCTTCTGCTCCTCCTCCGACAGCTTGCTCTTGGTGGACGCCAGTTCGGTGGTCACCGCCACCTGCAGCTTCTGGGCCGCCGTCATGTTCTCGGTCTGGCCCATCTGCTCTTTGTCCAGGGCGATCTGCTTCTGGATGCGGTCGATGATCGAGGCGTACTGGCTTTCCTCCTGCTTCGATGCGGACAGGCTTTCGCGCGCGGCGGCCTTGTTCTCTTTCTGCTGCTCCTTCCACTCCTTCTCGGCGGCCACGTCGGCCTTGACGAACTCGCGGCGCTTGATGAAGTCCTGCTGCTGCTCGGGCGTCAGCACCTTCCACGCCGACGCGAAGTTGTTGGTGCCGGTGGCCTCCATGTACTTCTTGGCCTCGGTGGCCAGCCACGCCTGGTAGTCGCCCTGCTCTCGCTTCAGGCGCGCGACCTGGCGCGTCCAGATCTCGTCCGTGCCGGTCTGGCTGATCTTGCGCAGCGCGTCGGCCGCGAACAGCGCCTGGCGCTGGATGTCGCTCAGGCCGGCCAGCACCTTCGCGAACTGGACATCGTCGGCCTTGAGCGCGGCGGCGCGCAGCTTCTCGAAGACGGCCGGGTCCAGCGACGAGCGCAGGGTCGATTCCAGCTCCACGAACTTCGCCCGCACCGGCGCGACCTGGTCCTGGAACTTCTGCAGCTCGGCCTGGGCCTTCTGCAGGCCCTCGTAGTCGGCGCTGATCCGCAAGCCCGAGCCCTCACGGGTCGAGGTCTGAGCCTCCTTGATCCGGCCCTGATAGTTATCGATGGCCGCCTGGAGCGCCTTGATGCGCTCCTCGTTCTTTTTCATGGCCTGGCCGGAGGTGTTCCACTCCTCGGCCAGATCGGCGATCGACTTCTTGCCCTTGTTGTACTGTTCGACCGTGTCCTGCATCGACAGTCGCATCAGGTCCAGGGACTTGATCTGCTGCTGGTACTCGGCGCGCGCCTCCTCGGACTTGCGCACCAAGTCGGTGTAGGCCACGGCCACGCTGCCGATGGCGATCGCAGCGGCGCCCCACGGGCCGCCGGCCAGCGCCAGCAACCCAGAGCCGGCACTCTTGAGTCCGCTGGACACCATGCCGCCCAGGCTCGACGCAGCCCCCGCAGCAGCCTCGCGCGCCCGTGCCGCCGCCAAGGCGTCGGTCGCGACGGCCGCCGCCTCCTGCGCGGCGATGAGGCGGCCCTTGGCCGCGATCGCTGCGGCGTCGGCGCGCGCACCAGACGCTGAAGCCGCCGCATAGGAGGCGGTCGCAATATTGAGGCGGTTCTGAGCTATGGCAGCAGCCACCTGCGCCTCACGTTGCGCACGCAGGTTTGCAGAGAGCGTGGCCGCGCTCGCTTGGTGCTCCAGGGTGCGAGTCGCGGCCTCGTGAGCTGCCCCTGCGACTGCAAGCTGGCTGTGCAGGGTGTCCTTGGCCGCTGCCGCTTGTGTCTGCCACGCCGTGGTGAGCCGCAGCGAGGCGCGAGCCTGCTCAACCTGAGCGGCTGCCTCACGCGCCCGCTCGCGAGCAAGGTTGGCGGTCTCCGCAGCCTGCGCCGCGGAGCTACTGCGCTCTGCGATCGGTGCGGAGACGGCGCTGTACGCAGTCCTGGCGCCGGCACCGAGCAGGCGGCCTGCTACGACGCCGGCGGCAATCGTCGCGGCGCCGGCGACCTTGTCCAGATTCTCGGCCATCAGCCGCACAGACGCGGTCGCGGCCTCGCTGAAGACGCCACCGCTCGCGTCAACCTTGAGCTTGTACCAGGCCGAGGACAACCGGTTGAGCTCGGCGTTGAGGCCCTTTGCCGCATCCTCCGCGCCGCGGCCGGTCTGCCGCAGCGCCTCGATCATCGCCGGGAGGTACTTCTGCGCGTTGAGGTCGCCATCCTGCAGCAGCTTGTCGAAGGACTTGCCGGCCAGCGCCGTGCCTTCGTTCATTTTCTGCACGGCCTGCATGAAGCGCGGCACGATGCCGGGGATCGCCTCGCCCAGCTGCTGGCGCAGCTCTTCCGCCTGGAACTTGCCCTTGCCGAACGACTGGCTCAGTGCGGTGGTGGCGCGCGAAACCTGATCGCTGGTGAGGTGCATCACCGTCGCCGAGCGCGACAGCTGGCGGAACAGCTCTTCCTGGTCACGCAGGGCCACGCCGTTGGCCGTCGCCGAGGCAGACATGCTCGTGAAGCTCTTGGCCGCCGTCTCCAGATCGAGGCCCAGCTCCTTCGCCGTCTGGCTCACGAAGGCATACGCCTTCTCTGCGACCGCGGCCGAGCCCGTCGCGCCCTGAAGGCCGTAGTGGATCTGCTGGATCGACTTCTGCGCGTCGATCAGCGAGCGCACGCCGGCGGCGACTGCGGTGAAACCGAGGAAGCCCGCGGCCGCGCGGTTGAGGTTCGCGATCGAGGTCGCCGTCTGCGCCGCATCGGCCTGGATCGCCTTCAGGCTCTGCGTGGTGACCCGCGCTGAGCTGACCATCTCCGCGCGATAGGCGGCCGTGTTGGCCCGCAGCAACACGTCGATGGTTGCAGCGGTCGAAGTCACGCGGGAAGCTCCAGAAAGCAGAAAGACCGCACGCGGCGGTCTCTATTCGGGGGTTTTCGGGTGTGCGATAGTTCGCCGGCCAGCTCAGGGAACCGGCGACGCACATGGACGTTTCGAAGCCGCTAGCGCGCCTGCGGCGCGCAGCCTCTGCAATTCACTTCATAGGCCGGCGCGACACCGCGGACCTGCGGCGCACGTTCACGAATCGTGCCGAGATGCACCGGTTCTTCGATGAGCAGCACGACGCCGGCTACGACTGCTTCGTCACGCCGGCACGCGGTAGCTGGGAGGTCCGCTGCTACAAGCGCATGAAGTGACTTCATGCGGCCTGCGCCGCCGTGTCGTTCTGGCGTGCCGCAGCCTGGAACATCTCCAGCAGCTGCTGGGACCGCTGCTTGGCATCGTCGATCGGCGACTGGACGCGGCGCACCAGCAGGAAGTCCTCGTGCGTCGTGTCGTTGCCGTGCACGCGCGCCAGCACATCCGTCAGCTGCGCGATCATGTTCTGCAGGGGCTGGTCGAGCGGCTCAATCGCCGCGAAGGCGTACATCTCCGAGAGCTGGCGGGAGGTGAGCCCCGCCAGCATCTGGTCCGGGTGCGCGTAGCCGAGGCGCCACGCGAGCCGGAACTGCAGCCGGCGCTCAGGCCGGCTCAGGATTTTTTTTCGGCCGCCTCGACCTCGGCACTGCCGAGCGCGTTGATGCGCTGGGCGACGCGGAACACTCGATCCAGGGCCGCCGCCGACTTCGCGCCGAGCTGGGCGACCTCCTTGTCGGTGAACAGGCGCGCCCCCTTGTCGTCGACCAGGCACAGGGCCACGAAACGCGCGCGGTAGTCCTCCATCTTGGTCGTGCCGTCGCCGTAGGTGTCCTGCTCCCACTTGTCGCGGTCGCTGGCGGACATGGTCGCGACGCGCGCGGTGCCGCCCCATTCCTTGACCTCGACATCTTCGGTGGCGCGGTCGTCGGCGGAGAGGATCTGCTGTTTGGTGAGGAGGCTCATGGTGATCAGGTACCGGAGGAGGTCGGGAGGGTGACGAAGGTGAAGTTGCGCGGCAGCAGATCGGCGGTGAACGTCAGGATGGCGTTGGTGCCGGACGTGACGTTGAAGCCGGAGACCTTGCCGACGAAGGTCGCGGCATCGCCGGAGGGGAGCACCATCAGGAAGTACAGATCGTCCGTCGGGCTGGCCGCCTTCAGGATGTCCTGGCCGGCGGACTTGCCGGTGGGCCAGCGCTGGCCCGACACCTGGACTGCCTGGCCACCCGACAGGCCGGCGATGTTCTCGATCTGCTTGGACCGCAGATTGGTCGCGTCCAGGGTGTTGGCCTGGCCACGGCCGAACGGGAAGCCGGTGATGCCGTCCACCTCGGTGTACTTGGTGGGGTCGTTGAGCGCGGTCGGCGCGGTGCCGGCTTTGACGTAGAGCGCAGAGTCCTGCGCCGAGATTGCCTGGTTGTCGGCCATTGCTGTGTCCTCTTGCGGAAATGGAAAAGCCGCCTTGCGGCGGCCGTGGATGTGAAACGGTCTCGGCTCAGGCCCAGACCACTACGTCGAAGCTGGCTCTGTGCAGCCTGGTGTTCTCCTCGTAGTCGTCGGGGTTGTCGGTGAGGTCGCCCACCTTCAGCGTGCGCGGCAGCTGATCCTTCAGCTGGTCCGCCAGGAGCCGGGTGGCGCCCTTTACCGGCCCCCACACATCGACCTGGAACGTCGCGCGCTCGGCGCCGAGGCCAGAATTCAGCGTGCCGTGGCGACGCCCCGAGGTGCGCTGGTAGGTCGCATAGAGCGCAGGCGCATTCTTGGCCGGCGCGGCGAACACGGCGGGCGTGACAGCGTTCATTGCGGCGACCAGCCGCTCGTCCAGCGTCATCGCCGCGCCCTCTGCATTTCGAGCGTCACGGCCTCGGCGATCGCGTCGCGCATGGCTGTCACGGCCTCCTCGGTCTTGCTCTCGGCCGCCGGCCGCATGAAGGGCCACGCCGCCATCTTGCTGGTGCCGTACTCGCCGAAGCGGCCATAGAAGGCGGAACGCGGCACCTCGATCGCGATTCGGATCCAGCCTTGTTCGTCGCTACGTTCGCGGCTCCGTATCGCCCGTCGCAACCGGCCGGTGGCGACGCGGACACGCGCGCGCGCGTGTCCGCGTCGCCACCGGCCGGTTGCGACGGGCGATACGGAGCCGCGAACGTA
>CAJYXO010000228.1 GCA_913778765.1 uncultured Massilia sp. | reverse complement strand
TCGCCAGCCGCTACCTGTCGCATTACTTCGGCTGGCGCTGGGCGCTGGACGGCCAGCGCATTTCCAGCGCCGATGCTTTTTTGAGAGCAGCACTAGGCCGATTCAACACCTAGCGCGAACAGCGCCTAAAAAAAAACCGCCCCGGTCTCCCGGGGCGGTTCTCACTGCTATATATATAGGTAGGAGGCGAATCAGCGCTTCGCGTCCGCCGCCGCCTCGTCCGGACGCAGCTTGCCGGCCAGGCGGTCCAGCACGCCGTTCACGTACTTGTGGCCGTCGATGCCGCCGAAGGACTTGGTCAGCTCGACCGCTTCGTTGATCACGACGCGGTAGGGAATCTCGATCTTGTTCTTCAGCTCCCAGGCGCCCAGCAGCAGCACCGCGTGCTCGATTGGCGACAGCTCGGCGATCGGACGGTCGACGGTCGGCGCGATAGTCTCGCGCAGCTCGACCGACTGGGCGATCGCGCCGTTCAGCAGTTCGGTAAAATACTCGCCGTCGGCCTTGTCGAAGCCGTGGGCCGAGCGGATGTGCTTGACGACCGTGGCGGCCGGCTCATTGTTCAGCAGCCATTGATAAAGACCCTGGAGCGCGAACTCGCGGGCGCGGTGGCGCGGGGTGCGGTTCTTGTTCGGGTTGGCGTGAATGCTCTTGTCAGTCATGTTCTTACCTTGTTCGTTCGCTTTCGCTCACTCTTCCTCGGCCTGCAGCTCTTCCAGACCGAGCAGCAGGTTGGCCATTTCGACGGCGACGCGGGCGGCGTCGGTGCCCTTCTCCGCCATGCGGGCTTCGGCCTGCTCGTCGTTCTCGGTGGTCAGCACGGCGTTGGCGATCGGCATGCCGTAATCCAGGCCGACGCGGGTGATGCCGGCGCCGGATTCGTTGGACACCAGTTCGAAGTGATAGGTCTCGCCGCGGATCACGGCGCCCAGGGCGACCAGGGCGTCGAACTGCTGGGTCTCGGCCATTTTCTGCAGGGCCAGCGGGATTTCCAGCGCGCCCGGGACGGTCACGTGCAGGATGTCCTCGTCGGCCACGCCCAGGTGCTTCAGTTCCGCCAGGCAGGCCGACAGCAGGCCATGGCCGACGTCGGCATTGAATCGTGCCTGCACGATCCCGATGCGCAGGCCTTCACCCTGCATATTGCTTTCAAAAGTTCCTACCGTCATGGCTGCCTCTTTTTCTGTTGATTCGTAAAATTGAATGATGAATGGTATCGCGTCGGGCGATTGCGGTCGCGCCTGATTCGTTCACGCTTCCGGCTTGGCCAGGTAACCCGTCACCTCGAGGTCGAATCCGACCATCGAAGGCATCTTGCGCGGATTCGCCAGCAGCTTCATCTTGCGCACGCCCACCTGCTTGAGGATCTGGGCGCCGATGCCGTAAGTGCGCAGGTCGAGATTCGCCGCGCGGCCGGCCGGGCGCTGCGCCGCCTTGTCTTCGAACTGGCCGAACAGCTGCTCGGCGGTCTCGCTGCAGTTCAGCAGCACGATCACGCCGGCCTCCGCGGCCTGCACCGCCTGCATCGCCGCCGACAGGTTCCACGAGTGGGTGGTCGCGCGGCTGTCCAGCAGGTCGAGGATCGACACCGGCTGGTGCACGCGCACCAGGGTTTCCCTGTCGCCTTCCGGTTCACCCTTGACCAGCGCCAGGTGGGCGCAACCGCTCGGCTTGTCGCGGAACGCGACCACGCGGAAGTCGCCGTGCACGGTCGACAGCTGGCGCTCGGCCACGCGCTCGACCAGCGATTCGGTCTGGCTGCGGTAGTGGATCAGGTCGGCGATGGTGCCGATCTTGAGCCGGTGCTCCTCGGCGAATTCCAGCAGGTCCGGCAGGCGCGCCATGGTGCCGTCTTCCTTGATGATCTCGCAGATGACGGAGGCCGGGGTCAGGCCCGCCATCTCGGTCAGGTCGCAGCCTGCTTCGGTATGGCCGGCGCGCATCAGCACGCCACCCTTCACCGCGCGCAGCGGGAAGATGTGGCCCGGCTGGACCAGGTCCTCGGGCCTGGCGTCCTTCGCCACCGCCACCTGGATGGTGCGGGCGCGGTCGGCCGCCGAGATGCCGGTGGTGACGCCTTCGGCCGCTTCGATCGACACCGTGAAATTGGTGCCGAAGGAAGTGCCGTTGCGGGTCGTCATCATCGGCAGTTCGAGACGGTCGCAAATCTCCTCCGAAAGAGTCAGGCAGACCAGGCCGCGCGCGTGGCGGATCATGAAATTGATCGCTTCCGGCGTGACGTGTTCCGCCGCGAGCACCAGGTCGCCCTCGTTCTCGCGGTCTTCCTCGTCGACCAGAATGACCATGCGGCCGGCGCGCAATTCGTCGACGATTTCCTGGGTGGTGGAGATGGGCATGCGGAGTCCTGTGCTGAAACCCGTTATTTTAAAGGATTTGCCAGTCTTTCACCCGACCGGATGGCGGCGTTCGACACCGCGGATGCAGCGGGTCGCCGCAGGGCGCACCAACTTGTTGCATATTGACAACGACACGAAGGACCCGCTTGCACTGCTACAGTGCAAGAATGGCGTTCAGCAACAACTGTGCGATGCGGTGCACGGGGTAGAATGGATTTTTATTGCTCAACCGGAGCACGTTCGCAATGATCGTCCGTCTCGCCCGCACCACCCTGCTGACCGCCATCCTGCTCGCCACCTCGCTGGGCGGCGCCGCGCCCCTCGACCTGAACGCCACGCTGCCGGTCGCGCCCCAGCTCAAGGTCGGCAAGCTGCCGAACGGGCTGACCTATTACGTCCAGAAGAACGGCAAGCCGGAACACAAGCTGGAACTGCGCCTGGTGGTGAAAGCCGGCTCCATCCTCGAAGACGAAGACCAGCAGGGCCTGGCCCACTTCACGGAACACATGGCCTTCAACGGCTCGACCCATTTCAAGAAGCATGAACTGGTCTCCTACCTGCAGTCGATCGGCGTGAAGTTCGGCGCCGACCTGAACGCCTACACCTCCTTCGACGAAACCGTCTACGTGCTGCCGGTGCCGGCCGAGCGCAAGCAGGACCTCGACAAGGCCTTCCAGGTGCTGCAGGACTGGGCCCAGGGCCTGACCCTGAACGACGCCGACATCGACAAGGAGCGCGACATCGTGCTCGAGGAGCTGCGGCTCGGCAAAGGCGCCGGCAACCGCATGCAGAAAGTGCTGATGCCGAAGATTTATAACGGCTCGCGCTATGCCGAGCGCCTCCCGATCGGCAAGGAGGACACGCTGCGCAGCTTCAAGCCGGACGCCCTGCGCCGCTTCTACCGCGACTGGTACCGTCCCGACCTGATGGCCGTGGTGGCGGTCGGCGACATCGACCCGGCCCAGGCCGAAGCGCTGATCAAGCGCCACTTCGCCGGCCTGAAGAATCCGGCCTCGTCGCGCCCGCGCAGCTACGCCAAGATCCCGCCGCGCACCGGCACCGAAGCGCTGGTGGTCACCGACAAGGAAGCCGGCCCGGCCTCGGTCCTGATCCGCTATCCCGTCACGCCGTTCAGCGAGCGCGCCACCATCGGCGGCTACCGCGAGCAGCTGATCGAAAGCCTGTTCGCCGGCATGCTGAACCAGCGCCTGCAGGAACTGGCGGCCCTGCCCTCGCCGCCCTTCATGGGCGCCAGCAGCGCACTCGGGCGCCTGACCCCGCGCTACCGCTCCTACAACGCGGCGGCCGCGCTGAGCGACAAGGGCGCGACCCCGGCGATCGACGCGCTGGTGCAGGAAAACGAACGCGCGCGCCGCTTCGGCTTTTCCGAGGCCGAGCTGGAGCGCATGAAGAAGGGCGTGATGCGCACCTACGACCGCGCCTACAACGAACGCGACAAGACCGATTCCGCGGCCCACGCCGCCGAGTACATCCGCAACTTCCTCGAAGGCGAATCGATTCCGGGCATCGAGAACGAATACCGCTACGTCAGCGAGCTCCTGCCCGGCATCACGCTGGCCGAGATCAACGCCTACGCGCGCCGCACCATCCCCGCCGATTCCGGCAAGCTGGTGGTCTACACCGGTCCGGCCAGGCAGGAGGCGCCGCTGCCGACCGGCGAGCAGTTGCTGGCGGCCGTCGCCGCCGCCGAACGGGTCGACGTCAAGGCCCACGACGAGAAAGCGGTGGCGGCGCGCCTGATGGACCAGCCGCCCGCCCCCGGCCGCATCGTCGACGAATCCCGCGACGACAAGCTCGGCACCACCCGCCTGACCTTGTCGAACGGGGTGAAGGTGATCCTGAAGCCGACCAGCTTCCGCAACGACCAGGTCCTGATGAGCGCCGCGCGCTTCGGCGGCCAGAGCCTGTTCGACACCCAGGACATGTATAACGCCCGCTATGCGGACACGATCGTCGCTTCGATGGGCCTGAAGGATTTCTCGCCGCTCGACATGCGCAAGATCCTGGCCGGCAAGGCGGCCGCGGTCAGCGCGGGCCTCGGCAACAACACCGACGTCGTCGCCGGCACCGCGGGCGCCACCGACATCGAGACCATGCTGCAGATGGTGTGGCTGAAGTTCGCCGGCGTGCGCCGCGACGAGGACCTGTACAAATCCTTCATCGGCAAGCAGATCGAACTGGCGCGCAACCGCGCCTCGCAGCCGGGCGCCCTGTTCGGCGACGTGCTGGTCAAGACCCTGTACGGCGACAATCCGCGCGCCCCGCGCGCCCTCAAACCCGAGGAGTTCGCCAGCATCGACCTGGACCGCGCGATCGCCATCTACCGCCAGCGCTTCTCGAGCGCGAAGGACCTGACCTTCATCTTCGTCGGCAGCTTCGACGTCAACGCCATCAAGCCGCTGCTGTCGACCTACCTGGCCAGCCTGCCGACCCCGGACATCCCGGTGGCTTTCCGCGACCTCGGCATCCGTCCGGTGAAGGGCGTGGTGAAGAAGGAAGTCAACAGCGGCCTTGACGACAAGAGCACGGTGTCATTGACCTTCACCGGCGCCGGCGAGGTCAACGAACTCGAAGAACTGCGCCTGTCGGCGATGGCCGAGGTGATGAACATCCGCATCATCGACGTGCTGCGCGAGAAGCTGGGGCTGATCTACGGCGGCGGCATGGAAGCCTCGATGACGCGCATCCCCTACAGCCACTACACGATCAGCGCGACCCTGCCGACCGGCCCGGAGAACGTCGACAAGGTCTTGACGGCGACCTTTGCCGAAATCGAACGCATGCGCACCCAGGGCCCGGACCAGGCCGACCTCGACAAGGTGAAAACGAACTGGCTGCAAACCTACCGCAAGTCGCTGCAGGAGAACGCCTACTGGCTGGCCGCCCTGCAAACCTCGCTGACCGAAGGCACCGACCCGGGCACCATCCTCACCTTCGACAAGGAAGTGCAGAAGCTGAGCGTGGCGGATTTGCGGACGGCGGCGCAGCGTTACCTGAAGCCGGATAATTATGTGCAGGTGGTGCTGAATCCGGAAAAAGCGCCGGAGAAGGCGCAGGCGCCGGTGCAGATGGCGGCGGAGGCGCGGAAGGCGCCGCAGTAAGATCGGCGGTCCGCCATCGTCATCCCCGCGCCATCGTCCATCCCCGCGCCAACGTCATCCCCGCGCAGGCGGGGATCCAGGTTCTGCGCGAGTTGACGCAAGGCTTGCAAACTTGGGTCCCCGCCTTCGCGGGGACGACGTTTCGAGGCCGCGGCTTATTTCAGGTACTTGGCAAACCACCCGATCTCGCGCGCACGCAAATCCTTCTGATGCTCCGGTTTGCGGAAGGCATGTCCCTCGCCCTCGTAGATCACCAGCGTGGTCGGCACGCCCATCGCCTTCAAACCGTGCCAGAACTCCAGCGACTGCGCCGGCGGGCACTCCACGTCGCGCTCGCCCACATAGATCAGGGTCGGCGTCTTCGCGGCCTTGATCGACTCGATCGGCGAGGCCGCGCGGTAGACGGCCGGGTCGTCGTACATGGTGGCGCCGAAGAAGGGCACCATCCACTGGTCGATGCCATTCTGGCCGTAGTAGCTGATCCAGTTGGCGATGCCGGCGCCGGCCACCGCGGCCTTGAAGCGGGTGCTGTGGGTCACGCCCCACATCGTCATGTAGCCGCCGTAGGAATAGCCCATCAGGCCCAGCCTGTTGCCGTCGACCGGCGCCTGCTGGATGGCGGCGTCGACGCCGGCCAGGATGTCGCGCCAGTCGCCGCGGCCGAAATCCTTCCTGTTGGCGCTGGTGAAGGCCGAACCCTGGCCGTAGCTGCCGCGCGGGTTCGGCATGAACACGAAATAGCCTTCCTTGACCAGGTCGCGCACCAGCGAGTTGCCGCCCTCGCCGCCGGCGATGTAGCGCGGCGTGGCCGCCGCCGCCGGGCCGCCGTGCACCTGCACGATCATCGGATATTTTTTGCCGGCGTCGAGCTGGCGCGGACCGACCAGCCAGCCCTGCACCTTGTAGCCTTCGTTGGTCCAGTTCACGCTGCGCGCCGACACCACCGGACCGAAGGCGTCGTTGTCCCGCGTGATCGCCCGCAGCGCCGGCAGGCGGCCGGCGACGATGCGCGGCGCGTGCTCGTAATCCTCGTGCACCGAGGCCGCGACCTTGCCGTCCACGCTGAATACGAAGCGGCCGTCGCGCCCGGCGGACGCCGTCACCGGCCCCTTCCACAGCACGCGGCTCGAGCGCGCGGCCGGGTCGATCGCCACCACGGCCGCATCGGCGCCGGCCAGGCTCGATGCCAGCACCTGCTTGCCGCGCCAGGCGATGCCGTTGAAGGTGCCGGCAAAGCCCGGGGTCACGTCGACCGGCTCACCGCCGTCGATCGAGACCGTGTAGACGTCGCCGCCGACCGAGCCGAAGTCGCTCATCAGGCCGCCGATGAAGGCCACCGTGCGGCCGTCCGGCGACACGTGCGGCATGTTCATCTGCATCTTCGGCGCGGCCAGCACGCGCAGTTTGCCGCTCGCGGCATCGACGTGGCCGAGGGTGGCGATCCACCAGTTGTTGTCGCCGTTGCCCTTGGCGCTGGTGACCACGAAGCCCTTGCCGTCCGGGGTCCAGTCGTATTCGTAGATGAAGGTGTCGGCCGGCGATACCAGCTTGACCTCGCCGCCGCCGACATTGACCACGGCGATGCGCTGCTCGTCCTCCTGCTCGGCCACGCCGATCTCGCCGATCTGGCGCGCGCCCGCCTCCACCGCGCCGGTCAGCTTCTTCGCGCCGACGGTGGCGAGGAAGGCCAGCTGGCGCCCGTCGGGCGACCAGCGCACGGTGCTGGCCACGCCCTTGACCGTGGCCACCGGCGTCAGCTTGCCGTCGCGCAGGATGTTGACGGTGGCGGCGCCGGCCTTGGCGTCGGTGCTGATCAGCGCCATCGCACTGCCGTCCGGCGACCACGCCGGCGCGTCGATACGGCAGCCGCCGCAATCCGATTGCACGAAGGTCGAGACGATCCTGCCGCTGGCAGTGTCGCGCACGACGATGCGCGGGCCGGTCTTCGGCTCGCCCTCGCTCGCCTCCAGCGCGGCGATGCGCTCGCCGTTGCCGGAGATGGCCAGCGAGCGGTAGCTGCGCATGCCTTCGGCCGAACTTGCGCCGGCCGCGGCCAGCAGCGCCAGCAGTGCCGCACCACGCAGCGTGTTCAAGCGGATCGATGCCACCTGTTTCATCCTGGTCTCCTTGCTTTGTTTTATTCCGAGGTAAATACAGGCGCGCGAATGCGCTGCCTACTGGAACAATTTCCAGTGGGCAGTCTACGCCAATTACTGGGGAGACGGAGAAAATTTGTCCAGCCACCGCAGGTGTGGCGGCCGGACCGCTTGATGGACTGGACGGCTCAGGCCTTGGGGGCGGACAGCATGCGCTCGACGTAGCGCGCGATCAGGTCGATCTCCAGGTTGACCCGGGCGCCGGCATGCAGGTGCTTGAGCGTGGTGACGGCGATCGTGTGCGGGATCAGGTTGATCGCGAAGCGGCAGACCTTGACGCCGTCCGCGTCGAGGTCTTCGACGCTGTTGACGGTCAGCGAGACGCCGTTCACGACGATCGAACCCTTGTAGGCCAGGTATTTTCCCAGTTCCAGAGGCGCGTCGATGACCAGCTTGTACGACTCGCCGATCGGCTCGAAGCTGTGCACCTTGCCGAGGCCGTCGACGTGGCCCGACACCAGGTGGCCGCCCAGGCGCTCGGCCAGGGTCAGCGCCTTTTCCAGGTTGACTTCGCCCGGCTGGTCCAGGCCCGCGGTGCGGTTCAGGCTTTCGCGCGACACGTCGACGGCGAACGCGTTGCCGCTCTTCTCGACCACGGTCATGCAGGCGCCGTTGATGGCGATCGAATCGCCCAGCGCGACGTCGTCCAGCCCCAGGCCGCCGGCCTCGATCTGCAGGCGCACGCCGGCGAACGAACCGCCCTCGAGCGGCTTGACCGATTGGATGCTGCCGACGGCAGCGACGATTCCAGTGAACATCCCTATTCCTTTTCTCGATGATGGAAGCGCGCCAGGATGCGCAGGTCGGGACCGACCTGCTGCACACCATGGAAGCGCAATGCGAATTTGTCCTGCAGGCGCGCCAGCGGCGGCAGCGCGAACATGCCCTGCCCCGGGCCGATCAGGCTGGGCGCCAGGTAGACCAGCAGCTCGTCGACGCAGCCTTCACGCACCAGCGAGGCATTCAGCTTGCTGCCGGCCTCGACGTGCAGTTCGTTGATTTCCCTGCGGCCGAGTTCCAGCATCAGGGCTGGCAGGTCGACCTTGCCATGCGCGTTCGGCAGCAGGAACACCTCGTGGCCGGCCGCCTGCAAGGCCGCCTGCTTTTCGGGATGCGCCCGGGCCGCGACGATCCAGCACGGCTCGCCCTGCAGGATGCGTGCGCCGGGGTCGATCTCGAGCCGGCTGTCGACGATCACGCGGCGCGGCTGCAAGGGCGTATCGATACCACGCACGGTGAGCTGCGGATCGTCGGCCTTGACGGTGCCGATACCGGTCAGGATCGCGCTGGCGCGGGCGCGCCAGGCATGGCCGTCGGCGCGCGCTTCCGGACTGGTGATCCACTGGCTTTCGCCGCTGTCGAGCGCGGTGGCGCCATCCAGGCTAGCCGCCGTCTTCAGGCGCACCCAGGGCTTGCCGAAGCGCATGCGGTGGAAGAAGCCGATGCTGAGCTCGTAGGCCTCGTCGGCCATGATGCCCGCACTGACGGCGATACCGGCCGCTTCCAGCTGCGCCAGGCCGCGCCCGGCCACCAGCGGATTCGGATCGGTCATCGCAGCGACCACGCGCTCGATGCCGGCCTGGATCAGCGCATTCGAGCACGGCGGCGTGCGGCCGTAGTGGCTGCAGGGTTCGAGCGTCACATACGCGGTGGCGCCGCGCACGTCGTTGCCGCGCGCCTGGGCATCGCGCAGGGCCTGGATCTCGGCATGCGCCTGGCCCGCCGGCTGGGTATGGCCGGCGCCGATGACCTCGCCGCCGCGCACGATCACGCAGCCGATGCGCGGGTTCGGCGCCGTGATGTACATGCCTTTCGCCGCCCATGCCAGGGCCAGCTGCATGCCGTCGGTGTCGCTCAGTATCTGCACAATGTTGTCTAATTCTTGTCGATCAGGGTGGCGCCGCGGGGCCGTCGCAGGATGCGTCCCGCGCCGGATCGCAGCTGCGGGCCCGGCCCAGCATGTTAATTTTAATACGGCGGATGCCGCCGCCGTGGAACAGCGACAGCGTGCCGTAACGCGCCGCCGCCGGGTTGCTGTCGCGGCAGCTGCGCCCGGCGCCATTGTAGGCGATATAGAAAGGCGGCGCCGGGCTGGTGAAGGAAAAGCCGGCCGCGATCCCCTCGGCCAGCGGCCCGTGCTCGGCCAGCAGGGTGTCGCCCGGGCCAGGTGCGCGGTCGCCGTCGCGGTCGACGAACACGGTCCAGCCGCGGGTCCAGTCGCTGCCGCCGGCGCCCTTCGGCAGGATCGTCACCAGCTCGCCGCGCGCCAGCGCCTGGGTGCGCGCCAGGCCGATCGCCGCGAACAGGTCGCCGGACGCCGTCTTCAGCTGCTGGACGCGGATCAGTTCGATCAAGCCGGGCGCGCCCGCCGCCATCAGGATCGATGCGATCGTCAGCACGGCCAGCAGTTCGATCAGCGAGAACGCGGCCTGCCGCTGTTTCGAAACCCGGCGCCTCATGGCCAGCAACGCCCGGTCCCTTCGGCGCCATGCGTCCCCAGGCTGTCGAGCGTCAGGGCGCCGCATTCGGGGTCCTGGAAGCGCCGGTCGACCCTGGCCGTGCCGGGCGTGGCGCGCACTTCCACGCAATCGGCCAGCGCCTGCCCCGGGCAGGCATGCGCGTCCAGTTCATAGACGCTGACGGCGGCGCTGGCACCGGACCACCAGCGGAAGCCTGCCGCCTGCGCATCGCCATCGCCGGCGGTGAAGGCGGCATAGGTGTTGTACTGCTGGCGGTAGCGTTCCTGCTGCTGCATCGCCTCGATCAGGGCGATCTGCCCTTCGGTGCGGCGGGTGCGCACGACGTGCTTCGCATAGTTCGGGTAGGCCACCGATGCCAGGATCGCCAGGATCACCAGCACCACCATCATTTCGATCAGGGTAAAACCGCTTTTCATGCTCATCGTTTCCTCATCAGGTGTCGTTCATTCCGCGGCTTCGGCATGCAGCTGCGGCCAGTTGGCGATTTCGCGCCAGGCCAGGCGGCCGGCCGGCAGCGGGACCGGTGGTGGCGCGGTCGGTGCTGCCGCGGCTGGGGGCGGAGTGGCAGGCGCATCCGGCGCCGGTGCAGGCGGCGCTCCCGGTGGCGGCGGCAGGCGAACCACCGACTGCAGCACGGTACGGGTCGTCGCCTGGCTGCCGAAACCGATCGCCGTGATTCGGTAGAAATTGCCCATGACCGGGGTCGCGCCGGGCGGTACGATTCTTTCGATCAGATAGGCCGGCAGGCGCGCCGTCAGCAGCCCGCCGCCGGTTCCCATGGCGGCGCCGGTGTAGTAGCCGTAAGGAACGAGCGCCGGATGGCCTGGCGCGGCCAGGTCCAGCGCTTCCCAGGCAGGCGGCGAGTCCGCCAGGCACAGCCCACGCGTATTCGCGCCGCGTCCGCAACCGGCGACGAATGCGCTTGCACCCGCGTCGGTGAACAGGGTCGCGCGCACCGCATCGGCGCCGCCGATATCGCGTTCGGCGTCAACCAGGGCCGCTTCCGCAGCCTCGCGCGCGATCCCGCGTTCGCGTTCGGCGCGGCTGGAGGCGGTCGCCGCGAACACGGTGCGGCAGATCGCGACGCCGACCAGCATCGTGGCCAGCATCATGACCAGGGCGCAGACCAGGGCGGCGCCGCGTTGCCGTCGGGTGAGCCTCATCACAAGGCTCCCGCCGGCAGCGCCACCGTCATCGAAAACAGCCTGCGCGCGCGCCGCCGCAGCGCGTCCGGCATGGCCGACTCGCGCACCAGCGTGCCGGCGTCGCCGTCCGCCGCATTCGCCGCATGGCCGGGACCGAACAGCGCGAACTCGCCGCCGGCGGCATCGATCCGGGTCGGCCGCGCGCCGTGCAGCAACAGGCCGATGCGTACGCTCACCACGCGCTTCCAGTGGGTCTGGCGGTTGCGCTCCGGCGCCGGCAGGCCGGCCAGCGGCGCATCGAGCGCGCGGATCGCATCGGCGTTCACATAGCGGTTGGCGACGCCGTCGCGCGGGCTGTCGGTGTCGAGGCCGTACAGCACCTGGAAGCTGTCGACGCCGCCGACCACGGCGTCCGCGCTCCAGTTGGCGGCGCCGCGGTACTTGCAGCGCAGTTCGGTGTCGCCGCTGCCGTTCCTGGCGACGTAGAAGATGCTCCAGCCCTCCTCGCCCGCGGCGACGGCAAAGCCGGCGCAATCGACCACGCTGCCGTCGCCCGCGGGCGCCGCGCCGGCGCCGGGAAAGCGCACCGCCAGCACGTCGCTGCCGTTCGCCGCCGCCGGCAACGGCAGGGCGATGCCCGGCGAAGCAGAGCCGAGCGAACTGGCGTCCAGCCCGGCCAGCCGCGCCGGCCCCTTATCGACCGGCGCCGACAGGTTCAGCTGCAGCGGGTCGGTATGCGCGGCCTGGCGCACCGCGCGGCCGAGCAGTTCGAGGGCGTAGCGTCCGCCGTCGTCCATCGCCGCGTGCTCGGTCTGGGCGGCGTAGGCGCCATTGGCCAGGCCGAGCAGGCGCCCCGCGGCCAGCACCACCGCCAGCCCGATCGTCAGCGCGATCATCATCTCGGGCAGGGTCAGTCCGGCCTGGCGCCGGCGCAGCGCCGGGTAGGGTGACCAGCTCATGGCGCGCCCGCTCCCAGCGCCAGGAACACAGCCGGCGCATCCGCTTCGCTGGCGTCGACGCGCCAGCCCAGCTTGACAACGACCGGGGCGCCGGGCGCGCCGGTGCAGGACCAGGCCAGCAGCCCTGCCGCGTCCGGCGGCCGGTCGTCGCGGCAGACGCGCAGGCGGGCGCCGGGAAAACGCCCTGCCAGCGCGGCCGCGGTCTCGAAGAGGTCCAGTTGCGCGATCTGCGCGGGCGTGCAGTCGGCGCCGCCATAGCAGGACAGCGCCGCTGGCAATGCCGCACCGGGTTCGATATCGAAAGCGAGATAGGGATTGGCGCCGTCGGGCAGCGCCATCGCGGCCGGATTCGCGCGCATGCGCTGGGCCAGCGAGGCGGCCAACTGCGTGCCGTCGGACAAGCGCGCGGCTTCGCCGGCCGCACGCACGGCGAGCGCCTGCACGCTTGCCGCCCCGGCCACGCCGAGGGCAACGACGAACAGGGCCACCAGCACTTCCACCAGCGTGAAGCCGGCGCATGTCCGCCGGGCACGACAGCCGCACATGCTCACCTCCAGGTTTCGATCAAGGAGAGCAGAAGTTATCAGGCGAGCTGAAGTCAGCCGGTGTGACCGCTCAACGCCAGGCAGGGAACTAAAACGGGGGCTTGATTAAGACAACTACTTGCGAGGTTGGCCGACTTCCGCGATCGCTTCCTGGAACTCGGACAGATCCTCGAAGTTCTTGTAGACGGAAGCAAAGCGGATGTAGGCGATCTTGTCGAGGCGCTTGAGTTCCTGCATCACGAGTTCGCCGACGTAGACGCTGTCGACCTCGCGGCGGCCGCTGGTCAGCAGCTTTTCCTCGATCGAGGCGATGGCGGCGTCGATCGCGCCGGCGGCCACGGGACGCTTGCGCAGGGCCAGCATCAGGCTGCCGCGCAGTTTGGAGGCTTCGAATTCGGTGCGGCTGCCGCTCTTCTTGACGATGATCGGCATCGACAGCTCGACCCGCTCGTAGGTCGTGAAGCGCTTGTCGCACTGGGCGCAGCGGCGCCGGCGGCGGATGGAATCGCCCTCCTCGGATACGCGGGTATCGAGGACCTGGGTGTCTTCATGCTGACAGAACGGGCATTTCATCGTCGCCGGGGCCGCTGTGGTGTCAAGGGATTACGAAGCGTAGACCGGATACTTGTCGGTCAGTTTCTTGACCTCGGCCTTGACGCGCTCGATGGTCGCGGCGTCGTGCGGGTTGTCCAGCACGTCGGCGATCAGGTTGCCCACCACGGTGGCGTCCTCTTCCTTGAAGCCGCGGGTCGTGAAGGCCGGGCTGCCGAGGCGGATGCCGGAGGTCACGAAAGGCTTCTGCGGGTCGTTCGGAATGCCGTTCTTGTTGCAGGTCATGTGCGCCTGGCCCAGGATCGCTTCCGCTTCCTTGCCGGTCAGGCCCTTCGAGCGCAGGTCGACCAGCATCACGTGCGACTCGGTACGGCCGGACACGATGCGCAGGCCGCGGGCGATCAGCGCCTCGGCCAGGGCCTTGGCGTTCTTCACCACCTGCTTCTGGTAGTCCTTGAATTCCGGCGACAGCGCTTCCTTGAACGCGACGGCCTTGCCGGCGATCACGTGCATCAGCGGACCGCCCTGGATGCCCGGGAAGATCGCCGAGTTGATGGCCTTCTCGTGCTCGGCCTTCATCAGGATGATGCCGCCGCGCGGGCCGCGCAGGGATTTGTGGGTGGTCGAGGTGACGAAGTCGGCGAACGGCACCGGGTTCGGGTACTCGCCGGCGGCGATCAGGCCGGCGTAGTGGGCCATGTCGACCATGAAGTAGGCGCCGATTTCCTTGGCGATGCGGGCGAAGCGCTCGAAGTCGATGCGCAGCGAGAAGGCCGAGGCGCCGGCGATGATCAGCTTCGGCTTGTGCTCGCGGGCCAGCGCTTCCATCTGCTCGTAATCGATGTCTTCCTGTTCGGTCAGGCCGTAGGAGATGACGTTGAACCATTTACCGGACATGTTCAGGGCCATGCCGTGGGTGAGGTGGCCGCCTTCGGCCAGCGACATGCCCATGATGGTGTCGCCCGGCTTCAGCATGGCGAAGAACACGCCCTGGTTGGCCTGCGAGCCCGAGTTCGGCTGCACGTTGGCGGCTTCGGCGCCGAACAGCTGCTTGACGCGGTCGATCGCCAGCTGCTCGGCGACGTCGACGTATTCGCAGCCGCCGTAGTAGCGCTTGCCCGGATAGCCTTCGGCATATTTATTGGTCAGCTGCGAGCCCTGCGCTTCCATCACGGCTGGCGAAGTGTAGTTCTCGGAAGCGATCAGCTCGATGTGGTCTTGCTGGCGGGTGTTTTCCTTCTGAATGGCATCCCACAGTTCCGGGTCGACGTTGGCGAGCGTGTGATCTTTTGCAAACATGAAAAAACTCCAATTGATAAGAGTACCAGGCAACAGGCAGCGCTGAACGAAGGCGGGAGCCGGGCATAAGGGCAATGCGGGGCAGCCGCGATACGAAAACGTACCAGTCGGAGGCTGCCCAGGCGAACGGCAAACGAGGTCCCGCGCTCCCCGGTGGATCTCCACCTTCGCCGCCAGCAAGCGGTTTTCGCCAGTTACGCGAGACGTAAAAGGAACTCCCGATTGTAAGGTATGAGACGCAGGGCAGGCAAGGAAACCGATGACTGACTTGCAAGAAGCGCCGGGCGCGGGTTTGCCGGACCGGGAATGGTCATTTCGGCTACAATTTCGCGATTCGCCGTTCAACCACGTCTTCTTGGAAATCCACCATGATCGTTTTCATTACCGGCGCATCGGCCGGCTTCGGCGCCGCGATGGCGCGCACCTTCGTCAAGAACGGGCACCAGGTGGTGCTGGCCGCACGCCGCAAAGAGCGTCTCGACGACCTCGCCCGCGAGCTGGGCGAGTCCGCGCTGCCGGTCGCGATGGACGTCACCGACAAGGCCTCGATCGAGGAAGCGCTGTCGATGCTGCCGCAGTCCTGGCGCCAGATCGACGTCCTGATCAATAACGCGGGCCTGGCGCTGAACACCAAGCCGGCGCACGAAGTGCCGCTGGAAGACTGGGAGACCATGATCGACACCAACGTCAAGGGCCTGGTGACCATGACCCGCGCCGTGCTGCCGTCGATGGTCGAACGCGGCGGCGGCCTGGTCATCAACCTCGGCTCGGTGGCCGGCCATTATCCCTACCCGGGCGGCAACGTGTACGGCGCCACCAAGGCCTTCGTCGAACAGTTCACGCTGAACCTGCGCGCCGACCTGGTCGGCACCGGCGTACGCGCCACCAACCTGGCGCCAGGCCTGTGCGGCGGCACCGAATTCTCGAACGTGCGCTTCAAGGGCGACGATGCGGCCGCCAGCAAGGTCTACGAAGGCACCCAGCCGCTGACCGCCGAAGACATCGCCGAGACCGCCTACTGGATCGCCACCCTGCCCCCGCACGTGAACATCAACCTGATCGAGATGATGCCGACCTGCCAGGGCTTCGCACCTTTCAACATCAAACGCACCGGCGCCTGAGTTGCCTCAAACCGGGGTCAGACTCCGATTTTGGGCAATTTCCCATTTCGGGAGTCTGACCCCGGTTTGCGCCGGATCATGTATGTATCCGTGGCGACGGATGTTGTGAGAAAGTGTTACAGTTGTTGGCTGAGTATGCATGCTTGACGTTTACTCATGCCCATTTGGCCTCGGCCTGGCCGACGGGCCGAAGCGGTTTCCGGGTATTTATGTACGGCAGCGTACATAAACAATACGAAAATCGCGTAAAATGTTTCCCATTTTCATTTATGGCAGCTGAAATGCCTTCAGTTTTCACCTGGACAGTCCGGGTCTATTACGAAGACACCGACGCCGGCGGCATCGTGTACTACGCCAATTACCTGAAGTTCTTCGAACGTGCGCGCACCGAATGGCTGCGTTCGCTCGGCATTCACCAGCAAGCCTTGCTCGACGAGGAAAACGCCGCCTTCGTGGTGCGCAGCGCGGCCGTCGACTACCTGTCGTCCGCCCGCCTGGACGATGAAATCACCTTGAAGCTGAGTGTGGAAAAACTCGGCCGCGCGTCGGTCCAGTTCGCCCAGCAGGCCTGGCGCGGCGAGACGCTGCTGTCGACCGCCGACGTGAAAGTGGGCTGCGTGGACCCCCGAACGATGCGCCCCCGTTCCCTTCCTGCAAGTACCGCTGATAAAATGCGGACCGACTGACACATTTGACCAAATATACTTAAGCTGATGAACGCAGTCCAAGACCTCTCCTTCATTGAACTGATTGCCAACGCGCACATCCTCGTCAAATTGATCATGGGCCTGCTGTTCGCCGTCTCGGTGATCAGCTGGACCTATATCTTCCGCAAACTGTTCGCGATCCGCGCCGCGCGCCGCCAGACCGAGCAGTTCGAGCGCAGCTTCTGGGCCGGCGGCAACCTGCATACCCTGCACCAGAGCGCCAGCGCCCAGCGCGACCAGAGCGGCCCGCTGGCACGCATCTTCGAAGCCGGCATGGGCGAGTTCATCAAGGGCAAGCAGGCCTCGCGCGACGCCCTCGACATCGGCGCGGTGCTGGACGGCGCCCGCCGCGCGATGCGCGCGGCCTTCCACCGCGAGCTCGATCACCTGGACACCCACCTGAACTTCCTGGCTTCGGTCGGTTCGGTCTCGCCCTACATCGGCCTGCTCGGCACCGTGTGGGGCATCATGAACGCCTTCCGCGGCCTGGCCAACGTGCAGCAGGCCACGCTGGCCACCGTCGCGCCGGGCATCGCCGAAGCGCTGATCGCCACCGCGATCGGCCTGTTCGCCGCGATCCCGGCGGTGGTCGCGTACAACCGCTTCACCCACGATATCGACCGCCTCGCGATCCGCTTCGAAAGCTTCGTCGAGGAATTCTCGAACATCCTGCAGCGCCAGTCGCGCTAACCGGGGACGAGGAAGACCATGGCATTCAACAGCAACCTGCGCAGCGGACGCCGCAAGCTGAAGTCCGAGATCAACGTCGTGCCTTACATCGACGTGATGCTGGTGCTGCTCATCATCTTCATGGCGGTTCCGCCGACCCAGAATCCGAGCGAGATCAAGCTGCCGAGCGCCGAGCGTTCGACCCAGCCGCCCGACGACTATATCCAGATCGCGGTCAAGCAGAACGCCCAGCTGCAGATCGGCATCACCGGCAAGAGCGCGCAGGCGCTCGAGGACGTGTCCAGCCGCTCGGCCCTGGTCGACCGCCTGCGCACGATCCACGCCGAGCACCCGGACTACCCGGTGATGATCTCGGGCGACCGCGAAAGCAAGTACGACGATGTGATCCAGCTCATCTCGGAAGCCAAGAAGATGGGCATCAACCGCGTCGGCCTGTCGACCAAATAAAGAGCGACGATGTCAGCAACGAAGCACAACAGCACTGGCATGGACGGCTCCCACTACCGGGTGCCGCCGGAACCGAACCGCTGGCCCGCGATCGGCCTGGCGGTGGGCGTGCACGCCGTGCTGCTGGCCTTCCTGGTGATCGGCATTAACTGGACCAACAACCAGCCGGTGGCGGTCGAGGCCGAAGTGTGGGACACGAGCGTGCAGCAGGCCGCTCCGCCGGCGCCGCAGCCCGAACCGCAACCCGAGCCGGAACCGGAAACGCCGCCGCCGGCGCCGCGCGTGGTGGAGACGCCGCCACCGCCGCCGAAGGTCGAGCCGGCGCCGCCGAAGCCGCCGGAGATCGCGCTGGAACGCGAGAAAAAGCGCAAGGAAGAACTGAAGCGCCAGAAGCTGGAAGAAGAACGCCTGGAGCAGGAGCGTGAACGCGAACGCGAGCGCGAACTCGCCGAGCAGAAACGCGAACAGGAAAAGAAAGACAAAGCCCTCGCCGACAAAAAGAAGCGCGAGGAGGAAAAGAAAGCCGAGGAAAAGCAAGCCCAGGAGCTGGCGAAGAAGGAAGAAGCCGACAAGAAGAAAAAGGAAAAGGCCGAGAAGGAAAAGCTGGCGAAAGCCGAAGCCGCCAAGCTGGAAAAACTGCGCGCCGAAGAAATGAAGCGCCTGACCGGCGGCGCCGGCACCAGCGGCAGCGCCGAGAAATCGACCGCGCCGCGCATCGATAAAGGCTACATCGCCAGCATCGCAGCCAAGATCAAGAGCAATACGACCTATCCGGGCAGCACCGACGTGCCTGGCAATCCGGAAGTCGAGTTCCAGGTCAGCCAATTGCCGAGCGGTGAAATCGTTTCGGTCCGCAAGACCAAGAGCAGCGGTATTCCGGCCTTCGACGATGCCGTGGAAAGAGGCATTAACAAATCGTCACCGCTACCGAAGAAGAAAGATGGTACGGTAGAGCGATCACTGCCGGTCAACTTCAAATTGAAAGACTTGAACTGATTCGCTCGACTCAAACCCTAGCTGAGACATTTATGAAGAAACTACATTCCCTGCTGTTTTCGGCCACCCTGCTGGTGGGCGTGGCCGCGCACGCCCAGGTGCGTGTCGAAATCGCCGGTGTCAGCGGCACCCAGATCCCGGTTGCCGTGGCCGCCTTCGCCGATGAATCGATCGCGCCGGAACAGGTGTCCGCCATTATCCGCGCCGACCTCGAACGCAGCGGCGTGTTCAAAGTCATCGATGCGCGCCAGGCCATTTCGGACAGCGCCAGCGTCGACCTCGGCGCCTTCAAGGCCAGCGGCGCCGACGCCCTCGTGGTGGGCTCGGTCAGCCGCCTGGCCGACGGCCGCTTCCAGGTCCGCTACAAGCTGATGGACACCGTCAAGCAGACCCAGCTCTCGCAACTATCGGATGCCGTCGGCGCCCGCAACACCCGCCTCGAAGCCCACCGCATCGCCGACGACGTCTACGAAAAGCTGACCGGCGTGCGCGGCATCTTCTCGACCCGCATCTCCTACGTTAAGGTGAATCGCGGCAACGGCAACCACAGCTACGAGCTGGTGGTGGCCGACGCCGACGGCCAGAACGAACAGGTGGCCGCCTACGGCCGCGAAGCGATCATCTCGCCGGCATGGTCGCCGGACGGCACCAAGGTCGCCTACGTCTCGTTCGAGAAGCAGAAGCCGATCATCTACGTGCAGAACCTGGTGACCGGCCAGCGCGCCATCATTTCGAACGAGAAAGGCAGCAACTCGGCGCCGGCATGGTCGCCGGACGGCACCAGGCTCGCCCTGTCGCTGTCGAAGACCGGCAATACCCAGGTCTTCATCGTCAACGCCGACGGCAGCGGCATGCGCCGCCTGACCACCACCAACGGCATCGACACCGAGCCGCAGTTCTCGGGCGACGGCCAGAGCATTTATTTCGTGAGCGACCGCAGCGGCGGTCCGCAAATCTACAAGATGAGCGTGAACGGTGGGCAAGCGACCCGCATCACGTTCAATGGCAGCTACAACATTTCTCCTCGTATTTCCCCGGACGGCAAGACGCTGGCGTGGATCTCGCAACGCGATGGGGGCTTCAACCTGTACGCGATGGACCTGGCCAGCGGCCAGGAACAGCGTTTGGCCGATGGGGCCACCGAACCGAGTTTTTCGCCAAACGGCAGATACATCATGTATGCCAACAAGGCTGGCGGGCGTGCCTCGCTGGCAGTCGTGTCTGTCGATGGACGTGTCAAACAGCGTCTGTCGACGCAGGCGGGAAACATCAAGGAGCCCAGCTGGGGCCCCTTCATGAAGTAAAAATTTTTTGACCAGGAGAAAACAACCATGCGCAACATGAAAACTGTAGCCTTCATCGCTTCGGCCGCCGCCCTGCTGTCGGCCTGCTCGTCCACCAAACTGCAAGAACCGCCGGTCGTGGAAAAAGCCCCGGTCGCCCAGGCCCAGGCCCCGGTCGACGACAGCCGCAACATCCGTCCGGTCGAAACCGGCAACGTCGATCCGCTGAACGACCCGAAAGGCGTTCTGGCGAACCGCAGCGTCTACTTCGACTACGACAGCTACGTCGTCCGGGACGACGGCAAGCCGGTCGTCGAGAACCACTCGGCTTACCTGACCAAGAACAAGCAGCGCAAAGTGCTGATCCAGGGTAACACCGACGAGCGCGGCGGCACCGAGTACAACCTGGCCCTGGGCCAGAAGCGCGCCGAAGCCGTGCGCAAGTCGATGGCCGCCCTGGGCGTGTCGGACAGCCAGATGGAAGCCGTGTCGCTGGGCGAAGAAAAGCCGAAGGCAACCGGCAGCAACGAAGCGGCCTGGGCTGAAAACCGCCGCGCCGACATCGTCTATCAATAAGACGTACGCTGTCGAAGCTGTCCTGTATGGCTGATTGACAGCGGGGCGGGATGCAGTGCAGACTGCATCCCGCCCCGTATTGCTTAGGAAGAGTCAGAGAATGATGAAAACGTCCCAGTCCCGCCTCGCGGCCCTCGCCCTCGCCTTTGCCGCCTGGCTGCCCCTCCAGGCAAGCGCCGGCCTGCTCGACGACGATGAAGCGCGCCGCGCCATCCTCGACCTGCGCGCCAAGGTCGAAGCCCTGTCGCGCGACTTCAACGCCCGTATCGATACCAAGTCGGACAAGAACGCCACGCTCGAGATACTGAACCAGCACGAGCAGACGATGCAGGAAATTGCCCGCCTGCGCGGCCAGCTGGAAGTCCTGGCGAACCAGATCGCGAATGCGCAGAAGAGCCAGAAAGACCTGTACGCCGACCTCGACGCCCGCATCCGCAAGCTCGAGCCGCAGCAGACGACCGTCGACGGCCAGGCCGCCGAAGTGATGCCGGCCGAGAAGAAAGCCTACGACACCGCGATGGAAGTCTTCAAGCGCACCGACTACAAGGGCGCCGCAACCGCCTTCCAGGATTTCGTGCGCCGTTATCCCGACTCGGCCTATGCCCCGCAAGCCCAGTATTACCTCGGCAGCTCCTACTATCTGCTGGGCGACTACAAGAATGCGATCGCAGCGCAGGAAGCCGTTGTGTCGAACTACAGCGCCAGCAGCAATGTGCCGGATGCGATGCTGAACATCGGCACCAGCTACATCGCGCTGAAGGACAAGAAGAATGCCAAGAAGGTGCTGCAGCAGCTGGTGTCGAAGTACCCGGGCACCTCGGCCGGCACGACCGCCAAGGAGCGCCTGGCCAGCCTGAAGTGACCCTGCTCATGCACGTTTGACAGCCCGGCAGATTGAACCTATAATCTTGCTTCTTTCGGGTCGTTAGCTCAGTTGGTAGAGCAGCGGACTTTTAATCCGTTGGTCGCTGGTTCGAGCCCAGCACGGCCTACCAGAATTTAGTTGTAAGCATAGAAGGCGTTGCGATTTATCGTGACGCCTTTTTTGTTTTTGCGGTAGCTGGTAGGCTTCCAGTTCCGGCAGCCCACGCCCGTAACGCACATAGGACGGCGCGCTCGCGGCGACGCTCTGCTTCGCCTTGTAATCGCTGCTCAGCACGGTGACGAGGGAGGCATGCAGGCGTCGTTGCGCTTGCAGCGCCTGGACGGTATCGCTGGTTTCGACCGCACTGACGCCATGGAAGCGGATGCCGCCGCCGGCTGCGCTGCTGGGGTCTTCCGGCACCGCGCAGGCCTGGCTGCTGTCGGCGAACAGCACCACTTCGGCGCCATCCCGGCCGTGCTCGATGCGCCAGCACAGCCCTCTTCGGCCAGCAGCCGGCGCACGAAGCCGAGGTCGGACTCGCGGTACTGGCAGCAGTAGCTGCGCGGCAGGGCCTCGGCCATCAAGGGGCTGGTGTCGTCGCTCCAGCGCCACCTTGCCAGCGGCAGGTAGGCCGCGAAAACGTCGTCGGCGATCTCGATGACGGTCCTGTCCTGCCAGACGCGGCTGTTACGCACCTGTTCCAGGCGCCACAGCCAGGACGACATGCGGATGCGGAAACGGGCAAAGCCGCCGTCGCTGCCGAGCTGCGCGGCCTCGCTGATGTCGCCGGCAAAGCGGGTGCGGCTACCGTCGGCGAGGCTGACGTCCAGCACTGCCCGCTGGCCCGGCAAGGATGCGGTGTCGATGTGCACACTGGTCGACAGGACGATCACGTCGCGCACACCGACGTCGTCGACGGCATCGTCGGCCACGAAGGCTTCGACCAGCAGACTGCTGTCATCCTCGCCGATCGTCAGCTCATACAGCCGGGTGGCGCCGGAAAACGCCGCCAGCGCGGCGCCGAGCTGTTCCGTCAGGGTCTCGATCATGACCGAAGATGCTCCTTTGGCTCGTCCGGCGTCGAGGGATATTTCCGCCGGCAAATGCGTCTGCCAAGATACAGCAGGCACAGGAGCATCTTTTGCGTCAGCTCATGCGACAAGTTTCCGCAACACCTCGACGTCGTCGGGTGACTTCTTCAGCCGTTCGGCTGCCATCCTGATCTTCTGGTAATAAATACCGTTCCTGACGCCGCGGTAATCCTTGTAGGCTTCCGCGACCGGATCCACACTGCCCTCGCGCTTCGCCTTGTCGATCATGGCCTGCAGATAGCGGGTGCCGGCGCGGATGTTGGTTGCCTCGTCGATGAAGGCGGGGCTGTCGTGAAAGGCATCCGCAGCCTGGTACAGCGCGGGTTCGGGCTGGCGCGTGTGCAGCGGTTTGCGCAGATTATCGAGCCGAAACAACTCGCGGTTCGCCACCTTCAGAAGTTGCATCAGGCCGCGCGCGCTGCTGCCCTCGGCCTGGGCCCCGCTGTCGAAGCGCGATTCCATGTAGATCTGGCAGACGATCATTTCGGTACTGAGACAGGACTGGTTGTTCTGCTCGACCAGCTTGCGGATCGCCCGCAGGCGCGCGCGCTGCTCGTCCTGGCCGGGCGTCGCGCCCTTCGCTGGCGCCGAGCCGCGTTCTAGTCTGGAAACTGGCTTGTCCATCACCGCCTCCTCGCAAACCTTCCTGCCTCATGGTCGTGCCGGCGCCGTCTTGCAGGCTTGAGCAAACGCAGCGCCATGCACAGTGGGTAATCAGCAATGACATAGCGGAAATTGCTCAGGGTCAACAAAGTCGAGAATACCCATCCGTTCGTTTCCCCTTGGAATATTCTTACAAGGCCAATCCACGTCCGACGGTTCTGTCGGGTAAGATCCGATCACTGCTTCACTCAACCATTCAGCCGCCATGCCCCTCGATCTCTCAGACACGCTCGTCGTCGGCATCTCCGCCACCGCCCTGTTCGACCTGGCCGAAGCGGATGCCGTGTATAAAACCAAGTACGCGAAAAATCCGCAGAGCGCGATCGAGGAATACCGCGCCTACATGCTGGAACGCGAAACCGAACCGCTGCGCGACGGCACCGGGATGCCGCTGGTGCGCGCCCTGCTCGGCCTGAACCGGTTTGCGCCTTCCGAATCCAAGCCGCTGGTGGAAGTGGTCGTCATGTCGCGCAACAGTCCGGAGACCGGCGTGCGCGTCTTCAACAACATCCGCTCGCGCGGCCTGCCGATCTCGCGCCATGCCTTCACCGGCGGACAGTCGGTGGTCGATTACCTGGATGCCTTCGCGGTCGACCTGTTCCTGACCACGAATGTCGAGGACGCCCAGCGCATCATCGACGCCCAGGCCTGCGCCGCCGCCGTCCTGAAGCCGCCGCCGCATGCCGGCGACGCGCTGCCCGAAGACCAGGTGCGGATCGCCTTCGACGGCGACGCCGTGCTGTTCGACGATTCCAGCGAACTGGTCTACAAGACCGAGGGGCTCGGACGCTTCCACACGGTCGAGGACGAAAAGCAGAACGAGCCGATGAAGGACGGCCCTTACGCCGTGCTGCTGCGCAAGCTGGCCAACCTGCAGGAACGCCTGCCCTTCGGCGCGGACACCTCGCCGGTGCGGATTGCGATCGTCACCGCGCGCAGCGCCCCGGCCGAGATGCGGGTGATCAATACGCTGCGCCACTGGGGCGTGTATGTGAACGAAATCTTCTTCCTCGGCGGGATGCCGAAATCGAAGGTGGTGAAGGCTTTCCGCGCCCACATCTTCTTCGACGACCAGGACCTGCACCTGGATCCGGCCGCCAAGCACGTGCCGTCCGGCCGCGTGCCCTACCGCTCGGATTCGCCGCTGTTCGTGCCGATGCCGGTGACCGGCGTCGAACTGGCGGACGAACCGCCGCTGCTGGTCGAAAAGGTCGAAACCGACTGAGGTGCATGCACAACCTGGGTGAATGGCTATAAAATGCGTCAGTTATATTTCCTGTACGCATATGAGCCTTCCACTGATCCTGAACCTGGCCATCGCCCTCGCCGTGTGCGCCCTGCTGTACGTGATGCAGCAGCGCCATGTCTCCTTTACCAAGCGCGTCTTCACCGGCCTCGGCCTCGGCGTGCTGCTGGGCGCGGCCTTCCAGGGCTTCTACGGGCTCGGTTCGCCGGCCATCGCCCAGACCAATGCCTGGCTGGACGTGGTCGGCAGCGGCTACGTCAAGCTGCTGCAGATGATCATCATCCCGCTGATCATGGTCTCGATCATCCAGGCGATCCTCAAGCTGCGCGACGCCTCGTCGCTGGGCAAGATCAGCGCGCTGACGATCGGCACCCTGATGGTCACCACGGCGATCGCCGCCGCGATCGGCATCCTGATGGCCAAGCTGTACGGGCTGTCCGCGGTCGGGCTGACCTCGAGCGCGGCCGAAGTGGCGCGCGGGGCCTACCTCGAAGGCAAGCTGGCGACAGCCCAGCAGCTGTCGCTGCCGAAGACCATCCTGTCCTTCATTCCTGAAAATCCCTTCCTCGACATGACCGGGGCGCGCCAGACCTCGACCATCGCCGTGGTGCTGTTCTCGATCTTCCTGGGCGTGTCCGCCACCGGCATCGCCGGCAAGCATCCGGACGTGTTCGAGTCCTTCAGCCGCTTCATCCACGTCGCCCACGTGGTCGTGATGCGCATGGTGACCCTGGTGCTGCGCCTGACGCCGTTCGGCGTGTTTGCCCTGATCACCCAGGTGCTGGCCAGCTCCAGCCTGCAGGACATCCTCAACCTGATCGGCTTCGTGATGGCCTCGTACAGCGCGCTGATCCTGATGTTCTGCGTGCACCTGCTGATCGTATCCGGCGTCGGCCTGAACCCGCTGCGCTACGTGAAGAAGATCTTCCCGGTACTGGCCTTCGCCTTCACTTCGCGCACCTCGGCCGGCAGCATCCCGATGAACGTGCAGACCCAGACCGCGCGCCTCGGCACGCCGGAAGGCATCGCCAACTTCGCCGCCTCGTTCGGCTCGATGATGGGCCAGAACGGCTGCGCAGGCATCTACCCGGCGATGCTGGCGGTGATGATCGCGCCGACCGTCGGCATCGATCCGTACACCAGCGCCTTCCTGCTGCCGCTGATCGGCATCGTCACCATCGGTTCGGTGGGCGTGGCCGGCGTCGGCGGCGGCGCCACCTTCGCCGCCCTGATCGTGCTGTCGGCGATGAACCTGCCGGTGGCGCTGGCCGGCCTGCTGATCTCGATCGAACCGCTGATCGACATGGGCCGCACCGCCCTCAACGTGAGCGGCTCCATCACGGCCGGCACCCTCACCAGCCGCGTGCTCGGCCAGACCGACATGCGCGTCTTCGACAGCGACGCCGCACTCAACCTCGACGGCGACGAACGGGTCGCCTGAAGCGCCTCCCGCTTGCCAGTCCCAGCGCCAGGCCGGCCGCCAGCAAGGCGGCCACCGGCGGCTCGGGCACGGCCGACACCAGGTCCGGCGTGACCGCCTGGCATACCCCTCCCCTGCAGGCCCGCGCGGCGATCCCCTGCGTGTCCTCGATGGCAGCCGTGTCGGCGACGGTCCAGCCGGCGGCCGGATCGGCCAGCATGTCCAAGTCCGTCAACCCGCCATTCCCGTACAGGAAAACGTGACCGCCGGCCAACCGGCGCCACTGCGGTAATCCGCCGCCCGCAAGCCGCATCTGCCCGCTCCCGTACAGGAAGGCGCCGGCCGGATACGGCGCGTCGAGCGCCGGGACCAGCGCCATGTACATCGGACCGGCCGCGGCCAGGACGGGCAAGGCCAGCAGCGCAACGAGGAATGACTGCAAGACACGGGAACGACGCATCGTGGACTCCGTCAAACAAGAGAAGGCGGAGTATGGGCCTGGCCCGATGCACGCGGCATGCGCATCCTCAGCGATCGCGCGGATGCGCCCGCCGCCGAGGCCCGACCAGCCCAACATTTTCGACCGGAATCGTGCGCGAAGGTCCCGCCGAATCCGTCTATGATCTGAACATGTCAAAATCACAAACAGGCAGGTGATGGATCAAAAGTGGCCTCAGGAAATTTGGCTGGTCAGGCACGGGCAAAGCGCGGGCAACGTCGCGCGCGATGCTGCGGAAGCCGCTGCCGGTTTGCGTGTCGATATCGCCGAGCGCGACGTCGACGTGCCGCTGTCCGAGCTCGGCGTGCGCCAGTCGCAGGCGCTGGGCGCCTGGTTCGCCGCCCTGCCGCCGGAGAGCCAGCCGAGCGTGGTGCTGCACTCGCCGTATATCCGCGCGGCCCAGACCGCCGACTATCTGATGCAGCGCCTCGACCGCGACGACCTGCTCGCCGTGCATGCCGACGAACGCCTGCGCGAAAAGGAATTCGGCATCCTCGACCGCCTGACGGTGCGCGGGATTGCCGAGAATTTTCCTGACCTGTATGAACAGCGCCGCCACGTCGGCAAGTTCTACTTCCGCCCGCCCGGCGGCGAAAGCTGGTGCGACGTCATCCTGCGCCTGCGCAGCGTGCTGGACACGATGACGCGTGAGTACGGCCGCGAACGCGTGCTGATCGTCGGCCACCAGGTCATCGTCAACTGCTTCCGCTACCTGCTGGAACGCATGGACGAAGCCGGGATCCTCGAACAGGACCGCCTGGGCGACGTGCCGAACTGCTCGGTCACCTCGTACTCCTTCGATCCCTCGCTGGGCAAGCGCGGCAAGCTTGCGCTGCGGCTGGTGAACTTCGTCGCCCCGCTGGAAGCCACGGGTACCGAGGTCACCGCAGCCAAAGACGTTCCGACCGCCGCCAAAGCCTGAGACCAAGCCGACCATGACGCTGCAAACCCATGCCCGCCCGCGCGATCTCGATGCAAGCCTGCTGCGCAGCTGGCCGCTGACGATCCCCTCGGCCGACGCCGACAAGGAAGAACGCGGCCACGTCCTGATCCTGGGCGGCTCGCGCAGGATGCCGGGCGCCGTCATCCTGGCCGCCGTCGCCGCCCTGCGTGCGGGCGCCGGCAAGCTGACGGTCGCCACCGGCAACAGCGTGGCCCAGCTGGTGGCGCTGGCGATTCCCGAGTCGCGCGTGCTGGGCCTGGCCGAGAACGAGGCCGGCGGATTCACGGTCGAAGCCGTGGCCGCCCTCGACCCGCTGGCCGACCGCATCAACGCGATCCTGATCGGGCCCGGCATGGAAGACGAGGAAGCGACCGCCTGCCTGGTGCATGCGCTGCTGCCGCGCCTGCACGGCACGGATACCCGGGTCGTGCTCGACGCGAATGCGATGGACGCGATCCTGCATCCGCCGTCCGGCGTCAACCCGCCCTTC
The DNA here is from genome assembly GCA_913778765.1 of uncultured Massilia sp. Classification (GTDB taxonomy): domain Bacteria; phylum Pseudomonadota; class Gammaproteobacteria; order Burkholderiales; family Burkholderiaceae_D; genus Telluria. Next base: position 13,001 of record CAJYXO010000228.1, on the reverse strand, counting down.
CGCTTCGACGTTCCAGTGTTGGTGACGCCGCACGCGGGCGAGATGGCGCACCTGACCGGCATCGCGAAAGAAGAAATCGCAGGCGGCGCCGACCGCATCGCACTCGATGCGGCGCAGCGCTGGAATGCGGTGGTGGCGCTGAAGGGCGCGCGCACCGTGATCGCCACGCCGCAAGGCGAGCGCTGGCAGCACGAAGGCGGCAACGTCGGGCTGGCAACTTCCGGTTCGGGGGACGTTCTGGCGGGCATCATCGCCGGACTGGCGGCGCGCGGCGCCGAGCTGGCCCAGGCGGCCGGCTGGGGCGTGGTCCTGCATGCGCAGGCCGGCGACCGGCTCGCGGCGCGTTTGGGCAGATTGGGATATCTGGCGCGGGAACTGGCGGACGAAATCCCCGCGCTGTTGGAACAGGCCGCCGGCGACACTGCCGACGCGGCGCCAAGACCATCCGGCAGCTTCGCCGGTGGACTGAGGGTTGAACGCTGATGGTTCGGCTCTTGACAATAGGAGTGCAATTCGACGAACTGGGAGGATCGCTGCCAGTCTAAATCGCAGTCGAATTCGTACTCCACACGGGGCCGCGTATTGCGTCGGTTCCCTGATGGTTCTTGATGGGCCTCATGGGTCTTGTGGGAACCAACCTGGCGTCGTCGACCCTCCAGCGCCTCACCTGGAGACGGCGGCAAAAAATAGACGTGAACGAGGAGTAAAACAAATGAAAGCTCTTAACAACGCATCGAAAATTCTGTTTGCCGCAGCCCTGATGGCAAGCCTGGCGGCTTGCAAGAAGAACGACACCACCAGCACCACCGGCACCGGCGACACGTCGGCCACCGCGCCGAGCAGCACTTCGGGCACCAGCGGCACCGGCAGCACCGGCGCAGCGGGTGACACCGCCACCGGCACGGGCACAACCGGCGCCACCGGCACCACCACCCCGCCGACCGGCACCACCGGCGATACCGGCACCGGCGCAACCGGCACCGGCACCACGGGCACCGGCACCATGGGCACCGGCACCATGGGCACCGGCACCACCGGCACCGGCACGACCGGCACCGGCACCACCACCCCGCCGCCGGCCACCGGCACCTCGGGTTCGTCGGGCACTTCGGGCACCAGCGGCTCGGGCTCGAGCAGCGGCCAATAAGCGGCGCTGGCATGACGCATCGGCGAAGGGCCTGCAACGGGTCCTTTGCGATGTGCGAAAAAAAAGGCCTGCGCGAGCAGGCCTTTCGTATTGCGGCGTGAGACGGATCAGGCAGTCACCGGACCCCGGCGCCCGGTTGCGAAGCGGCCCGCCTTGACGATCATGCGGAACACGAAACGCACCAGCACGATGGTCAGGATCGCTTCCACGAAGGTCATCACGAAGGCCGGCAGCGGCGTGAAGCGCGCCACGCGGCGGTGGAACTTGGCGGCCATGCGGTCGCGGGCGATCTCGATGCTGTCGTAGAAGGTCGGCACCACCAGCAGGGTCAGGAAGGTCGAGGTGATGGTGCCGCCGATGATGGCGATCGCCAGCGGCTGGTAGAACTCGCCCGAGTCGCCCAGGGCCAGCGCCACCGGCAGCATGCCGGCGATCAGCGCGAAGGTCGTCATCAGGATCGGACGCAGACGCGCACGGCCGGCGGCCATCAGCGCTTCTTCGCGGTCCATGCCTTCCGCTTCACGCGAACGCGCCGCATCCAGCAGCAGGATCGCATTCTTCGCCACCAGGCCCATCAGCATGATGATGCCGATGAAGCTCATCAGGTTGAGGGTGCCGCGGGTCAGCAGCAGCGCCAGCACCACGCCGATCAGCGACAGCGGCAGCGACATCATCACGCCCAGCGGCGCGGTGAAGGAGCCGAACTGCATCACCAGCACCAGGTACATCAGGCCGATGCCGGACACCAGCGCAATGGTCATCTGGGTGAACAGTTCCTGCTGGTCCTTGCTCTGGCCGCCCAGCGACAGGCCGTAGCCCGGCGGGAAGTCCATCGACTTGGCCAGCTTCATGGCGTCGTTCATGACTTCGCCGTTCGAGCGGCCCTGGGCATTCGCCGAGACGCGCACCACGCGCTTGCCGTCCTTGTGCTCGATCGCCGACGGACCTTTACCCATGGTGATCTTGGCGATCTGGTCCAGCGGCACCATCATGTTGCTGCCCGGGACCGCGATCGGCAGGCGCTCGATGTTCTCGGTGCCCACGCGGTCTTCCGGCGCCAGGCGCACGGCCACGTCGCGGGTCTCGCCGGTCGGGTCGACCCAGTCGCCGACTTCGATGCCGGCGAAGGCCACGCGCAGCGCGCTGGCGGCATCGCCCACCGAGACGCCCATCGTGCTGGCCAGGCCGCGGTCGAGCTCGATCTGCAGCTCGTCCTTCGGATCCTGCTGGGACAGGGTGACGTCGACGGCGCCCGGCACCTGGCGCAGCTTTTCCATGTAGGTGTTGGTCAGCTCCATCAGCTTGCGCGAATCCGGACCGGTGAACTCGATCTGGACCGGCTTGCCGTTGCCGTTCATGTCGTCCATGACGGTGTATTCGGCGCCGACCAGGCGCGCCAGCTTTTCGCGCAGCTCGACCGCGACTTCGGCGGCGCTGCGATGGCGCTCGCGGCGCTTGCCGATGTCGACGTAGATGCGGCCGCCGCCCGAGTTGATCGAGCTGTTGGTTTCCTTGGTCTCTTTCAGGCTGCGCGCCAGGGCATCCGCCTCATCCATCTTCTTCTGGGCGTAATACACCGAGGACGAAGCCGGGGTGCGCACTTCGATCTGCAGCTGGCCGCTGTCCATCTTCGGCAGGAAGGAGGTGCCGCCGAACATGCCGTTCAGGACCAGCGCGCCCACCAGGCTGCCGACCGCGATCGCGGCCATCCACTTGCGGTGGTGCAGCGCCCAGGCGATCACGTTGCCGTAGCGGTCGGCCTGGTGGTCGAACCAGACGTTGAAGCGGGCGAACACTTTCTCGAAGCCTTTTTTCGGTGCATGGTGGTGGCCCGGCGGGTCGCCCCAGTAGGCCGACAGCATCGGGTCGAGGGTGAACGAGATCAGCAGCGACACGATCACCGAGCAGGCCACGGTCAGCGCGAACGGACGGAACCATTCGCCGGAGATGCCGGGCATGAAGGCGACCGGGATGAACACGGCCATGATCGAGAAGGTGGTCGAGGCCACGGCCATGCCGATCTCGGCGGTGCCTTCGAGGGCCGCGGTGCGGCGGTCGGAACCGTTTTCCATGTGGCGCACGATGTTTTCACGCACCACGATCGCATCGTCGATCAGCACGCCGATCGCCAGCGACAGGCCGAGCAGGGTCATGAAGTTCAGCGTGAAGCCACACAGCCAGACCGCGATGAAGGCGGCCAGCACGGAGGTCGGCAGCGACAGCGCCGTGATCAGGGTCGAGCGCCACGAATTCAGGAAGGCGTACACCACGAAGATCGTCAGGACGGCGCCCAGCACCAGCGATTCGATCACGTTGTTCAGGCTGTCCTGGGCGTCGTTGCCGCCGTCGTAGGTGACGTCCAGCGTCGTGCCCTTGGGCAGTTCCTTGTTGATCTGCTTGATCTCTTCGCGCACCTTCTTGGCGATCGCGACGGTGGAGGCTTCGCGGGTACGGATCACCTGGATGCCGACGTTCGGCTTGCCGCTGCGGCTGGACAGGCTCTCGACTTCGGCAAAGCCGTCCTTGATGTCGGCCACCTGGTTCAGGCGCACGATGGTGTCGCCGTTACGCTTGACCACGACCTGCGAGAAATCTTCCGGACGCTCGATGCGGCCGACCAGGCGGATACCCTTCTCGTCCTGCTCGCTGCGCACCTTGCCCACCGGCGCATTGGTGTTCTGGCGCGACAGCGCATTCGTGACGTCGCTGACCGAGACGTTGTACTCGCGCAGCTTTTCGGCATGCAGAAGCACCGACAGCTCGCGTTTCAGCGAACCGTTGACGTTGACGTTGGCGACGCCGTCGATGGCGCGCAGGCGGTCGGCCAGCACGTCTTCGGCGAAGCGCGAGATTTCCGCATGGCTCTGGGTGCTCGACGACAGCGCCAGGTTCATGATCGGCTGGGCCGAGGGATCGACGCGGCGCAGCACCGGCTCGCGCATCTCGATCGGCAGCTTGTAGCGCACCGAGGCGATGGCGTTGCGGACGTCGTCCGAGGCTTCGATCAGGTTGCGCTTGAAGTCGAAGCGCAGCACGATGGTGGCGCTGCCTTCGTTGGCGTAGGCGTTCACCTCGGTCACGCCGGTGATCGACTGCATCTGCTTTTCCAGACGCTCGATGATCTCGCGCTCCGAGGTTTCCGGCGAGGCGCCCGGGTAAGGCACGGTCACCACGATGATCGGGATGTCGACGTCCGGGTTCTGGTTCACGCGCAGCTTGCTGAGCGCGAGCAGGCCCATGCACATCATCGCGATGATCAGCACGATCGTCGCGATCGGCTTCTTGACGCTGAAGTTGGACAGGAACATGGTCTTCTCTCTTATTTGGCGGCGCTGGCCACTTTGGCGGCAGGCGCCGCCATCTCGACCTTCTGGCCGTCCTTCAGGCTCGAGCCCGGGTGGCGCAGCACGGTGTCGCCGGCGGCCAGGCCGTTCTTGACCTCGAAGTTGCCGGTGCGCGGATCGCGCGCGCCGATGGTCAGGTCGGCCTTGGCCAGGGCGTTGCCCTTGATCTTCCAGGCGTAGGTCTTGTCGCCGGTCCGGACCAGGGCCGCTTCCGGCAGGGTCAGGGCGTCGGTCAGCTCGGCGTCGACGCGGCCTTCGGCGTACAGGCCGGCCACCTTCGGCTGGGCCGCGCCGTTGAAGCCGACCAGCACCTCGACCTGGCGGGTGACGTCGTTGGCGGATGGATCGATGCGCTTGACCACGCCGGTGAACTGCTGCTCGCCGTAGCCGTTGACGCGGAACATGACCGGCTGGCCGACCTTCACGGCGGCGATCTTGTCGGCCGAGACGCGGCCTTCGAAGCGCATCGAGTTCGGGTCGATGACTTTCAGGAGTTCCTTGCCGATGGCGGCGGTGTCGCCCGGCGAGACCTTGCGGTCGGAGACGATGCCGTCGAACGGGGCGCGCACGATCGTGCGGCTGACCTGCTGCTGGGCCGTCGCCAGGCGCGCACGGGCGGCCGAGACTTCGCTCTGGGCGCTGTTGCGGCGCACTTCGGCGTCGTCCAGGGCCTGGATCGAGGTCATGCCGGAGGCGCGCAGGGTCTTGAAGCGCTCCAGCGCGCGGGTCGACTGTTCGAAGGCCTGGGTGGCGGCGCGCAGGGCTTCCTGGGCCGACATCAGGCTGTCGCGGATCGAGGTCTCGTCCAGCTTGACCAGTACGTCGCCGCGCTTGACCGGGTCGCCGTTCTCCTTCAGCACCTGCAGGACCACGGCCGAGACTTCGGCGCGCAGGTCGGCCCGGCGTTCCGGCTGGATCGAGCCGGTGATCACGGGGCCCGAAGCGAGCGCATTGCTCTGCACCGTCAGCACGTCTTCCGGCGACACCAGCAGCTGGACGGCCTTGCCGTCCTTCTTGGCGTCGGCCTGCGCAGTCGCAGTCTCCGGCTTGGCGGGTTCCTTGGGACCTTTACCGCAGGCAGCGAGCGCCGAGGCAATGGCAAGGACGAGTAGGGTTTTGCGCAGCATTTCGTGGATCTCCCGAGGTGGACTCTTTGCCTGTAAATATCAAATTATAAAAGCCAGCGCGCAGTATCCGTGAGCCCGGTTTGGCAGTCAATCGAGGATCGGCAGAGCGTGGTTTTGGAGGGATGAACTGCGTTTTTTGGCGATGAACTGCAGTTGGGCGGGATGAAATGCGTCCGGAAATGGACACGCGGCGGACAGGTGGCGGACAGTGGGCGGACAGTTTGCCCACAAGGCGGATCGACAGACCTGGATTCCCGCCGAGGCGGGAATCCAGGCTCGCTGTTTATTTCACGAACAGGTGATACACCAGGTTACCCATCAGGATACCGGTCACGATCCCGCCGCCGATCTCGACCAGGGTATGCCCCATCCGCTCGCGCAGCGTCCGGTGGCCCTCGTTCCCGGCCCCCGCCGCCAGGCGGTTGATGGCCGCGGCCTGGCGGCCGACGTGCTGGCGCAGGCTGTTGGCGTCGATCATCACGATGAAGCACAGGGTCACGGCCACGCCGAAGGCCGGATGGCCGATGCCCTCGCGCAGGGCGATCAGGGTCGCCATGCTGGTCACGGTCGCGCTGTGGTTGCTGGGAAAGCCGCCATTGCCGACCAGGTTGAAGGCCCAGCGCCGCTGGCGCGCACTGTTGATCAGGAATTTGATTGGGCCGACCACCAGCCAGGTGAGGAAAGGCGTCAGCAGATAGGTGAAGTCCATGATGGTTCCGAATTGTTAGTACAAAAGTAATGCCGGGCAGCATTATCGCAGAAGCGATGCGCCTGTCACAGAAGGAAACCAGTATCATCCTGTCCAGTGTGGTTTATCAGACAATGGAGAATTGAATGCAACATTTCAAGCTGTCCTTCGTGGTGACGTTCGTCCTCCTCGCGCTGGCCGCCTGGTGGGGCTACGGCCACGGCGGCGCCGGCGGGCTGCTGCAGGCCCTGTGGATCGCGGCGGTGCTGGGCGTGCTGGAAGTGTCGCTCTCCTTCGACAATGCGGTGGTGAACGCGTCGGTCCTGCGCAATTGGAACGCGTTCTGGCAAAAGCTGTTCCTGACGGTCGGCATCCTGGTGGCCGTGTTCGGCATGCGCCTGGTGTTCCCGCTGCTGATCGTGTCGGTGGCGACCGGCCTGGGCCTGATCGACGTCTGGCACATGGCCGTCAACACGCCGGACGAGTACGCGCGCCAGCTCACCGCCCAGCACGCCGAGGTGGCGGCCTTCGGCGGCGCCTTCCTCCTGCTGGTCTTCCTCAACTTCCTGTTCGACGAAGAAAAGGAACTCCACTGGCTGGGCTGGATCGAAGAAAAGGTCGGGCAGTTCGGCAGCGAAGGCCTGGCGATCCTGCTGACCCTGCTGGCCGTGTTCGGCTGCATGAGCCTGATGCCCGAGCCGGAAAAGCTGCGGGTGCTGATGGCCGGCGTGGTCGGCGTGATCGTCTACGTGGGCGTGAACTGGTTCAGCGGCCTGCTCGAGGAAGAAGAACACGATCCGGCGGTCGGCAAGATGATTTCGCAGGGCAGCATCGGCGGCTTCCTCTACCTGGAAGTGCTGGATGCCTCGTTCAGCTTCGACGGCGTGATCGGCGCCTTCGCCATCACCAACGACGTCGTCATCATCATGCTGGGCCTGGCCATCGGCGCGATGTTCGTGCGTTCGCTGACCGTGTTCCTGGTGCACAAGGGTACGCTGGACGAATTCGTCTACCTCGAGCACGGCGCCCACTACGCGATCGGCATCCTGGCCCTGATCATGTTCGCCAGCGTCGAGTACGAGATTCCCGAATGGTTCACCGGCCTGTCCGGCGTCGCCTTCATCCTGGTGTCGCTGTGGTCTTCCATCCGCCACAAGCGGCGCGAGCAACTGGAATCCGCAGCCTCCTAAACCCCTCCAAAGCGAAAGGATTCATACCATGGCGATCAGCCTGCAAAAAGGCGGCAACGTCAACCTGTCCAAGGAAGACCCGACCCTCCGCAAAGTCATCATCGGCCTGGGCTGGGATCCGCGCGCGACCGACGGCGCCACCTTCGACCTCGACGGCAGCGCCTTCCTGCTGCGCGGCGACGGCAAGGTGCGCGGCGATGCCGACTTCATCTTCTACAACAACCTGCAGTCCTCGGACGGCTCGGTCAAGCACACCGGCGACAACCGCACCGGCCAGGGCGAAGGCGACGACGAGCGCCTGCTGGTCGAACTGTCGCGGGTGCCGGCCGACGTCGAGAAAATCGCCTTCGCCGTCACCATCCACGAAGCCGACCAGCGCCGCCAGAGTTTCGGCCAGGTGGCGCGCGCCTTCATCCGCTGCCTGAACGCCGAGGGCGAACGCGAGATCGCCCGCTACGACCTGTCCGAGGACAGCTCGACCGAGACGGCGATGATCTTCGGTGAACTCTACCGTTACGGCAGCGAATGGAAATTCCGCGCCGTCGGCCAGGGCTACAACGGCGGATTGGGACCGCTCGCCCGCTCCTTCGGCGTCAACGTCTAAGCCTGTCCATAAGCTTTTGACAATCCGCGCGCTCATCGGCAGAATGGGCGCGACTTCATTACGTCCATCGGAACCATGGCCAAAACTTTCCCGCGGCGCGCCAGCGCCCTCCTCGCCTCCGTGATCGTCGCGGCCATCGTGCTGTTCGTGCTGTACATGGCGGTGGTGCTGCACTGGTCGTATTCCGAAGGCGAACGCGCCGGCTACCTGCAGAAGCTGTCGCGCAAGGGCTGGCTGTGCAAGACCTGGGAAGGCGAGATCCTGCTGTCGAGCATGCCGGGCGCGATTCCCGAGCGCTTCGCCTTCACCGTGCGCGACGAAGCCGTGGTGAAGCAGCTGCAGGCCGCCATGGGCCAGCGCGTCCAGCTCAGCTATTCGCAGCACGTCGGCATCCCGACCAGCTGCTTCGGCGAGACCAGCTACTTCGTCGAGAAAGCCGTGGTCGGCGGCAGCAACCCGGCCGCGCCGAACCCCGGCATATGAAACGGCGCGCCGCAGGGCTGGCGCTGGCGGCGGCGGGCGCCGCCCTCGGCGCAATCGGCTCGTCCGGCGCGGCGCAGGCCTCCACCATCGTCGACCACACGCTGCTGCGCCCCGAAGGCCGGCGCCACTACCTGGTGGTCGAGCCGGACCGGCTGGCGCGCAGCAACCGCCCCACCGTGATCCTGCTACATGGCCACGGCGCCTCGGCCGCCTTCATGATCGGGATCGATTCCTTCGGCACGTATAAAGCCCAGGACTGGATCCGGCTGGCCGAACGCGAGCGCGTGATGCTGATCGCGCCGGACGGCATCAAGGGCAGCGACGGCAAGCGGGCCTGGAACGACTGCCGCGCCGACGCCGCCAGCAACGCCACCAGCGACGACGTCGGCTTCCTGGCCGCCCTGATCGACAACGCGGTGAACGAGCTCGGCGCCGATCCGGAGCGGATCTACGTGTACGGCAGCTCGAACGGCGGCGGCATGGCTTACCGCGTCGGCATCGAACTGGGGCCGAAGCTGGCGGCGATCGGGGTGCAGAGCGCGCTGATGCCGATGTCCAGCCACTGCAAGCCGCCGAACCATCCGCTGTCCGTGTTCGTGGCGCACGGCACCGCCGACCGGATCGCGCCCTTCAACGGCGGCAAGGTCGGCCACTGGCTGCTGCGCGACCGCGGCAGCGGCGTCAGCGCCGACGAATCGGTGGCCGTCTGGCGCCGCAACGCCGGCCTGCCGGAAACGCCGGTGAGCTTCCGCCTGCCGCACCTGCAATCCTCCGACCCGACCTCGGCCACGCGCTACGTCTGGGGCAGCGACCCGGCCCGCGTCCAGGTCGAGTTCATGCGGATCGAGGGCGGCGGCCACGTGCAGCCGTCCAAGCAGGAAGAACTGCCGTGGATCCTGCGCAAGCTGGTCGGCAACATGAACCACGACGTCGATGCCGCCGAGGAAGCGTGGAACTTCTTCAAGGACAAGCGGGTGATCGGCGTGCGCTGAGTCACTTCGTTCACAGCCGCATCCAGCTTCCCTTGTACAGCACGGGTCCCGTCGGTGCGGCCGGATTCGGCGATCCCCCCTTCGGTTCCACGCTGATCGCCAGCAGCATCACATCCGGGCCGATGGCACGCTGGTCGAGCGCCAGGTCGGCGCTGCGGTTGTTCGCCAGGATGCCCAGCGAATGCGGGGTGCCGTCGCGCGCGATGGCCCACAGCTGCAGGGTGCGGTCGTCAGGTATCCGCACGTCCTGCGCGACCCGCACATGCAGCCGCCGCCGCGCCGCATCGGCGGTCACGACGAGGGCGGTGTGCGCCTCCTTGTCCGTGAGCGCCGCAACCTGCTGCGGCAACGGCGCCTCGCCGCGTCCGGCCAGCAGCACGGCCAGCGCCACGGCCGCTGCGCCGGCCGCCAGGGCCAGCCCGGCGCAGGGACGTGCGGCGCCGATGCGCCAGAACTGCCACCACGGGATCGCCGGCGCCGGCTGCAGGCGGCGCTCGATGCCGCGCCAGACGCGCGCCGGCGGCGTGACCGGCCGGCCCAGCTCGGACAAGGTCGCGAAGCGTCCCTGCCAGCTGGCGACGGCACTGCGCAAGGCGGCATCGCCGGCCAGCCAGGTGTCGAAGCGACGCCGTGCCGGTCCGCGCAGCGTTCCCAGCGCGTATTCGGCAGCGAGCCGTTCGCGCAGGATTGGATTGTCGCGGATATTCATGCGGCGCCTCCCCTTTCCAGACAGTCGCGCAGGCGCTCCAGGCCGCGCCGGATCCAGGTCTTCACCGTTCCCAACGGAAGGCTGAGCCGGGACGCTACTTCGCCATGCGACAGCTCATGCAGATAGGCCATGCCGATCGCCTGGCGCTGGCGCCCGGCCAGCCTGTCCATGCAGGCGGCCAGCAATTGTGCCTCGCGCGACAACTGCGCGCGCTCCTGCGGCCCCGCGGCCGTATCCGCCAGCTCGTCCAGCTGATCCGCCTCATCCGGATCGATGCCGGCCTCCGTGCCGATGCGCTGGCGCCGGCGCAGGTCCAGCGCCTTGTTGCGCACGATGACCGCCATCCACGTCAACGGCGCCGACAGGTGCACCTGGTAGGCGGGCGCCGCGTGCCAGATCGAGACGAACGCCTCCTGCAAGGCTTCCTCCGCGAGTTCCTTGCGTTGCACGATCCGCAGGGCGAAGCCGAACAGCCGCGCGGAGCTGGCCTCGTACAGCGTGCGGAATGCCGCCCGGTCGCCGAGCGCCACCGCGGCAAGGAGGCCTTGCAGATGCCCGTTTTCGTCGAAGTCTCTGCTCACGGCCGCCCTGTCATTGATTGGATGAAATCATTGTAGCGGTATTTCGTATACGTACCCGCTTCCCTGGCGGTTTCAATTCGCGTTGCAAAAAAAATTGAATCCGACGCGCCGGTTCGCGCGTAGATGGCTTTGCATACCACTGCCTGCCCGCGCCGTTGCTCATCCTTAAATTTGTTAGATTTATTTTTCGATATCAATCGTGCGCATGTGGTTTTAGTGGGACTATGTATTTATGACCATTTCGCGTCATCAATAACATCAAATATGGGAGAAGAAATATGCATCCGAGCAAACGTCGTTTGAACAGCGCGGCGGCGCTGGCGATCGGTACGGCACTGATGGCGGCAGCACTGCCGGCCGGCGCCTCCAGCCACCGCGAAGCCCCCTTCCTGACCAACGCGCCCAAGGTCGACGGCACCGACTTCTACATGTTCCGCAGCTATGCGTCCGGCCGCCAGGACTATGTCACGCTGATCGCCAACTTCATCCCCTTCCAGGACCCGCAGGGCGGCCCGAACTTCTACCAGTTCGACCAGAACGCCCTGTATGAAATCCACGTCGACAACAACGGCGACGCCAAGGAAGACATCAGTTTCCAGTTCCGCTTCAAGAACACCTCCAAGCACACCGCGCTGACGATCGGCGGCAAGCAGGTCATGATCCCGCTGATCAATTCTTCGACGATTCAAGGAGTCAATCCGGCGTCGCTGAACGTGCGCGAGACCTATACCATCGACATGGTCAAGGGCGACCGCCGTACCGGCAGCCGCCTGCGCCTGGCCGGCAGCGGCGGCGCGACCGAGTTCGACAAGCCGGTCGACAACATCGGCGAGAAGACCTTCGGCGGCGCCGGCGGCTACGAGACCTACGCCAACCAGCATATCTACGACGTCACGATCCCGGGCTGCGGCACCGGCCGCGTGTTCGTCGGCCAGCGCAAGGAACCCTTCTACATCGCGGTCGGCAAGATCTTCGACCTGTTCAACATGAATCCGCTCGGCGCGGAAACCGGCGGCAACAAGAACGACCTCGAGAACAAGAACGTCAGCTCGATCGCGCTCGAAATCCCGATCGCCTGCCTGACCGCGGGCGGCGATCCGGTCATCGGCGCCTACGCCACCGCCAGCATGCGCCAGGGACGCCTGCTGAACCCGACCCCGGCTTCCGGCATCAACAATGCCGTCAAGGAGGGCGGCGCGTGGACCCAGGTGTCGCGCGTCGGCATGCCGCTGGTGAACGAAGTCATCATCGGGATGGACGACAAGGACCGCTTCAACAGCTCGAAACCGAAGGATGACGCGCAGTTCCTCAACTACGTGACCAATCCGGTGCTGCCGGCGGTGGTCGAGACCCTGTTCCCGTCGGCCAAGGCGCCTACCAACTTCCCGCGCACCGACCTGGTGACCGCCTTCCTGAAAGGCTTGCCGGGCGTGAACCAGCCGAAGAACGTGGTCGCTTCCGAGATGCTGCGCCTGAACACCAGCACCGCGCCGACCCCGCAGGCATCGCAGAACCCGCTCGGCGTGGCCGGCGGCGACAATGCCGGCTTCCCGAACGGCCGCCGTCCGGGCGACGACATCGTCGACGTCTCGCTGCGCGTGTCGATGGGTGCGCTGTGCGTGCTGACCGGCGCCAACGATGCCCTCGGCGTGGGTTGCAAGCCGGCCGACGCACCGGCGGGCGGCCTCAAGCTGACCGACGGCGTGCGCAAGACCGCGACCGATTTCAAGGCGGCCTTCCCCTACCTGAACACCCCGCTGCCGGGTAATCAATAAGCGAGGAGGAGACCATCATGAAGATTCTTCAAGCGAAACGGGGCCGCCTGCCGGTCCTGGCGGCGGCGCTCGCGCTCGCCGCCGCGCTCGGCGCCTGCCACAGCAGCGACGACAACCGCGACACCGGGACGCCCGGGCCGGTCGCGGAGACGCCACCGCCGCCGACCGCGAACGACAGCTTCTTCGCCTACGTCAGCCAGATCGTGGCGACGCTCAGCGACACGGCGGAACCGGCATCGACCGACGGCGCCCCCGTCACGGTGCCGGACAACACCGAGCCGCAGCCCTTGCCCGCGTCCTGAGGCATGCGAGCAGACGCCTTGACGGCGCGGCTTGCCGCCCCACTCTGGCTGGCGGCATG